>JACPGG010000110.1 GCA_016182545.1 Ignavibacteriales bacterium
ATTGCCATCGACACCCATTGGTGGCTTCACGGATATGATAAGCCTTTGTATAGCGGTGATATTGAAGAGGGGCAAACCAAAAAAAGATTTTTAGATTCTCTCTCACGGACATTGGATACCTCAAGAAAAATCGTGATAGCTGCGCACCATCCTTTGGAATCACATGGAGAACATGGCGGATTTTTCGATTGGCGCGATCACATTTTTCCGCTGCGGAAACTCGTTGACTGGTTATGGATCCCGTTGCCGGGTATCGGATCACTCTATCCGTTCTCCCGTATGATGGGCATTTCAGACCAGGATTTTGCAGGAAGCCGTTATGAAGCAATGCGCACTACGATTGATAGTGTTCTTTCGCTCTACGATCCTGTCGTGTACGCTGCGGGACATGAACACACGTTACAAGTGCTGGATGGGAAATCCCGGCACTATTACCTTGTGAGCGGCAAAGGGATTCAAAAGCATACCGAAGCGTTGACATATGGAGATAATTCGATCTTTGCCGGCAGGGGAACCGGATTTATGCGAATTGATTTTTCAAGCACCGGTTCGATACGACTCGGCGTTATTGAAGCGAAAGGGGATTCTTTAAATGGCGTCGAAATATATTCGATGATGTTACGTTGAATTTTTTGTCTTAAGGTAGTGGTAGATCTCCAGTTGTGATTCGACAGGTTTGTTGTCTTCGCTTTTCCTGTAATTGTTCTTCAAATTTTTATCCAAAATCCTCGCCTTGACACTGTCCATCAATTGAAAATTCAAAATGTCTTTCAGTTCTTTCTTGATATTTTCATCATAGATCGGGAACGCCACTTCAACTCTGCGGCTCAGATTTCTTTTCATCCAGTCTGCTGACGATAAATAGATCAGTTCATTCCCTGCGTTGTGGAAGAGATAAATGCGGCCGTGTTCCAGGAACCTTCCGACAATACTGAATGCCGAAATATTTTTACTGAGCGTTCTCTCTCCCGGCACCAGGCAGAATATACCTCGAATGATCAATGTGACGTTCACTCCTGCTTCGCTTGCTTCGTAGAGTTTGTCTATCATCTCGCGATCTTCGAGACTGTTTGCTTTCATAGTGATTGCCGCCGGGAGTCTCTGGCGAGCATTTTTTATTTCCTGATCGATCAATTCTATCAATCGCGTGCGTAACGAAAAAGGGGCAACGAGCAAATGGTTGGATTTCACCGTGTTGATCTTCTTGTTCAGGAATCTGAATACATCGAACATTTCATTCGTGATGCGAATGTCGGATGTGAAGAAGCCGTGATCGGCGTACAATTGAGAGGTTTTTTCATTGAAGTTGCCGGTACTCAAATATCCGTACCGTCGTTTTACGGTTCCTTCCGTTCGGGTGACGAGGCAGAGTTTCGCATGTACTTTCAAACCCGGGTAACTGTACAGAACCTTTACGCCGGCATTTTTTAATTCTTCCGCCCAATAGATATTCGATTCTTCGTCGAACCGAGCCATTAATTCAACGTATGCCGTCACTTGTTTTTTATTTTTTGCCGCAGTGATCAGTGCATTGATGATGCGTGATTGGGAAGCGACACGGTATAATGTCATTCTGATCTGCATGACGTTCGGATCGACAGCCGCTTCTTCCAGAAAACGGACAACCGGTTCGTATGAATGATACGGATAGTGGAGAATCCAGTCGCGCTCCCTCAGAGCGGGAAAAAAGGATTGATGCGCGAGTAAGTGTCTGTCATTCAACGGTTCGAGATCTTCAAATCGTGAGAGCCTCCCTTCGGGATTCGGGAAATTGAAGAAGTCGCTGAAATTGTGGTACCGCGCACCCGAGATCAATTCTTTTTCTGACAGCTGAAGCGATTTTCGCAGGATCGTGAGGAGCTCGTCATGTATGGTCGGATCGTAGAGAAAACGAGCCGGAGCGCCCGTCTTGCGGGTCTTCACTGCTTTCCTGATCACATCGACAACGTCGCCGTTCAATTCATCTTCAAAATATAATTCCGCGTCGCGTGTCAATTTGATGGCATAGGAAGAGATAATGTCGAAGTTCGGGAAGACATATGACAGGTTCTTTCTCAGGACATCGTCAAGGAACATGATGTAGTACTTATTCTCGAACTTTGGCAGCTCAATGAACCGTGGTGCATGCTGTGTCGGTACATCGACGAGCGCGTATTGATATTTAGCAGACGCTGTGTCCTTCGATTTCAATTGCACGACAAGATAGAGCTGCTTGTTCTGCAAGAAAATCTCGCCGCTTATTTCAGAGAGGAAAGTGTACTTAATATGGGGGAGAATATTCTCTTTGAAATAATCATTGACGAACTGTTCGTGGACGATCTTTGAGTCTTTGTCCGAGACGAGGAATACTTTCTGCTCTCTCATCTCTTTCAGGATCTCGTTCCGAAAGATACTGCCGTATTCTTCCTGCTGCTTTTTAACGATGCGGTGGATCTCGTCCAGCAGGTCCCCCGGATCGATGTCGTACTTCTTTTTCTTCTTTTTCTTGAGTCTCATCAGACTGCGGATCGATCCGACGCGGACGCGGAAGAACTCGTCTGAATTCGACGAATAGATAGCAAGGAATCTCAGGCGCTCGTACAACGGATTGCGATGATCCTTTGCCTCCTGCAGGACCCGGTGGTTGAAAGCCAACCAGCTGATCTCGCGATTGACATATTTTTTCTCGTCGAACTCCACCGACTCCGAAAAAAATTTGAAAATATCGAATCCGAGGATATCCATAATGGAAGATAAATAAAGATGCCGAACAAATGTTCGGCATCGGAAACATTTAATACAAACTTAACAGAGATTAAATAGCGACGCCGTACTTCCAGAAAGCATAGATAAATGCGAGTACCGATGCGACAAGCCCGTAGAGGAAAATATTGTAACTGACCCGCAGGTAGTTGTACTTTCGTCCCAACACCTGTCCGAGATAATAGATATCCTTAATCAGCGTTCCGTACAGCAATTCTTTGTCTTTCATCAATTCCCGCATCCCCCACTCATAGTCGGCGTATTTCATTCCGTAAAAATTCCCGAAGAATAAAAGATTGATCTTCTTTTCGGAAATATCATTCCTGGAATATTCACCGGAAGTTACTTTCGGGCGGGTAGACAGGATGGCAAAAACGATCGCTGCGACACATGTCAACAGGAGCATAAACGTGGGGACGATAAGTTCCGGGGTTTCATTGATTCTGCGGAGCAACACCGACGTGACGATAGATATGATGATGGCGGGAACACTGATCATGATATTCGCTTTATTATCGGCGATGGAACTCAATTCCATGTGGTTCTGAGAAGCGATGCGGAACATCGTTTCGATCCCCCGGTTCGGCAATTTTTCTTTCAGTATCTTTTCCGGCGAAATCGATTCGTTTGTGCCGTTCCTGTTCTCGATCTTTTTCAATCTCTTTTTTAATTTGACCATATTCTCTTCGCGTCGTCCGTTGTATTCGTTCAGTGCATACCGGGTATGATAATGATGCTGTGCGAAGAATTCGATGCTCCGTTTGATCCAGTCGCGTTCAGAGATCGATTCTCCTTTGGTACTTTCAATTTCTTGACGCAATAATTCGCCTTTTTCCAGAACACCTTTTTTTCCGAGATGAAGAAGGTCGGCATCGCACATCACTTGTTCAAGAATATTATTCGGTTTCTGCGGCACCTTTGTAGCATGTATGCATCCGACAACTTTTTCAATCTTTTCAGCGGGATATTTCTGTTCCTGCAAAAACGTAGCGGCAATTCCCGCGCTTCGTTCCTCATGATCTTTGGGAGAGTATAAATACCCCGTATCATGGAACCACGCCGCCAGCATCACGATCTCCATATCCGATCGGGATAATTTCATCCCTTCAGCAATTTCCACAGCGTTGGTCACAACATCGAGCGTATGGTCGTAGTTGTGGTACTTGTTTTGGTCGTTTGATTGTTCGTGGAAGAGATTGTAGACATGTGAACTTGCTTTGCGGAGGATCTCTGTATTGACGCTCATTGTTGTGCTTCTCATGATAATGGTGCTGAGAAGTTACGAGAAGATGCTTACAGAGTCAATTGAACTTTTCTTCAGTAATTTCAGGAGAGAATGAACCTTTTTTAGTAGGTAAAGGCTTCTCTGTGGTAGAAGATCGGAAAGGAGGTTTTTCGGTCCGATATATAATTTGTTTGTACAAACGGAAATGTTAACGGTGTATCGTTCCCGTTATAAAATGTTACGCTCACCTTACTGCCAGTGCCGATAAATGAAGTCCATGTGATCGGAAAGATCTTTTGTACAGTTGAAGCAACGGAATATTTCATTTCGACCTTTTTCAGATCAGGTCCGATAAACTCGATCTGTTTTGCCGAGGTAATTCCGGAATCAAGTACGGTCTCGAATGTGTATGTGAGTCCGGTTCCATACTGGTATGAGAGAGCGTACCCGAATGAATATTTGTCGCTGACCGGCGAAAAATATTTCACCCTTTCGTTGGCAGCCGTCATCATCCCTCCGCCCAAACCGACATACGAAACTCCGGTTGCTTTGTACATGATGCCTTCCACATAACTGTATGTGCCGGTCTCGGAAACTTCCAGCCGGTTTCCTTTTTCGTTCACCGGTAGGATCGAGATCGCGTGTATCGCTTCATCCTTCCTGATTGTCAGCGATGAAAAACCATCCACGGGAATATTTTCTTTAATGACGTAATATGAATCGAAAAAGGAGGTGACGATATCGTACGTTCCGTTGTCAAGAACATAGGAAACGGAATTTGATTTTGGAGCGGTAATGGTCTTGAAATTCTTCCGGTTGTGGACCAGCACCTGCCACGGTGCCTCATTGAATTCGAGATGAAGGACATTTCCCTTGAAAAAAGTGAACGGGATCGTCAGCGTATCATTCTCCCCAAAACCGTGAATTTTACCTGTGTATCCTTCCGAGAATCGTTTATTGTTGATAAGAAAAAGATTGTTGGTTGTTACAGTGATAATAATTTTTTGCCTTGTTGACGGTTGCAGATCAAGGGATGCCGGTTGTATATCGATCATGAGCGCCGGATTCGTCGATTGGAATCCGAACTCGTATTTCTTTCGTTTGGATGTTGGATTATAGATTTCGATCGTATCGATTTTCGTCCATTGTGCCGTTGTGGGGGAATTAAATCCGAAAGTGATGTGTGCGGGACTGACAATAACTTCTGCAGAAAAAATCTTATCGGAGACTACACCATTGCCCTGAGCAAACAATGGAGTGTTCAGATCTTTTGCGCCGGAGATGATCGCATCTTTAATTTGAAATGCATCCCACCCCGGATGGATCTCTTTGAGTGCGGCTGCGATCGAAGTAACAAGCGGTGTCGCCATCGACGTGCCGCTCATAGCTATGTATCCGCCCCCATTTTTGGCAGATACAATTCCAACACCCGGTGCGACGACGTCCGGTTTGATCATATATTTACTGGATACGGGACCTTTGGCGCTGAACGATGCGATTTTATCCCCGTCTGATGCGCCGACAGTGAGAGCATATTCCGCAACACCGGGAGAATGGATCGTCTCAAATTCACCGGTGTTCCCTGCTGCTGCAACGACAACGATGCCTGATTCGACCGCGCGATTGACTGCTTCACTCAATACATCATTTGGATTGCCCGTTGAACTTCCCAAACTCAGATTGATGATATCGACACTGTCGGCAACGGCTCGTTCAATTGCAGCAAGCACATCGGAGGCGCGTCCGGTTCCTTGTGCACTCAGAACTTTATACGCGTACAATTCAGCGTTATATGCGATTCCTTTAATTGTTGCCGAATGTCCGCCGATGATTCCGGCAACATGCGTACCGTGCCCATTATCGTCCATAGGGTCGGAATCATTGTTGACGAAATCGTATCCTCCCGAGATTTGGAATCCAGCTCCAAATCCTCCGCCAAAAGATTCATGCGTATAGTCGATACCGGTATCGATGACGCCGATCCTGATTCCTTTCCCGGAAATGGAATCGGGCGAAACAATCGTTGTGGTCCCGGACGATGTAGCGTCGATCGGTTGTGAGGCAACAGTGATATCTTCAAATACATTTTTAACATCTGTAATGGAACGGATAGTGGATATTTCGTCTTTTGTTGCTGAGACACTGAATCCGTTCAATATGACTGAAAATTCTTTTTTAATGATGACGGCAGGAGAAGCACTTTTAATGCTTTGAATTACTGTTGATCGTTCGGAGGATAATAATGATATATTTTTTGTCTTTGATAGTCTTTGTTGCAGCAGGGAGGGTGATTTTAATTCAACGATCCATTGTATCTTTTCCGAACGATCCTCCTTTGATATGACGATACTGTCGTTTGCGAGAGAGGTTTGGATCGATGACGTAACAGGAATCGTCGTGGTTCCTTTATCAGTTTTCACAACTAGTTGCTGGGCGAGTATTAAGGATGAAGAGAGTGATATAAGTAAAATCAGTCTCATCATATTATTTCATCGCTATCATTTTTTTTGTTTCAATGTGTGTCTTTCCGTCGCCGGACACAACTGTTAATCGGTAAAAGTATGTACCGGATGAAAGGGTGTTGTTACCGAATCCGACACTGTGAACACCCGCTGCCTGCTTCGAATGTACCAATGTTCCGATCTCTTTCCCAATGATGTCATACACTTTTATCGTTACGTCCGCATCTTCAGGAAGGGAATATCGAATGACAGTTGACATATTGAAAGGATTGGGGTAGTTTTGTTCAAGTGTAAAATCGTTTATAACCGTTTGATTGTGGTTGACAGAGGTGGTCTGTGAACTGCGGTCAACGACAAACGTATCGTTATTGACCACTGCAAACGGTCGCGAAAGGTTTGTGCTGGCATAAAGGTTCATGGCATTGTTTGATATTGTGAATAATGGGCTTTCTGCTACTTTTTGTTCCGGTTTTGCTGAGATGAGATCGAACGGCTGTGCTAACGTTGAGGTTGCCTGGAGAAAAAATGCGATCAATATTCTGTATATGTTTTTCATAGTCTGTTCGGTTCTGACTATGTATGTTCATTGTATATGCCATTAGGTCTCCACCCATTTTTTGATTAAATTTGACCGCTTTATTAAATGTTTCCCACTAAAAAAAGCAATATTTCAAAGGTATTGTAGAAATTACAATTCAAAAAATGGCAGAAAATCTTTTAAATCTTGCCCATAAACACTATGAAAACTTTCCGGTGGGTTCCTGGTTGCTGCCAAAAAAATATCGAGAACCAATTCATCTCATTTATGCATTTGCCCGTGTTGCGGATGATATTGCAGACGAAGGAATGCAGAGTCCGGAAGTAAGGATCCGACAGATTGATGAATGGGAGCAAATGCTTTTGCAAAGCACCAACGGCTCTGCCCCGGATAGTTTTTTCAGAAAACTTGCGGAAGTAATTGAACAGTTTGGATTACCGCATTCATACTTCCAGGATTTGTTGATCGCATTTCGGAGGGATTCCGCAAATCCACACTATGAGACGTTCAATGAAGTGTTGGATTATTGTCGATATTCCGCCAATCCAATCGGAAGGCTGTTGCTCAAATTGTTCAATTGTTCGAACGATGAAAACGAACAATATTCGGATAAGATATGTACTGCGCTGCAGTTGACGAACTTTTGGCAAGATATTTCGGTTGATACACGGAGAAATCGTTTCTATATTGCAACGACAGATCTGCAGCGATTTGACTTAACTTTCTCCGATATACTGCGTAACGAGAAGCGGAATGAGTTTCGTCAAATGATGAAATTGCAGGTAGAACGGACGAGGAGAATGTTTAAGGAAGGGGAGCCGCTTCTTTCAAAGGTGAACCCTCACTTCAGGAAAGAGCTCCGTTTTATTTATCTCGGCGGATCAAAAATTCTGGACAAGATCGAGTTGTTGGATTTTGATACCAGCGCAGTTCGTCCGGCTCTCACAAAGTTGGGCATGCTTTCTCTTGCAGCGAAATCATTTATCTCGTAATCAATGGAACATCTTCTAACGGCAGATATCATCGAAAAGAACAAGAGGAGTAATTTCTATTACTCGTTTCTTCTGTTGCCGAAACCGAAACGCGAGGCGATCAATGTTGTCTATGCGTGGTGCCGTGTAGCGGATGATATCGTAGATGAAGAAGAGAGTGTTTCTACCAAACGGCAGCGTCTTTTGCAATGGGCAATAGAGTTCGATCAAGGAATTGACGGACGATCGCAATATGCGTTGGTGAACAGACTTGCGCAGATCATCCGGCGATTCAATATTCCGCTTCACCATTTTCAGGAGTTGATCAAAGGGATGGAAATGGATCTCGTCAACGCACGGTACAACACATTTGACGATCTGAAACTGTACTGCTACCGCGCCGCATCAACTGTCGGGTTGATCAGTACAGAGATCTTTGGTTACAAACATGAAGAAGCAAAAGAATATGCTGTCAACCTCGGTATTGCACTTCAACTGACGAACATCCTGCGCGATGTTGCGACTGATGCCAAAAAGGGACGTATTTATCTTCCGAAAGAGGATTTGGAACAATTCGGATACTCTGAAGAAGAGCTCCTCACCAATACGTACAATGAAAAATTTTATCGGTTAATGAAATTCGAAGCAGAGCGGGCGAGAAAATATTTTGCTGAGGCGATGAAACATCTTTCGGAAGAGGACAAACCGCTCTTTATTGCCGCGCTTATCATGCAGGAGATCTATTCACGTCTCTTGAAAGATATCGAACGTGCCGAATATAATGTTTTTGCACACCGCATCCGCATTTCCAATTTCAAAAAGATCCTCATCACCGCACATGTCTGGTGGAACAACCGGAAAAAATAAGCACTCATTGCTGTCATGCCATGAGTGATGCATTTGATACATTGAGGAATCGGATTTCGACCACGATTCATATGAAACTCATGGCATGACTACCACTTCTCCAGACGTACTTATCATCGGAGGCGGCGTTGCCGGACTTGCAGCCGCCGTTGAGTTGACCTCTCATGGACATTCCATTCTCCTTATCGAACAAAAGCAGCATCTTGGCGGACGGACATATTCATTCCGGCACCCGGAAACGGGAGGCGAAGTGGACAACGGCCAGCATTTATTGATGGGGTGTTATCATGCAACGCTGCGGTATTTAAAGATGATCGGCGCCGAAAATTTCGTCGAAGTTCAAGATACAATGTCTGTTATTTTTCGTGCGCCGGACAAATCCCCCGTTGAATTGAAAACGAATCGCCTTCCCGCGCCGCTCAATGTGCTGTGGGGATTGTTTGGTTTGTCGAATCTTTCTTTTGTAAACAGGCTGAAACTGTTGAGAGTCGGTATTGATGTGATGCTGAAAGATCCCGACACGAACAGGCATCTTCACTCAATTTCTGTTTCGCAATGGCTCGAGGAACTCGGACAGCCGGAAGAAAACAGGAAATATCTCTGGGATATTATCGCCATCGGCGCGCTGAACGATTCGCTGGAAAAAGTCTCGGCAGCTCTCTTTGCTAAGGTCATCAAAACGGCGTTTTTCGGTTCCCGCAAAAATGCATCGATGGTCATTCCCAAAAATGGATTGAGTACGGTATTGGTCGATAAAGCGATTGAGTTTATTGAAAAGCGCGGAGGGAAGATACTGTTGAATACGAGTGTGGAAAGGTTTCACGATTCAGGTTTCCCACCAAGGCGGGCAGGCAGGATTCAGGATGTTGTGCTGAGCAATGGAAACAAGATTCAACCGACAACAGTTATTTCTGCAGTTCCATATTTTGACATTCCAAGAGTGTTCGGTGAATATAATCCCCTCGGAATGGTGTTTATCAATGAATTTGAATCGTCGCCGATTGTGACGTTGCACTTGTGGTTTGATGCGCACTTTATGAAAGAAAAATTTTGTGCGCTGCTCGATTCACCGATCCATTGGGTCTTCAACAAATCGATGATGTACGGAAATGAGGACAACGGACTGATGTATCTATCGCTCGTCGTCAGCGGTGCGCATGATCTCGTGGAAAAAGAAAAAGAGGAACTTGTGGAACTGGGACACAATGAACTCAAACGATTCTATCCTGCCGCCTCGGTCTCAAAGATAATTCACTCGCTTGTTATTAAAGAAAAACGAGCAACGTTTTCTCCGAAAGTCGGAATCGAACAATTTCGTCCTTCCCATAAAACTTCTATTGAAAATCTTTTTCTCGCAGGCGACTGGACAGACACAAAACTTCCTGCAACAATTGAAGGGGCGGTGCAGAGCGGATTTGAGTGCGCGGGGATGGCTGTCAAATATCTGGATCAAAATTAAAAAACCCGAGTTCATCACCCGGGTTTTTGTTTTTACGTGAAACATGAAACTTGAAACGCTAAGTCGCTTCCTTTATCCCAGTGCCGGCAGCATCATTCTGATCGTAGTTCCCTTACCGAGTTCGCTGTCGATCTCGATCTTCCCTTTGTGGTCGTCGATCACTTTTTTTACGATCGACATGCCGAGTCCGGTGCCGTGCTTCTTGCCGTATGTTACGAACGGTTCAAAGATACGTCTTTTTACTTCATCGGGCATACCTGTTCCGGTATCTGTAAACTCGATCTTCACAAATCCGTCGGAGGAATCTGTTGCGACTGTCAACGAACCGCCGTTCGGCATCGCATCGCGCGCGTTGCTGGCGATATTGTAGAATACACGGACCGTCTTGTCCTGATCGAGTTTTACTTTTCCCTTGAAGTTCAGTTTCTTTTCGAGCTTGATGTTATTCTTCGTCAGATCTTTTTCGATGAACATCAAGACCCCTTCCATCACATCTTCGAACGCAACTTCTTCCATGTTCGTTGAACTGACACCCTTGCTGAAATCGAGAATTTCCTGCGCCATGTTTACGAAGCGGTCAACTTGATGAATCATTTCATCCGCCATTTTTGCCGCTTCTTCATTTCCCGATTTCTTTTTCATCACCTGCGCATAGACGCGCAATGTTCCCATCGGATTTTTAATATCATGAATGATCGTGCTTGCCATTCGTCCGACGGCGGAGAGTCGCTCGTTGTTCACCATCTCCTGTGCCATGCGTGCGTTTTCAATTGCAATGGAAGCATGGATCGAAAGTGCATTCAGGAATTCCTCATCCTGCGGCGAGAAGGGTCCCCCTTTTTTATTCAACATTTGGAAGACACCAATGATCTTCCCGTCACGATTGCGCATCGGCATCGTCAACATGTTGTTGGTACGGTACCCGGTTTTTTTATCAACTTCTGGATTGAATCGCGGATCATTGTATGCATCAGGTATATTGACGATCTCACCGGTCTTTGCAACATAACCTGCGAGCCCTTTTCCGAGCGGTAAACGGATTTCAATCACTTCCGATCCCCGCAACGCCTTTGACCAAATTTCTCCTTTCAATTCATCAACCAGATACAACGTTCCCCGATCTGATTGAATTGATTTAATAGCCGTTTCAAGAATAACATCGAGCAGCTTATCAAGGTCGAGCGTTGAGTTGACTTGTTTCGCAGCGTCGATCAATGTGTTGAGTTTGTTGATGTGCTGCTTCGAAATTTCTACCGTTCTGTCTAGCTCGTTGACAATCGTTCCGTCGGCGGTGCGCAATCGTTTGGTGATGCTTTTCAAGATGTTCAGCTGAATGATATTGTTTGACTTGAGTAGATTGTCAAAATCCTGCTTGCTGATGCTTGCGCATAAGGTATTTTCAACCGCTGTCGTGCGTGCGGATCGGGGCTGGTCGTCGAGCAGTTCCATTTCGCCAAAAAAATCTCCCTTGCCCAAAAATGCCAGAACCGTTTCAGCGCCGTACTTTGTCACTTTGGATATCTTGACTCTCCCGTCAAGGATCATATATAAGCGTTCGCCCCTCGTATTTTCCTGAAAGATGACTGTGTTTGCCTGAAACTTTTCCTCCCTGCACATCTTGAGGATCGCATTCAGATTCATGTCGGCGACGTACTTAAACGCCGAATTGAAACGGAGATTATCGACAGTGAGTGTGGATTGTTCCATTGGGTCTTTTCGGGTTGTTTTTACTTTGCGAAAAATAAGCATCTACCGAGAGAGATGCAAGGAAACGGTTGAGGTAATTACCTCATATCACAACGATCTCACTGTATGGTCTGTACCATTTTTTCCGTATATTCGTTGGCAATAATCTCTAAAGTGGAGTCCACCTTAAAGGTGGGCTCCACTTTTATACGTTATCAGCAGTTTAGATCGGCTCCACCTCTAAGGTGTAGTCCATTTTTGCAAACTGGACAGAAAGGAATTTTCGTGAGCGATAATAAGATCATCTTTTCCATGATCGGTGTGGGGAAGGTTCACAAACCGAACAAACAGGTATTGAAGGACATTTATCTCTCGTTCTTCTATGGAGCAAAGATCGGCGTGCTCGGTCTGAACGGTGCGGGAAAATCGACGCTGTTGAAAATTATTGCCGGCGTGGATAAAGATTACCTCGGCACGATCAATTCACAAAAAGGAATCACATTCGGCTATCTTCCGCAGGAACCGGAATTGGATCAGAATAAGACTGTGAAGGAGATCGTTGAAGAAGGGGTGCAGGAGACAGTGAATCTGTTGAAAGAGTACGAAGCAATCACCGCAAAGTTTGCTGACCCTGACGCGGATATGGACAAGTTGCTGGAAAAGCAGGGAACATTGCAGGAAAAAATAGAACATCTCAATGCATGGGACCTGGACAGCAAACTTGAACAGGCGATGGATGCATTGCGCTGCCCGTCGGGAGAAACTCCGGTGAAAGTTCTGTCGGGAGGCGAACGCCGTCGAGTGGCATTGTGCCGGCTGATGTTGCAAGAACCGGATGTGCTGCTGCTCGATGAACCGACAAACCATCTGGATGCAGAATCTGTTTCATGGCTTGAGCAGCATCTCGCACAATACAAAGGTACAGTTCTCGCCGTAACGCATGATCGCTATTTTCTGGATAATGTTGCCGGATGGATTTTGGAATTGGATAGGGGTGAAGGAATTCCGTTTGAAGGAAATTATTCTTCATGGCTTGAACAAAAGCAGAAGAGATTGGAAGTGGAAGAGAAACAGGAATCGAAGCGTCAAAAAGTTTTGAAACGAGAGTTGGAGTGGGTGCGGATGAATCCGAAAGGACGTCATGCAAAGAGCAAGGCGCGCATTTCATCGTACGAGCAGATGCTGTCGGAAGAACACGAAAAGCGGAATGAAGAGATCGAGATCTTTATTCCCAAAGGTCCCCGTCTCGGTGATGTCGTCATCAAAGCCGAGAATGTAGCAAAAGCGTACGGCGACAATCTGTTGTACGAAAATATGAGTTTCGATCTTCCTCCCGGCGGCATCATCGGTGTTATCGGTCCGAACGGCGCAGGAAAGACGACGCTGTTCAGGATGATCACAGGTCAGGAAAAAGCGGATGCAGGAACGATCACAGTCGGTGAGACTGTAAAACTCGCCTATGTCGATCAGAACCGTCCGCTCGATCCGAATAAAACAATTTGGGAAGAGATTTCAGGCGGGGAAGAACTATTGCGGTTCGGTACTCGTGAAGTAAATTCGCGCGCGTATGTTGCGCGGTTCAATTTCAGCGGCAGCGACCAGCAAAAACTCGTGGGACAAATATCGGGTGGAGAACGGAACCGCGTTCATCTTGCCAAAACAATGAAGCAAGAAGCGAATGTTCTTCTCCTCGATGAACCGACGAACGATCTGGATGTCAATACATTGCGTGCGTTGGAAGAAGCAATATCGGAATTTGCCGGCTGCGCCGTCGTCATCTCGCACGATCGCTGGTTCCTCGACCGCGTTGCGACGCATATTCTCGCATTCGAAGGGGAGAGTCAGGTTCAATGGTTCGACGGGAACTATTCGGAGTACGAAGAATTCCGCAAAAAGAAACTCGGCATTGCAGCGGATCAGCCGCATAGGATTAGATATAAAAAATTGGTGAGACAATAAAAAACGACCCCACCCCTGCCCTCCCCTTACAGGGGAGGGCAATATATCTCTCCCCCTGAAAGGGGGAGATTAAGAGGGGGTTGAGCATAACTGTGCTTAGGAATACATATCATGAAAAATTTTTTCTTCCTACTCTTCTCACTTCAAATCTCTTTTTCCCAAAATACTTTCATCCCTTCCGATCTTCAATTGGATAAATCTCTGTCGGCAGCCATGATGAAAATCGCTGTTGACCTCGGCATTGACAAAGAGTTCAACACAGAAGAGGATGGACCGGAGAAAATCTCGTTTGCAGTGATTGATCTCAACAAAAAAAATCCGGGAATCGGCGGAGTCTATTTTGACAACTTCATTTACCCTGCTTCGGTATATAAGATGTATGTTGCCGCCGAAGTGCTTCGTCAAATCTCTCAAGGGAAATATTCTTTAACAACCGCTGTTGCCGTCAAGTCTCCGAATGACGTTGACAAGTCAAGTGAGATTTCCTGGGATCCACGTCCGTTGTTGCGAGACGGCGATACAGTGACTGTCGGGTATTTGCTCGATTTAATGATCACACGGAGCGACAATTCAGCGGCGAACTGTTTGATTGACCTTGCTCGCCGTGAAAACATCAACGAGTTGATGCATCAGTATCATTGGGAAGGGAGTGAAGTGACAAGGAAATATTTGAGCCGGAAGTTTGAAGATTCTTCCTATGTCAAAATCCGTTCAACTGAAACCTGCGCACTTCACGCTGCAGATTTTATGTACCGTATTTATACCAATCAACTCGTCAATCCGTGGGTGAGCCAGCAAATGAAATCATTCCTCGGCAGGCAGCTGGATACCACGAAATTGCAGCCCGGGTTGCCGTTGAATGCAATGTTCTATCACAAGACCGGATGGTATTCCGATTGGACGCACGATGTTGGAATTGTTGATGATGGAAACATTCGCTACGTGATCGCTTGCTTTCTTCCGATTGAAGAAGGGAAGGCGCGACCGATCATGAAGGAGTTGTCGAAGAGAGTGTTTGAATATTTTGGTGCAACTAAAAAGTGATTTATAAAGTGCCACTCACTTCAAAAGTGAGTGGCACTTTTACTTAGAAAGAAAATCCCGTTGTAAAATGCCCTTCAATCTCTTCGCGCGATTGAGCAATAGAAATGCTGAATGTAACATCTTTGTCAACAATGTAAGACCAGATTCCAGCACCGAACCCAGCATGCCACAAATCGGATTTTTCACCGGTTGCAAATACGCGTCCTGTCTCTCCAAATAGCATCCCACCGACATGGAACGGCAGCAGCAATTTTATTTTACCGAGATGAAACCGCGATTCCGCATGAAACGACATGCTTGCATCGCCAGAGAACCGCTGTTTCTCAAATCCGCGCACCGATTCAGTGCCGCCCAGGTAGGATGCTTCGTAAAATGGATACGTTCCGAATATTTTTTCTCCAAACGCTCTGAATGCAAATATAGTTTGAGAAAAAAAGGCTGTCGGAATGTACCAACGAAGATCGAGCCGTGCCTTTGTAAAATTGAATTTATCGCTCATTGCTTTAGGATAAAAATATACTTCACTTCGTGAATACACACCGCTTGTCGGAAAGAGATCATGGTCGCGCGAATCGAATTTGATTCCTGCATGAAGACTTCCAATTGTCATATTTGAAGCACCGTATGGTTGTACGAGTTTCACATATGAACTGTCCCGCAGCAATATATCGCTGTGCTTAAGGAACACACCTCCATTGAACGAAATGAATCGAACGAATTTGTACTGTACCTGCGGATGAAAAATATATTGTCCTTGTTTCACTGTATAGTATTTCTCTTTCTCAAGCGATACGGGCAATGTGACTTCGTTACCGATTCCATAAAACCGTAGCACTTCAATACCTGATAAACGAACGTCGAGCAGGTATGAAAGATCTTTGTCGTACGTTTTGAAGATTGCCTGATAATCAACTCTGAACGCATTATGCCCTGTTGCGTATGCGGCGCTTAAATCCATTTTGTAATGAAACGGATCGTACTTAACATCATATCCGAATAGCGTCTGCCCCCCGCCGATGACAACGCCGTCGGCGGAATTATATGCGGCAACGCCGAGCGGACGAAAATCATCTCCGTAATCGCGCACAGGTTCATAGACGGCGGTGTCATTATCCGGTTTTTCAAATTTGTGATTGATGACGCAACTGCTTGCTCCTGTTTTTAAATCGGATTTTTTGCCGCTGTCATAAATGATCGTTTTGGTCTCTGCGGAAGGGATAGGCACCACACTTAATGTCCATCCACGCACAATTGAATTGTCAATGATTTTGTCTTTTCCCTCACCGCCGTCAATGTGGATTTCAATGCTTTGGTCAACATCGCCGGTGATTTCGGCATAATCGTCGCCATCAAGCAAATCAAGGCGAATCTCTTTTGTTTCGTCCACAAGGAATCTTCGGGAATAGAGTGGTTCCCTTTTCTTTTCGCCTCTCTCTTTGTCCCGTTTCCAAATCATTACATCAACAAGTGAATCGTTCAAACGATGCACTTCAGCATATTCATTTTTGCTGCTCATTCGCACATCAACGAACTTTGCGCACAGACGATAGAATTCCTCCGATGCATCAAACAGATAGTCACGCCGCTCGCGCAGTTTGGATTCGATATTTTTTCCTTCGAGATCGTACATCTGCTGCGGCATTTGGTGAACGGCAAATGATATCAACGAATCGGTCAGAACATTCACGATGAAATGCGTCACGCTGTCCCATTCAGATTTTGTCAAGCGATTCAAAAATTTTCTATCCAAGTGTCGCCCCGACCATGTCATATCTTGTATGTCGGGATAGACAGTCTCGTAACTTTCGATTTGTTTGACTGCCCATGTTACTCCCCATAAAAATGCACCGTCAATTTTTGCCAATGCCTGATCACGGTCGCGGGGAATCGGCTTCCAGATTCTTTTTCCATCTACCTTATAGCCTGCCCATTTCCATTGATCAACGTGTCTGTCCCAATCGCCGAGAAAAATGTCGACCAGTCGCGCTTTCAAAAATTCCTTTTGATCCACCATCTCGTCGTTGTCGTCATCCAATTCTTTAAAAAGGGAATATGTGCTTTTTATTTTGTCTGCGTTTGCAAAGACAATTCCATCCTTGTCATCGGGATTCTCTTCGAGTGTGCCGAGCAGCCCGCCGAAATCGGATTGAAATTCACCGAGATGATCTGAATTGGGAAGTACGACCAGTTTCGGTGGCGCCTGTAAAACTCCAACCGCTTCGACAAATGATGTTGCAATGATTGCCGAATAGGGGTGTGACCAACTGATCTGATCTTGAATTATATCTTCAACGAATGTTTCCTGCAAATCGTCGGGAAGAATCCGGGTTGGGTCTTTATCTAATGAACGAAACTTGTATTCCTTTCCATCTGTGCCTCTTAAGCGAAGGGACTTTGTCTGAAATCCGCCGCCGCGTTCCGTTGGTGTCAATCCGCCGGCGAAATGTTCCAGATCCAACACTTCTACCTGAATTGGAACTCCCCACAGATCGCGCCAGTGATCACCGAGAAAAAAACGATGCAATGATCCTGCCGCATAGTGTTCACCCGGAATCATCGTGACAAATTTCGTCGTGTCGTGTTGTGAGTGGAGGAAGGTAGTAATACAACAGAAGAAGATGAATTTTTTCATGAGGGGGATAATGGATTGCATCCACGAATAACACGAATTGCACTAAATTAGAAAATCCAATAAAACATTAGAACACATTCAAAAATTAAGAATTGTCATAGCGAGCCGTTTTTTGGCGAAGCAATCTCCTGTAACCATGGGGATTGCTTCGGTCGCTGCGCTCCCTCGCAATGACCTTACATTTTTGAGACCGCTTCAAGTCTGATTAGTGATGAAAAACATCTGCACGAAAATCTACAAAATTGCCGTGAAATTCAACTTTTGTTCTGGGGTGTAAAAATTTGTATATTTCAATCCCAATTCGTTTTTATTTAATTGAAGATGGACTCTGCCTTTGGTATGGAATCCATCTTTTACTTAGTGCTTTCGGTATAAAAATATGTCAAAGAACGGAAATTCTGACTCGCCCGCCGGCTCAGTGGCGGGAAAGTTTGAGCAGGTGCTTGAATCATTCGGTCCCAACACCGGTTACGTGTGGGACGTACTGCAGCAATACATCGACGATCCGACGTCGGTAAACGAAACATGGCAGCAACTCTTTGCCGAAGTTGTGGCATCGGGAACACTTACGCTTCCTCAAAAAACTGAATCGAAAAAATCCTCTCCCGCAAACGGTAAAGATGAAGCAAAGGTGGACTCCACCGTCAAGGTGGAGTCCAGCTCACCAACATCTGCGAAACATTCGGCGAAATCTGCGTCATCAACGCTAGAATCTGTGCGCAAACAACTTTCTGCAATCAGCGGCGTTGCAGCAAAAATTGTTGATAACATGGAGGCATCACTTTCGCTTCCGACAGCAACATCGCTTCGTATCATTCCGGTGAAAGTGTTGGATGAGAACCGCTCATTACTCAATAAATATCTTGCGTCACGTTCCCGTGGCAAAGTGTCGTACACACACATCGTCGCCTGGGCGATCGTGAAAGCGTTGAAGAAATATCCGAACATCAACGCATCATTTGCCCGCGTGGAAGGGCAGGCATATAAGGATGAGAAGGTGCAGATCAACATCGGCATTGCGGTTGACACAACTCGGAAAGATGGCACGCGAACGCTTCTCGTTCCGAATATCAAAAATGCCAACGTGATGAACTTTGCGGAATTTGTGGATGCGTACGATTCTATTATCGATAAAGCACGACGCTCGGCACTTGATCCGAACGATTTTCAGGGAACGTCAATCTCGCTGACCAATCCGGGAACTGTTGGGACTGTTTCGTCGGTGCCACGATTGATGCCGGGACAAGGTTCGATCATTGCGACCGGATCCATCGGATACGATGCAGCGCATCAGGGAATGTCGCCGCAGACATTGTCCACGCTGGGCGTCAGCAAAGTGATGAACATTACCTGCACGTACGATCACCGCATTATTCAAGGAGCGGAGTCGGGACAATTTCTGCAGTACATCCATTCGCTGTTGGTCGGAGAAGAAGAATTTTACGAAGATCTTTTTTCCGATCTTCACATTCCTTTCGAACCGGTCAAATGGGCGTCGGATATCAACGCTGTTGCCATCGGCGGCAGTGCAACAGATGAATTCGTAGAGAAGCAAGCGCGCGTTCAGCAGTTGATCAATGCGTACCGCGTGCGCGGTCATTTGATCGCACATCTCGATCCGCTTGTTGATGAGCCAAAGAACCATCCGGAACTCGATCCGGGATATTACGGGCTGACCGTGTGGGATCTTGATCGTGAATTCTTGTTTACAAATAAAGAAGGATATACGAAATCGACATTGCGTGAGATACTCGATGTTTTGTATGCAACGTATTGCGGTTCCATCGGCGTCGAGTTCATGAACATTCAGGATCCAGATCAAAAGAAGTGGCTGATCCAGAAAATGGAACCGTCACGCAATCGTCCTCTGCTGCCGCGCGAAAGAAAAGTTCAATTGTTGAAAAAATTGATTCACGCCGAAGGATTTGAACGATACCTTCATACAAAATTTGTCGGACATAAGCGATTTTCACTCGAAGGGGCAGAATCGTTCGTTACCATAGTCGATGTTGTGCTCGACGAATTTGCCGACCACGGTGCTGAACGCGCGGTGATCGGCATGGCGCATCGCGGTCGATTGAACATTCTTGCAAATGTCATCGGTAAATCGCTTGCAAAAATTTTCTCTGAGTTCGAGGGAAACATCGATCCGACGACGATACAAGGTTCGGGCGACGTGAAGTATCATCTCGGCGCTCATGGGATACACAAAACATTGAACGGAAAAGAGATCACTGTCGAAGTCGCTCCGAATCCGAGCCATCTCGAAGCGGTGAATCCTGTCGTTGAAGGAATGGTGCGTGCAATGCAGGATCGAGCGGGAGACCTCGAGCGTACTCATGCGATACCGATTCTCGTTCACGGCGATGCCGCATTTGCAGGACAGGGAATTGTAGCGGAGACGTTGAACCTGTCTCAATTAAAAGGATACCGCACCGGCGGCACCATTCACGTCATCATCAATAATCAAATCGGATTCACCACATCGCCGGATGATGCGCGCTCAACGCCGTACTGCACGGACGTTGCGAAAATGGTGCAGTCACCGATCTTCCATGTGAACGGCGACAATCCCGAAGCATGCGCGCGTGTTGCGTCGCTTGCTGTTGCGTACAGAAATAAATTTAAAAAAGATGTCGTGATTGATATGTTCTGCTATCGCAAATACGGGCACAACGAAGGTGATGAACCGAGTTATACGCAGCCGCTCCTCTATAAAAAGATCAAAGCGCATCATTCCACCCGTGAAATTTACGGCGAGCGGCTGATCCTCGATAAAGAGATCACGCGTGAAGAATACGAGCAGATGCAGAATGAAGCAAAGCAGCGGTTCGAGCGCGCCCATGAAGCGTCGCACAAACGTGAGATGCATATGAAAGCGGAGATCGCTCTTGCCGTAACACAGGAACAGATCGAAGCGATGCAGCCGTTCAGAGAGACGCGCGTGCCGTTTGAGACACTGCAGGAAGTATCTGTGAAACTCGGTACGACGCCGTCCGATTTTGCCATCAACCAGAAATTGGTAAAGATGCTCGATCAGCGGCGCAATTTCAATCATGAGACAAAGATCGACTGGGGATTTGCCGAGTCGCTTGCGTTTGGGACATTGGTCTATGAAGGGAACGGCGTGCGCGTGAGCGGTGAAGATGTGGGACGCGGGACATTCAGCCACCGCCATGCAAAATTGTACGATGCGAATACGGGCGCGGAATACGTTCCACTGCAAAATATTCGTGAAGGCCAGGGAAAGTTCAATGTGTTCGATAGTCTGCTCTCGGAGTACGCGATCCTCGGGTATGAATTCGGCTACAGCGTTTCCGATCCGTTGTCGCTCGTGATCTGGGAAGCGCAGTTCGGCGATTTTGCGAATGGCGCGCAGGTGATCATCGATCAATTCCTTGCCGCATCGGAAGCAAAGTGGCAACAGCCGTGCGATCTCGTTTTATTGCTGCCTCACGGATATGAAGGGCAGGGACCTGAGCATTCCAGCGCCCGACTCGAGCGATATTTGCAACTGTGTGCGGAAGACAATATGCAGGTGTGCAATCTTTCGACTCCGGCGCAATATTTCCACGCGCTGCGACGGCAATTGCGCGATGCGCAGCGCCGTCCGCTGGTGATGATGACACCGAAGAGTCTGCTGCGGCATCCGCTTGTTCTTTCGACGCCCGCAGAATTTACAGAAGGGAAATTCCAACTTGTTGTCGATGATGCGCACGCACAAGCGACCGCAAAGAGAGTCGTGCTCTGTTCGGGTAAAGTGTACTACGATGCGCTGCAAATGATGCACGATGCAAAGATCGCCGACGTCGCTTTAGTGCGGCTGGAACAGTTTTATCCGTACCCGCAGCAGGAATTGAAAACGATTTTCAATAAATACAGTCATGCAACTGATATTGTGTGGCTGCAGGAAGAATCGAAGAATATGGGAGCGTGGAATTTCCTTGCTGACCGGTTGCGAGAAGACATCCTTCCGTCACAACGATTGCGATTCTGCGGACGCCCCGCATCGGCGAGCACTGCTACCGGCACACTCAAACGCCATCAGCACGAGCAGGAGATCATTTTGAAGGAAGCGTTGATGTGATCTGGTTGCGTTTGAGCAATTAAATCAAGACCTTTGGACAGCACATGGATATTCTAAACCACATAGATAAATCAAAAATAACGACTGTTTCGCTTCATGACGATTCAGATGAAAAAGAATTTTGGTTGAATCGGTCCGCCAAAGAGCGGCTACAAATGGTCGAGACACTTCGCCAAAGGAATTTTGGGAATGCCGCAACTTCCAAGCGACTTCAAAGAATTCTTACAATTGTTGAATTTCCACAAGATTGAATATCTCCTGATCGGCGGATATGCAGTCGGCTATTACGGCTATCCGCGAGCGACAGGAGACATTGATATCTGGATCGCAATATCCCCGGCAAATGCAAAGAAGATTTCTCAAGCACTCACCGACTTTGGGTTTACCCTTGATGCTGCGACACAAGAAAGTTTCTTACAAGAAAACAAAGTAATTCGCATGGGCATACCGCCGATGAGGATTGAGATATTGACGACCATATCCGGAGTAACATTTGACGAATGTTACCGAGAAAAAAACATCGTTGAAATTGACGGAGTGATGGTTTCATTGATACAGTTAAAACATTTGAAAAAGAATAAAAAGGCAAGTGGGCGGCACAAAGACCTCAATGATCTTGAGAATTTGGCATAATCACTTCAACCTTTTTTGTATTTCTTCATACCACCGTCCATGAGCAGCAACATCACATCCAAATCCCGCCGCCATTAACACATCACGCCAATCGATTGTCGCTTCTTTGGTCTCGTGCTTCAGTTTCTCAATATTCCCTTCGCTCAGTTTTAATACCGCAAAGTGTATCCGTTCGAGTCCCCCTTCGTTGCCGTTTGTTCGTAACTGAGTGTGACCGCATTCCTTCTCAAGTAGTTCAATGACTTTCTGGTGAGAGTTTTTGTGAAAGAGGTGGGAGATGATATGAAGTATGCGGGGGGACATTTTCTAAAAGGTTCAATTATTTTTTAAAAATGTATCTCTTTTCCCCTCCAACATCAACACTTCAATCCATCCCGCATTTGTGAGACTTTCGTGATGATTTCGTTTGTGCTTTGTTGCACTTTAAGTCAAAACGAACCTTGCAAAGGTTTTAATTATGGAGAAAGCATGAAAAAAACTTTAATCGTTATCGCTCTACTGCTCCTTATCGCATACGATCTCTTCTCACAATAGGAATGCAAAAAGAAGAATCGCCGCTGCATCGTATCGGCATCAGCTATATCTTCGGACGCAGCAGCAAGACAGATGATGTCACGTATCATACTGCACGGCTGAACGGAACATTCTCGATTTTGGAAGGGGGACAGGTATCGCTGCTTCTTCCTTTTAACTTACAGTCCAGTCCGTTGGGTGATGTACGCGGACTTGGGGATGTGATTGTTGTGTGGAATCAGGATGTAGTAAAGAGTGACGATCTCTCACTAAAACTTCAGTTCGGCGGCAGGTTTGCCAGCGGCGATGCGAACGGAGATCCTGCACTGCCGCAATTGTATCAAAGCGGGCTTGGCTCGAATGATGTTCTTTTCGGTGCGACTGCATCGGTCGGTCAATGGGACGGGACAATCGGCTATCAAATCGCGGGAGGAAGAAGTTCAAATGCCATCACGCGGCTGCAGCGAAGTGACGATTTTTTATTGAGGATCGGGTATGCTTGTTCGTTTGAGCAATTCAGTGTTCATCCCTCTCTGCTTTTTATCCAACGACTAGGGAATTCAACTGTTGCAAATGCTTCCTATCCATCCGGACCGGAATTCATCGAACTTCCTGACAGCGCACCGTCGCAATTGAATCTGCAGATGGACGGAAGTTATTTTCTCTCAGCATTATATTCGATCGAGGCAAGCGTTGCTTTCCCATTTCTCAAGCGCCGGGTGAATGTAGATGGATTGACTCGAGCGGTGACGGTTTCGGTGGGAATAGTTATGGCATTTTGAATCTCGATTCTCATTGCTCGATGAGGGAAGATTGTTTCAGAGAACTGGTTTTCTTAGTAACTATATTTCCATACAGGTCGCTCCTACGGAGATTTTGGACGGTACAATGATTCATTTTGATTAAAACCAGGTCGTCCCTTCAGGACTACTTTTTGTTTTTAAGTTATGCTGTCCCAACGGAGATTTCTGAAAACAGGATTAGCTATTCTGATTATAAACAGAACGTTCCTCCGAGACTATTTATTGGTAAGTCGTTGAGTAATGTTGCTCAGGCAAGGTTTACAAATAAAAAGCTGAGTTATTTTGGCTACAACATGTCGTCCCTTCGAGGCTTCTATTGACGGGTTTTAAAGTTATCCCGCTCCGTTAGGAGCGGTATGTATGTAATATTATTCTGTGGTAAAAAGGAAAGCCCCGGAGGGACGACCTAAAAGATATCGGTACGACTGTGGGTGGGTTCTTCTTCTCACCATTTGACTTTACTCGAAAAATCTGTATCTTGCCGTAGCACAAAGGAGAAAAAACAGAGAATAATTGTTAGAGTGTTTTTACAATGATCACGCAGTATCACTTTTTTCTCTAACAATAATCAGCCGAATGTCACTCGAACGTTAGAGGGGATTCGGCTTTTTCGTTTACGGGGCTGTATGAAAAAAATATTTGCCGTTTTTGGACTTATCTCTAAAATACAGATTGGTGTCATTCTGAACGAAGTCCCGATGTTTTTTTCGGGACGTAGTGAAGAATCTGGTTTGCGCAATGGCTGTATTAGTACACCCAACGCCTCAAGCAGATTCTTCGCTGCGCTCAGAATGACCACTGTCATATTTTTGAGTTGGCTTCTGGTCATTTTTCTTCCAGTAATAACTTCCGCGCAGGAGTTTGCGAAGTACGGCGGTGAGTTCATGTACATCGGCGTTGGCGGAAGGGCGTTGGGTCTCGGCAGCGCGTATGCCGCACTTGCCAACGACGTTACCGCGAGTTATTGGAATCCTGCCGGCATTGCCCGCATCGACTATCCTCAAATAGCAGCATCGCACGATGAACGTTTCGGCAATCTTATCAATTATGATTACGGCGCATTCGCGTTTCCGTACGGTACGAATTCTGTGAATTCCGAAACTGGAGAGACCGAATATAAAGCGTCGTCGTTTGCCATTAGTATCATTCGATTGGGGACAGACGGCATTCCAGACACACGTAAAGCATGGGCGGACAGCAACGGCAACGGATTGTTCGACGACGGCGCCGGTCTTCGCCCCGATTACAATGCGATCACATTCTTTAACGCAAGTGATTGGATCGTGTACGGAACGTACGCGCAGCAATATTCGGAGAATTTATATTATGGTGCGAATGTGAAACTGATCCGGCGCAATGTGGGTGAATTCAACGGGACGGGAATCGGTTTCGACATCGGCGTTCTCTATCTCCCCTTTGACAAACTTTCGCTCGGCGCAAATCTACAGGATGCGACGACGACACTTGTTGCATGGAACACCGGCACGAACGAACTTATCTCACCGACACTGAAGATCGGTGCAGCATATTACTTTGAAGTTTTCAACGGTCGATTGACTCCGGCACTCGGCGCCGATGTTCGTTTTGAGAATCGACGCTTCTCCGCTGTCGCCAATGTCGGACCGATCAGTTTCGACCCGCAGGCGGGAGTGGAATTCGATTACGACAATCTCGTTGCGATCCGTGCGGGGTACAATGATGTCGGCAACCTCACGATCGGTGCCGGTATCCATCTCCGCAAACTGGATATCGATTATTCATTTGCAAAGTTCGATGCAGCCGATCAATTGGGGAACACGCACCGCATTTCGCTCCGGTTGACACTGGAAGAACCGCAATACTTCAGAGGAGCGGAGTGATCTTTTCGTACGATACTAATTCACTGTCATGCCCGCGAAAGCGGGCATCCATTTTTATAAGAAGTGTGGTGGTGTGTATCGTCGCACCACTCAGTTTTATTTTCTTTTCTTGCGCTTCAACGAAACCGCTCCCGAAGTTTTCAAAGCAATCTCCTAAAATCCCAACTGCTCAGCAACAACTCCCGGACGGTTGGGCGGACATTACGGAGAAATCAAAATTACCGGCAATAAAAAAATGGTTTGTCAACCGGGATTATTCGGCAACAATCGTGCTCAAAGAATTACAGTCAGATGATTCAACGAGAAAAACTCTTGCACTGGAAGATATCTGCACAGCGGCAAGGATTTCATTGCAATTGAAAGTGGGTGAATTTGCAGGGGAACGAAGAGTGACACGCATTCCGGAACGGATCAACGGTTCTTCCTGCTCGTACGTGTATGAGGAAAAAGGATTGCTGCGCCGCGTGATCGTGTACAAAAACGGGAAAGGATTCTTCGAATTAGAATTGATGCAGGAGAATCAGTCTGTCGATTTTGAAAGACTGACAACCGACCAAATCGGTGTGTTAAAGGTTTTGAGCAAAGATAATCTCACGCCTCGACGTTGAAATTCTATTTCGTCTTCAATTCAAACACGCCGTTCCAATCATCCGGTGGGGGGCTTTTAATATACTTGTCTGTGCGAATAAAATAGAGCTGTGAAGGTCCGTCATCTTCATCGATCTGCAACGCATCGTAGAAGGTCTGCAGCGCTTCTTTGAATTTTCTCTGACGATACAGTTCCAAACCTTTCGAATATACATCGATAACCTGAAGTTTCTTTTCATCCTTGAAATCTTTTTTCTCGGCTATAAGTTCAAAAACCCGGATCGGTTTCGTCTTTCCTTTCACAACCAGCAGGTCCAACTCGCGACAGATCATTTCATCTTTCACCATCTCCTGCGTCCGCTCACTGATCATGATGCGCGTATTGTATGTTTTGTTTGCGCCTTCCATTCGCGAGCCGAGGTTCACCGCGTCTCCGATCACCGTATAATCGAATCGTTTGGAACCGCCGACATTGCCGACAACCATGTAATCGGTATTGATTCCCATGCGGACGATCAGTTCCGGTTTACCTTCATCCTTCCATTTTGCATCTATTGCCCGCACCGCCGCTTGCATTTGCAACGCGGCGCGGCATGCGTTCAATGCACTGTTTCGCAATTCCATGGGTGCGCCCCACACTGCCATCACTGCATCGCCGACGTATTTATCAAGCGTGCCGTCATTCTTCAATATGATATCGGTCATCGAACTCAGGTACTCATTCAACAGCTGAACGAGCTCGACCGCATCTAGTTTCTCGGAGAAATTTGTGAATGATGCGATATCGGAGAAGAAGACCGACAATTCTTTTTTCTCGCCGCCGAGACGCAGTTTTTCGGGGTGCGCGATCAGTTCGTTGACGACGCTTGGGTTCAGGTATTGACTGAACATCCCTTTGATCATTGTTTTTTGTTTTCGTTCCGTCAGATATTGATAGACCGCACTCCCCACGTAGTTTAAAATCACTGCAGCGATAAGTGTAACGACAGGGAAGACAAGATTGTGCTCTGCAAATGTGTAGTAGGAGAGTATGAGAACTCCATCGATCAATCCGGCGACAATGATGACCGCGGCGATCTCCACGATGAATGCGTACTGCGTCCGTATCGATTTCAATGATGAGACAATGGCAAATGTGAGCAGAGAGAAGATCAGAATCAGGAACGATTCAGACGGGACCGATATCCGTCGCAGATAATTTTGGTGCAGCAATGTCTGCAGTGCGTTTGCGTGCAGTTCAACGCCGTACATTTGATTTCGCTCGCTCATACCTTCTTCAGAAACGGAGACGTTGAACAGGTCCTTCGATTCTGAAAAATAAGGTCCGATGAGGACGATCTTATCTTTGAACGTACCATCGTGCAGCAGTCCGTAATCCGGATCGTCGAACACATTGATCGAGGTTCTGAATTCCTTCTCTTCGACCGTTTGGAAATCTTTGTCATCGAGGATGTTGACGATATCGAACTCCTTGAAGGTCTTCCCGGCAGGTCCGTGATAATTGATCAGCATCGATACATCATCATATTTCGGAACCCGATGGTCGCCGATGACGAACGCGTCCGGTGTATTTTCAGCATACGCGGTGGACGGGAGTCCGAGGACTTTGTTCAATACCGCAAAAGAGAACGAAGCGATGTACCGTTCCTGTCCCGGCATCTTCGCGAAGGGCATATAGCGTCGGTAAACACCGTCGATATCATTAGGGACGAAAACGCTTCCGACCGAACTGTCCGCCGAATAAAAGATCGAGTGGAAATTCTCTTCGGCACGCTGGACAGTTACCTCGTCGTTTTTCATATCGGTTTTTCCCGCGACAACCACATTGCGATATTGCTGTATCGATTTGAAAAGTTCCTCGTCGTGGTTGGCACCGCGGGCATCGGGCTGTTCGAATGTGAGATCGATACCGATCGCTTTTGCACCGGCACGGTTGAGGTTGTGAACAGCGCGAGCGTAATAACTGCGGGGGAACGGGAATCGTTCGGGCAGCGTTGTTTCAGACTTATCGGAGATTGAAATGATGATGACATCGAGAGAATCTTTGGAGTAATTCAACGGACCCCGTTTTGCGAACGATCTGTCGATGAACGAAAGAGAGAAACGGTCGAAGAAATCGAATTCGAAGAGAATATCTTGCACGAAGATCATCACTGAAACGGCAATTGCGGTGCTCAGTAATAATCGATATATCCAGGTGCGGATCGTATTGGCAGAAGAGGAGGATGCCATCGTACTAGAAATCTATGCGATACAGGAAACTGATGTACGAATCGTTTTTGTTCGCGAGAGCTGCAAGCGCGGAAGAAGAGTTCCGGATAAATTGAAATTGTACGGATGCCAATTGATTGGAAGCAATAGAGTATTGTAATCCCGTCTCGAATAAAAATCGCGAGAGATCGCCGAATGTCGGCGCAACAGTTCCTGTCAACCGCAGCACATCTTCGTAGATCTTGTACCGCCCAGTCAATGAGATCGTTTGATACCCGAGCGAATTTTCGACGACCAATCCGGCGGTGTCGACCTGCGGAAATGTAACGCTGCTGACCGAGAATCCGATCGAACTTTCCATGCGCAGATCGTGTGTTGTATTCACCAGAATAGTGGTGTTGAAGGTCGACACATCCTGTTGTTTCGGGGTGAGGTCATCTTTGCTTGAAATGTCAAGATTCAAAGAGAGGTCGTGTTGCCCCCAGTATGCAAACCCGTACGAACTTTGCAGAAAGAATCGGTTTGTTTTGTCGTCAATCGCCCGCAACGCAATTTGCTGTTCGATCGGCGTGGTATCTGCAGGGACAGGATTGATCGGATTCGAATTTGAATTTAGTCCGTACCCGAACGTAAAATTCGGATAATCGCGTGATGGGTAATATGTCACCGAGGCGTTGACCGTATTGTATGTTGTCGTTACCTCGATCGAATCTCCGGTCGGAAGTTTTATCTGTTCAAATCCTGAGACATTATTCTGCAAGCGCTCGTAGCTTCCGGTAACGAACAATCGATTATCGAGCAGTCGTAATCTATCGGTAATGTTGAATCCCTGTATATCCTTCCTGATCGTTGTCGCGCCGGCAGAATTATAATCTTTTCCATGATAGATGTACGATGTTTTCAAATAATTGCCGAAGTAATTAAATGCCAGCGCAGTTTCGTACACCAGCGATGTTTGACCTGTTGGATCGATCGGGACTAGATTTTCGTTCGGAGTGATGAAGATCTTCAAATAGGGAAGGATTGATTTCAGCTGGTCGCCGTCGCTTTTTGAAAATGTTCCACGTGCGATCGCCGCATCAATACTGTCTTCATTGAATTCCGGTTGAGAGATATCGACATTGTTCAAACTGAGTGCACTCTGTGCCGTAAACTCGATCCTTCGGTTGTCAAAGGCGACAAGCATGTCAGATCCGAATACGACGTTTTCCTGCGGTTTGATTGTGATCGGCTGTGATGGATCGAATTCATCTTTTGCTTTGGAGTAGGTGAATCCCCATTGGAAATTTTCACCCCGTCCAAAACTCGGACGCACCACGGTCAAATTCCTCTTCAATATAGTTGGCGCCGAATTGAACTCCGTTCTTCGCAGTAACTCACCCGACGCGGCATTGATGTTGAAATATCCGAGCAGCAGGTCAGCCGTGATTCCGCGGACACGTCGTCCATCCATGATCGTGTACGGAAAACGAGGATATGCATCGCCCAGACCGACTTTTGCATATTTGCCATCGAGTCCGAGAAAATATCTGTTCTGCGGCTGGTTCTCCGGTTTTTCTTCCGACGTAAGTGTCAGGTTTGCATTTGCTTTAAGGTAATTCAAGTACGAACCGAACGCCCGCGCATCGAGCCTGTTGTACGATTTTGATGTTCCTTTTACATTCTCGTGTCTCGATTCTATCTGAGCGTTGCCGTATCCCTTGAACGATTCTTCGATCTCTTCTGCCTGCCGTTGTGTGATGACGTTGAAGCCGCGCCGGAGCGACGGTAAGCTGTTTCCCAGTGTATCGAATGTTTGAATTTCAAGCCCCACACTCCCTTTTATTATCTCAACCGGAATTGCATCCGGCGGGACGATCAACAAATCGTCGAACACAACAGCTTTTTCCGAAAGGTCGATGCCATTTAATATGATCTTCGTTCTTGCGCGATCGATTTTGTCATCAGCGTAGACGAATGAAACGGAAATGTACGTTTCACCCTCAGTGATCTGTTCTCCTTCATCGGGGCTCAGAATGATAATTTCAGATTCGATCTTCGGTCGGGTATTGACCATGATGCGTGCAGGGTTCACCTGCGGATTTTCGAAGGGAAGCGTTTCGGTCACGCCATTGACATCGGTAGCAACAATATAGAGTTCAATGAACGGCGGCAGCACATCGCTTGTCGGAATTTCCGTCACGGCAGAATCGATCATCAATCTCATTTCTTCCGATCGGTATTCCGATTGTCCGAATTGCCTGTAGAACAATGTGACACGGTTGAGGCTGGAGGATTGATTCAACTCAACGGAAACCGATAACGGCTGCTGTTCTACGATTGTCAAGGGACGGATCGAACGGAGGTATGTATTGATTTGAGCATCAGCCTGCTCGACAGAGAACAAGGCAATGCTTACAATGAGTAAGATGAGTCTGTTTGAAATCATCCGGAATTAATAGCTGTGGGAGAAAAAGAAATCGCCTGCAATCTATTAAAATGAGCGTAGAGTTGCAAGCGATTCAAATGGGAGGTGACCGTCACCTTCAAGGTGACGGTCACGTGCAGTATTTACTTATATTCAATCACCATTGTCTTCTTTTTCCCGTTCGGATCTGTGAATTCAATCCGGATCTCGTTCTTTTGTCCTGCCTGGACTGGTATGACATTCGGATTTGATTCGGCAGATTGAGAGGGTGACGTGA
>JACPGG010000107.1 GCA_016182545.1 Ignavibacteriales bacterium
GGAAACTGCTCTTGCTGATCTACACGCTCTGGAAGAACAACTCAACGTTTGATCCAAATTATAACTCTGTCTAAATCGCCGTACTGTTCTTTGAAATATTTCTTCTCGTTCTATTGACTTTTAACACAGTACCTTGTTAATTTGGTAAATTGCCTTTTTTTCAGCACTACGATCCTTTTCATAATTTTTTGATTTTGAAATCGTATCAATCCCTAGTTTTTCTCTTATAAATCGTTCCGATTCATCCTCAACGAATTGTTTGATTAATTTTGGGATTAATTTTTTAAAATCGTACGAGTAATGTTCAATGCCTTCATCTTCCTTAATCTTATTTTCTAAATCTTCATCCAACTTGATATATCCATATATTGAATCTGATATTGATTTCTCTAAATAGTTAACTTTAAGGGAATGAACTTTCATGCCTCCTCGTTGTATAAAAATACCTCTCAAATCTTCTTCCGCAATCCCCTGACCATCGTACACGATATGAAGTTTTTTTATTAGATAACTTGGTGCGCCGGGCAATTTCACATTGGCTTTAATCCAAACTTTAAATCTATCTGAATCTTTTTCGGGAAAATTAAAATGCTCATTTATTTTTATCCGTCTAGTTGCATCATTAATTTTTATTGAAATGTGAGCATTATAATCTTTAAGTATTTCCCACCATGTCTCGCGAATATAATTTTCCAGTTTTCCATTTTTAAATTCTTCAACAACATCTTTTTTGGGATTTACAATAATTACTCGGGTTCCAACCTGTTTAGGTTTGCTCAATAAACCTTTGGTAAAATAATTTAGTTTTTCAATTCCGATCTCATTGTCAAAATCATCAATAGGGGAATCCGTTGTTGTAATTGTTCTAAATCCAAAACGATAGCTTCCATCGAATTTCAATGTATCATAAAGCAACAAACTTCCGATAGACTTTCCATCGTTAGTTGTTGCTTTATGGTCAGAAGCACCGAGAAAGATAAACTTTCCTCTTCCGCGGGCACCTAGTGATTTTTCTTTAGGATCTTTTGTAAATGCAACGTTTTCAAATCGTCCCCAGCGTTCCTCAGAGGGTAGATCAAGTTCAAGTTCTTCTGGTTTGAGTACCCGACCAGTTAAACCAGTCGTACCGAAGTCAGTAAAGGAAATTAATGTTATATCTTTTGTCTCAACTAATTCGAAAATTATACCCCAGTTAGTTGCGCTAGATTTATCTATTCTTGCATCCCAGGAATTCTGAATGGCATCTTTTTGTATACCGTGAGCAATTGTGTGGTAACTACGATAACCATCAACAATTTGTTTTACGTGATTAGGCCAATTAATAACAGTAGAACGTGTTTCATTGAGGTTTATGTCTACTAAATTCATCTAATGTCCTCCTTAAGATCGTACAGATTGTTGCCTATTCGATTCAGTTTGTGCCTATTGTTTTGTAACGCCATCTCGATGTTCCATAAAGTATATCTAGCCTTTAGGGTCTTGTAAATATCATCTTCAAGCATAGCACCTTTTTCCTTGAGAAGATTACACAAAGCTTCACCCGCACTAATGTGCTTTGGAATATTTTTTTCTTTAAGCGCGTAAATACCGCGATTAATGTCATGACAAAAATCAAAACGAATTAATGCCGAATGAACGCTTAAATTCTGAATTTGACTATAATTTTTATTGTGGGATCTGATAAATTCTGTTAGCTGAGTAAAATGAATTGGTTCTTCTAAATATTTCATTGACCAGTATATTACATCTTTCAAAGATTTGGCAAACAGAATATTGAAGAACATTTTGTCAAAAATTCTACCTTCTTCAAAGAAAAAATCTTCGTGTTTAAAACTTAAAAATTGAATAACAGAAACATTTACCATTTTACTATCCAAATTTAACCTAGCTCTTAATTCATCAATACCAATACCCAATTCCACAGATTCAACAATCGTCAGAATTTTCCGTCTTAAGGATTCACACATTTCATCGATATTTTCATTTTTGGTTAGATAGAAGTTTTCATATGGGATAAATTGGGAATAAAGAAAATCATTTTCCCAAATCTTTTCAAATAGTCTTTTGTTATTAAAATTCCAAAGATTACGAGAGACTAGATTTTCAAATAGAGTATCGACAGTAAATACAAAGTAATTCTCATTAAGGAAACGTGTAAATTGATCCCAAATGGATAAATTTTTAATTTTCTCCAGTGACTTATCTATTATTTGCCTAGCCCGCTCTCTTGTAAGATTAAATTGATCGCCAATTTCTTCCAGGGTTAAATTAGAAGTGAATCTTAATAAAAACATTTCATATTCTCTTTCACCAAGTATTTCTCTTACAGATTTTGTAATTCTATTATCAATGGGTGAGAGATGGAATGATTCGTTTTCATTTTCATCATGTTCAATAGAATTAATTTTACTTTCTATATATCTGACCACAATTTTTTTCGATTCTTCAATTGTAACACGTCCTATGTTTCTATAATGAATCAATTTATTGACATCATAATTCAATAAGTCTATTAGGGTTTCAATTTTTGACTGTTGCAAAAAATGAATGAACCTTGTCGAAAAGTTAATTGTGCTAACGGGAGCGTTAATAATTGCGGTATAGTATTTTTCAGGGATAGTTATCGTTTTGTTTAGAAATATTGATGTTACGGTTGGGAATTTTTCTGAATTGAGATAAACTCGTTCTTTTTTGTGTTGAAATCCTTCATTAAATATTATTTTTGTTTTAAGGAATTGTAGAATTGTATTGCGAGCATGAAGTACAGATACTTTGCCACAATTGCGTAATAGTAAAAATTTTTCAAAGGGGGTATTTAATAGATCTTCCAATGTCCCAGAGAAATTAGCACGCAAGATATTTTCAAAGCGAACAGAAAAATCCAATTGTGTTGGTTTTATGGCCTTTAGTTCCGAAGAAAATAATTTTGTTCCTGCCAATCCCACATAAAATGGTGTTTCTTTAATTGCATCGACGAAAATTTCTTTTGTGACTCTAACATTTATATCTTTGAATGTGAACTCATGAATACTTTGTTGTATTTCTGCTTGCGGCTCTTCGATTCGTTCTTCAAATTGATCTAGATGGTCATCACGTTCATCAAAAATGATATTGCATACAGTAGTCTGAACCTTTTTTACAATCGATAAATCTATTCTAGGGAAGAACAGAAAGTTTGTGTAGTTGAAAAAAAGAATATCTTTAATTGTACGTATATTATTGCTCAGCAGGACCGTATTAATTTGATCAGGAAAATTTGATTTGGTAATATCTTGATGTCCCTTGTAACTAGAATGTAAATCTGGCTTCTGATCGCAGTAGTCTTCTCCTAAAAAAAGAGGAAAAAACATTAAATTATCAGGGCTTGCCTTACTTGAGAATGGTTCGGATTTATTGGAAAAAGAATTCATTTTTGACTAAATCCAAAAAATTTTTATTTCACCCTCAAGAGGTTTAAATTCTTTATCGCCCGTGACCAACTCTGCTTTTCGAAGTTTTGAAAGTCCGGCAGCAAACGCGTCGGCATATGACATTTTGTGAAAGGCTTTAAATTTTGCTGCTTGTAGTGTAAGTTCTTTGTTAGCTTCAATAATATTAATCGGATATTTAGCAAGTGTATTTTTGTAAAGTTCAGCCCGTTCTATTCCACCCTCACGCAGTGCTATATAGTACATTTCACCCCAATTAATCACACAAAGATATATTTCTGCTCCACCATCGAGTGCTTTTTTAAATAATTCCGCAACATCTTTTCCACCTTTTTCACCTTCTGCATAAGAAATTAGAGCATGAGTGTCCAAGACGTATCTTTTCATAGCTCACGCTCCTTCTTTTTTTCTTCAGCTAGAATCTTAAGCAATTTCCCTTTTGTTTCGAGGAAACCGATGTTTGAATCGACTAACTCATGAGTAAGAGGAATCAATCGAATTTCACCCTCTTTTTCGTAAAAGTGTATTCTGGTACCATTCTTGATTCCAAATCGTCGACGCAATTTAGAGGGTATTACAACCTGTCCCTTCGTTGTGACAATTGATGTATCCATATTTTCTCCATGTTAGACAATGATTAAATGTATGACAAAATATTTAATATGTCAACAATAATATTTCTTACAAAATTAAAAGGTATTACTTTTTTATAATATGCATATGGTACCACTTAAATCAAGACGGTGCGTCAGCAGTCCCTTCCTTGCACTTCCCTTCTATTATTAGTATTTTGAGTGCAGAAACCCTGCCACCAGATGCATTTCGGCGGGGATTTTTGTTTTTGAAGTCGTTGAGTATATGAGTAATTGAGTAGTTGAGACTATGTAACGGACAATCTCATCTACTTAACGACTCAACTACTTAGAGATTGTTTCCAAATACTCAAAGAGAATGAACCATTTCCGAAATTTCTGCATTATCGCTCATATTGACCACGGCAAATCGACGCTGGCGGATCGTTTATTGGAATTTACCGGGCGCATCACCAAACGGGACCTTGTCGTCAATCAGGTTTTGGACGACATGGATCTTGAACAAGAGCGCGGGATTACGATCAAACTGCATGCTATTCAGATGGAATACAAGGCGAAAAACGGAGAAACGTACACGCTTAATCTCATCGATACTCCCGGTCATGTAGATTTTACGTACGAAGTTTCACGCTCGTTGGCTGCATGCGAAGGAGCCATTCTGGTCGTTGATGCGTCTCAAGGTGTAGAAGCGCAGACGATCAGCAATCTGTATATGGCGATCGATGCGGGGTTGGAGATCATTCCCGTGATGAACAAGATCGATCTCCCTTCCGCTTCGACAATGATGGAGACGGTGCAGAACGAAGTGGTCAATCTGTTGGGATGCAAACCGGAAGAGATCATCAAAGCGAGCGCGAAAGCAGGGATCGGCATCGAAGATATTCTTGAAGCGATCATCAGCAAAGTACCGTCGCCGAAAGGTGATCCGTTAAAACCGCTGCGTGCGCTGATCTTCGATTCAAAATTCGATGCGTACCGCGGAGCTGTGGCGTATGTGCGCGTGTTTGACGGCGTGCTGAAAGAAAAAGAGAAAATAAAATTCATCAACAACGGCAACAACGCAGAAGTTGAGGAGTGCGGCGTGCTCTATATGAATAAAAGCCGCACCAAGGAATTGGCGGCAGGAAATGTCGGTTACGTTATCGCCGGGTTGAAGAACGTGCGCGATACAAAAGTCGGCGATACGATCACCACGCAGTACCACGGCGCGACCGAAGCGCTTGCGGGATACAAAGAAGTAAAGCCAATGGTCTTCAGCGGATTGTATCCGACGAATGCCGATGACTTTGCGGAACTGCGTGATTCGTTGGAAAAACTGTCGCTCAATGATTCCTCACTCATTTATGTGCCGGAATCGTCCGGTGCGTTGGGATTCGGTTTCCGCTGCGGATTTCTCGGGTTGCTCCACATGGAGATCATTCAAGAGAGACTTGAGCGGGAGTTCAATCAATCGCTGATCACCACAGTGCCGAACGTGGAATTTCGCGTGGTGCTGACGACGGGAGAAACGATCACGGTCGATAATCCTGCAAACATGCCCGATCCGTCAAAGATAGAAAGAGTTGAAGAACCGTATATCAAGGCGCAAATCATTACGCCGACCGAATACATCGGCAACATCATGAAACTGGCGACCGACCGGCGCGGCAATTGGAAGGATACAAGTTATCTCGATCCGACACGCGCCGATCTGACATACGAATTTCCTTTGTCGGAGATCATTTTCGATTTCTATGACAAACTGAAATCATTGACGCGCGGCTACGCATCGATCGATTACGAATATCTCGATTACCGGGAATCAGATCTTGTGAAGCTGGATATTTTACTGAATACAGAACCTGTCGACGCGCTTTCCACGATCGTGCACCGCGACAAATCGTACGAGATGGGAAAGAAACTCTGCTCCAAATTGAAAGAGTTGATCCCCCGGCAGATGTTTGAAGTTGCGATCCAGGCGGCGATCGGCAGCAAGGTCATCGCCCGCACGACCGTTTCCGCAATGCGCAAAAATGTTCTTGCAAAATGCTACGGCGGCGATATTTCCCGGAAAAGAAAACTTCTGGAGAAACAAAAAGAGGGAAAGAAGCGGATGAAGCAGGTCGGCAGAGTGGAATTGCCGCAGGAGGCGTTTCTTGCCGTACTGCAAATGGGGGACGAGTAATAATTTCAAGATTTCAAAATTATGTATCGAGTTGTGTCAAAGAAGTAGGTCAGACATTCCTGTCTGACAACGAATAAATTAATTTTCCGGAAATCTCATGGCAAAACAAGAAGAAAAAAACGAAGAAACAGTAAAAGAACAACCGAAGTCGTTCAAAGAACGGACGATCGCACAGATCAAAGAGTTCGTCATCGTCTTCGGCGGATTTCTTTTGCTGAACAATTTCGTTATCGCGTCGTTCCTCGTTCCGACCGGTTCGATGGAGAACGAGGTGATGACGGGCGATTTTCTGATGGTGAACAAGTTCATCTACGGCGCATCCACGCCGCGCAACATCATGTTCACCAATATCCGTCTGCCGTGGACCACATTGCCCGGCTTTAAGGATGTGAACCGCGGTGATGTGATCGTGTTCGAATTTCCCGGCTACCGCGAAGAGGTGAATCCTGAAGAATTCACTTTTTATCTGAAACGATGTTTGGCGCTTTCCGGTGACACGCTCGAAATAAAAAATAGAGTCGTGTATATCAATGGTCAACCCGCCCCGCTGCCGAAGAATATGAAATTCAATTTTCAGGCGAAACCTGCAGGATATGCCGACCCGAGAATTTTTCCTCCCGGCGCACAATTCAACGAAGACAATTACGGTCCGATCGTCATTCCTTTTAAGGGAATGCAGATGACGATCACCAATGAGAATTACCACATGTGGGAAACATTCATCAAGCGCGATGGTCACACACCCGCGTTGTTGAACGACGGGACGGTGCTGATCGACGGAAAAACAACGAAGACGTACATCGTGGAAAAAGATTATCTCTTCGGTATGGGAGACAACCGCGACAATTCGCTGGACAGCAGGTTCTGGGGATTCATTCCGCGCGAGAACGTTGTCGGCACGCCGATGTTCGTTTATTTTTCAGTGATGGGAACGGAAGAATATGCGGGACGGCTTGCGATGCAGGGGGAGACAATGCGCATGGAGTGGATCTACACAACGTTTTCCAATCATAATCTCCTGCTTGATTTCGTCGCGAAAGTTTTTCTTGTGGTCTTCAATCCTGAAATGATACAATTCGGGCGCATCGGCAATGTGATCGGATAGAGATATCATGAGGGGGAAGGTCCGGGACGTTCTTATTATTCTATTTTCCACACTTGTTATTGCCGCCTCATTGAAATCGTGTGTGGTCGATGCGTTCAAGATCCCGACCAATTCGATGAGCGGCACTCTCCTTGCCGGCGATTATCTTCTCGTCAATAAATTCATATACGGTGCGCGCACTCCGGAGAAGATATTGTATGTTCCACTTCCGCACATTCGCTTTCCGCAATTGACGCCTGTGCGTCACGGCGACGTTCTTGTTTTTGATTTTCCCGGCGAACCGGACGAACTCTATCCTGTGCATCATCACTATTTAGTGAAGAGATGCCTGGGATTACCCGGCGATACAGTCGAGATCGTCAATGCGAATCTGATCGTGAATGGTTTCCGCGTTCCGAACTCCTACTCGCAATTCGACACCATTCCGTTTTTAACCGTTGTGCCATATAAGGGAATGAGGATCGGCATTGATTCAACGACGATAAAAAAATGGAGTGTCTTCATTCAACGCGAGGCGAATACAGTGACCATTGAGAAAGAACATATTTTTATCGATGACGTTGAGACAGCCGAATATACCGTGCAAAATAATTATTATTTTGTCATTGGCGACAACGCCAAGAACAGTTACGACAGCCGGCACTGGGGATTCGTTCCCGAAGAAAATATTATCGGAAAAGCGATGATAATCTATTGGTCCAAAGATGAGAATGGAATTCGGTGGGAGAGAATCGGGACACTGGTTAAGTAAGTACCACCACCCCTTGGTCCCCTCCTCCAAAGGAGGAGGGAAAATATTTTTCTATGGCTTCACTCTATTTCCACATACCGTACTGCGAACACAAATGTGTCTATTGCGATTTCTATTCCATCGAGAATATGACTTCGATGGAACAGTTTCTCGCAGCACTTGAACTTGAAATTATACGCCGTGCGGAAGAGTTCTCCTCCAAAGAGACCATCGAGACGATCTTCTTTGGCGGCGGCACGCCGTCCCTTCTTTCCAAAGAACAACTTGGAAAAATATTCAATCTGCTGCACAAGCATTACAGAATAGAATCAACTGCTGAGATCACCTGCGAGTCGAATCCCGGAACGGTTGAACAGCAGAAACTGAACGACTTCAAATCAGTCGGATTTAACCGCATCAGTTTCGGCGTGCAGTCATTTTATGAGGACGATCTGAAATTTCTCACACGAATTCATTCTGCCGAAGAAGCGGAACGTGCTGTCGATAACGCATACCGTGCAGGATTCAGCAACGTGAATGTCGATCTTATTTTTGCTTTGCCGAACCAAACTCCCGGTCGGTGGAAAGAAAATCTCCGCCGCGCCATTGCACTGCAGCCGAAGCATGTTTCGGCGTACGCATTGATCGTGGAAGAACAGACTCCGCTTGCGACAATGGTGAAGAACAAACTTGTTGCCCCGCTGCCGCCGGAAGAAGATGCCGCGATGTACGAGATCACAATCGAAACACTGACCTCGCATGGGTACAGACAATATGAAGTTTCCAATTTTGCTCAACCGGGATTTGAATGCAGGCACAACATCCGGTACTGGGATCATTCGAACTATCTCAGTTTCGGTCCGTCGGCGCATTCGTTCTGGAAAGATTCTCCGGCGACTGGCAAGCGGTGGTGGAACGTACGCAGCATTCAGAGTTATTGTGAATCGATGAGCCGCAATGAATTTCCAATTGTCGGCAGCGAAGAGATCGACGCGAAAAAATTTTTCGAGGAAGAGATTTTTCTCGGGTTGCGCAGTTCCGGCATCGACGAGAAAAAAGTGAAACAGCTGTTCGGCGAATCGGTCTTCGATGCAAAAGCGTCACTTCTGAAAGATCTGGAACGCGAAGGACTCGTGACTCGTCAAAACAATACGATTTCCCTCACGGAAAAAGGATATTCGATTTGCGATGAGATTGCTCGCAAACTCATGTAAGTAATGGTGAATTTTCTTTTGAAAATCACCACTTTCCGAGTATATTGACATACTTTTGTTGTAGTTTTTCACAATGAGGTTTTGAATGGAACATACCAAACTGAATAAAGTTATCGCAGGCGTCGTATTCCTTATATCGCTTGTCGTTTACGTTCTCACGTTAGCTGATACCGTCGTGTTTTGGGATGTCGGTGAATTTATCGCTGCGGCGTACTTGCTGCAGGTTCCCCATCCTCCCGGCTCGCCGTTGTTTTTGCTGGTCGGAAAAGTGTTCGGGATGATCCCGCTGTACAGTGATCCCGCAGTGCGTCTCCATTTCATATCGGCACTCTCCAGCGCACTGACGGTGCTCTTTCTGTACTTGTCGCTGGTAAAACTGATCGTCTTGTGGCGTCCGCGCACCGATGACTGGTGGAACAAAGCGACGCTGTACGGTGCGGCGGCAATCGGGGCGCTCTCCTGCACATTCAGCGTAACATTCTGGTTCAATGCGGTGGAATCGGAAGTGTACGGCGTGAGCATGCTCTTTGTTGCTCTCGTCACATGGCTTGCGCTCCGTTGGAACGAACGTGCCGATTCTCCCACGCATCAAAAATACATTTTTCTTATCGCTTATCTCATCGGGCTCTCGCTCGGCGTACACTTACTGGCGCTACTGGTGATATTTCCGTTCCTTATCATTGTCTTCTTCCGTCGTTACGAGTTCTCGCTCCGGAATTACATCATTTTCGGGATCGTCGCCATCGGAATTTTTGCCGTTGTGTATCCGGGAATCGTGAAGATTCTTCCCAGTCTCCTTGATGGAAAATATACGTTCGGCGACGGCAAAGAGAGTCAGAGTATCATCTGGACATTGATCCCGATCGCTGCGATAGGCGCGGCGATCTACGGCGTGTGGTATTCGATCCAGACGAAAAAAGAAATGTTGCATCTTGCATCGATGTCATTTTTGTTGATCGTGCTTGGATATTCGACATATACGATGGTGATCATCCGTGCCAATGCCCGTCCGCCGATGAACGAGAACGATCCGAGCACGCTTGAAAAACTTGTCTCGTATCTCAATCGTGAACAATACGGCGAAGCGCCGTTGATGAAACGCCGCTACAGCCAGGAACCGCAGCATCAGGGGATCTACACGAATTATAAAAGCGACATGGATTTTGCGTGGCGCTATCAAATGGACGAAATGCTGCTTCGATATTTTCTCTGGCAGTATGCCGGACGCGAAGGGGACTGGCAGGGAGCAGGGGTAAACTGGAAACAACTCTGGGGGATCCCGTTGTTCGTGGGGTTGTTCGGGTTCTACTATCATTACAAGAAAGACAAAGTGATGTGGTGGGTCTTCTTCAACTTCTTCCTGCTGATGAGTCTGATCATGGCGTTCTATTTCAACATGCAGAATCCGCAGCCACGGGAGCGTGATTATTTCTATGTGGGTGCGTTCTTTATTTTTTCGATCTGGATCGGCATCGGAGCGCTGGGGATCATCGATTCATTGAAAGATTTGTTCAGCGATGAACGGATGAGAAAGTATGCCACCATTGGTGCACTTGTACTTCTGATCTTGTTCATTCCCGGCAACATGCTCTATACGAATTATGAACCGTCCAACAGAAGCGGCGATTATGTTGCATGGGACTATTCATACAATCTGCTGCAGTCATGCGAGCCGGACGCGATCCTGTTCACGAACGGCGACAATGATACGTTCCCGCTCTGGTATTTGCAAGATGTTGAAGGAGTGCGACGCGATATCCGTATCGTGAACCTAAGTTTAGTGAACACATCGTGGTACATCCGTCAATTGAAACACGAAATGCCGCACGGTGCAAAGAAAGTGCCGGTCAGTCTCAGCGATCAGGAGATTGAACAGATCGGTCCGATGCAGTGGGAGCCGCGCGAAATGACGATACCGGTTCCGGGAAACGTGATGAAAGAGTACGAAATGTTCAACACAGATCGTCCTGCGCAGCCGAGGCTTGCTTCGGATAGTGCGGGCAAACCGGGACAGATCAAATTTGTTCTGCCGAACACAATGCAATTCGGCAACGTCAAGGCGATCCGCGCGCAGGATATCATGGCATACGACATCATCCGGACGAACAACTGGGAGCGCCCGATCTACATGGCGGTCACGTCAACGCCGGATGCAAAGATCGGTCTCGACCGGTTCTTCCGTATGGACGGGCTTGCAATGAAATTGATCCCGTACGCCGCACCGACCGATGAAGGTGTGATCGATCCGAAGATCATCGGGGCAAATTTGTTGAACTCGCCTGCGGAGCCGAATAAATCGTTCCAGCGCGGCTATCTGTACCGCGGGTTGCAGGATTCGACGATTCATTATGATGAGAATGTGACGCGACTGGTGATGAACTACCGGAATGCATTCATGCGCCTTGCCTTGCATTATCTGAATGTCGAACGGAACAACGCGAAAGCGGTCGAGACGCTCGATTCGATGATGGTGACGCTGCCGACGAACGTGATGCCGATGGATTACCGCGTAGAGTTCGATGTGACAAACTTCTATTTCTTTGCAGGCGATAAAGAACGGTATCAAAAAGTATCCGCCGCTCTCGAGGCAAAACTGCTGGAGATGACATCAAAACCGATCGCTGAACCGTTCCAGAACCAGTATCATCCGTACTATATGCTGTACTCGATCTACCAGAATCGTGAAGAGTTCGACAAAGCGATCGAGATACTTGACCGTATCAACACTGCATACGGAACGCTGCAAGGACTTCCGGAATGGGTGAATATGCAGAAGGTGCAGATGCAGGCACGGCTGGCGATGCAGAATTCGCCGAAGAGAGATTCTATAACAAAAACAAAGAAGTAATGTAGAATATTAATTTATTGCCACAGATTGCGCAGATGCTTTGGATCAAAATCTGTGCCTCTGTGGTTTATTTTTTAGGTGGATGCATGAAAGAATCGCGGCTTGAACATTGGGATAATTTTTGGGAAGAAAAGAAGGAAGTCAAGGAAGTATATTCCAACTCCGATCGCGTCGTACGCAATCTTGTGAAGATCACGAATGTGAAAGGGAAAAAGATCCTGGAGATCGGCGCTGGTACGGGAAGGGACAGTTTCCCGCTCGTCACACTCGGCGCTGAAGTGTATCAACTCGACTACTCCATGAACTCGCTGAAGATCATGAAGAAGATCGCCGACGAAGAAAACATGAACGTCACGATCATCGGCGGGGATACGTTCGCACTCCCCTTCAAGGACGAAACGTTCGACATTATTTTTCATCAGGGATTACTGGAACATTTTCGCCATGCAAAGGCGGAAGCATTGCTGAAAGAGAATATCCGCGTCCTGAAAAAAGGGGGACTGCTCTGCGTCGACGTTCCGCAGCGTTACCATATCTATACCGCGATCAAAAAAAGAAAAAGGAAATGGAACGCCTCGGCTTACAGACCGTTCACACATACGGCGAATGGATGTACCCGAGTTTGTTCTACCGGATGACACGCGAAGCACTGCGGGTTGTCGGGGTAAAGATGCCTCTCAATCCTAAAGTCCCGGTGCTCCACACTATTCGGAAGACATTGCGCGACGCATTGAAAGATACTCCTTTGGCAACATATACCGCGCTCTCGTTCGGGGTGATCGGAAAGAAAGCATAATTTCACAATTGAAAATTGAAAATTTTCAATTGTCCATTGTATGAACATCCTCATCTTCAACTGGCAAGACATCACCCACCCTCTCTCCGGCGGCGCCGAAGTTCATCTCCACGAAACATATTCCCGCATTGCCGCAATGGGACACGACGTGACGCTCTTCTGTTCATCATACGACGGCGCAAAGCCGACTGACGAGATCAATGGCATCAAAGTCATTCGTGAAGGAGGACGGTTTCTCTTTAATTTTGTTGTGATGAAGAAATATTTTACGACATTCAAAGACCGGAAATTCGATCTTGTCGTCGACGACCTAAATAAGATTCCGTTCTATACTCCCGCCTATGTCCGCGAACCGATTCTCGGCGAGGTTCATCATTTACTGGGAACAAGCGTATTCAAAGAAACGGCATTTCCACTGGCATCGTACGTATATCTCACCGAACGTGCGGCACTGCCGATGTATAAGAAGATCCATTTCATGGTGCACTCTCCCAGTACGCACAGAGAATTTTTTTCGCTCGGTTTTGATCCGGATAAAGTACATCACGTCCACTACGGCGTCAATCATCGGGTATTTTGTCAAACCGGGATCGAGAAATCGTCGATCCCGCTCGTTGGCGCATTGGGACGGCTGAAAAAATATAAATCGTTCGATCATCTGATCGAAGCGTTCGTCATTGTAAAAAAGGAAGTACCGACTGCCCGATTGGTCATTGTCGGTGAAGGCGACGACAAACCGCGGTTAATGGAATTGACACAGAGACTCGGATTGAACGAAAGCGTTACATTCACCGGATTCGTCAGCGAAGAAGAAAAAGTCGACTGGCTCAACAGGATGCATGTTGCGGTCAACACGTCCGCAAAAGAGGGCTGGGGACTCACCGCCACCGAAGCGAACGCGTGCGGCACGACGACAGTCTCCAGCAACGTGCAGGGATTGCGCGATGCGGTGATCGATGAGCAGACCGGATTGTTGTATGAGTACGGGAACCGGGAAAAACTTGCCGAAAAAATTATTCTGATCCTGCGCGATGCGAATCTACGCGGGCGGCTGCAGCGCGCCGCACTGCAGCACTCACATGAATTCGATTGGCAGACCGGCGCAGAAAAGACGATGGAAGTGATCGAGAGAGTGGTTGCCGAAAAAAGGAAAATACAATAGTGATATCTATGTCTACTAACCTGCAGAACCACCACATTTTCTCTTCTGAACTGTTTTATTTCAACATTTTGCTCGACCACAAAGGATTTGTCATCGAATAATCATCTTTTGAAAAGATAAACAATCCGTCGGCAGTCGGCAGGCTCATAACATATCCGCGCTCTTCTGTAAAATTTTGTAATCCCTTCAACTGAACGACGACGCGGACATCCATTCCCGGCGTGATCAACGGTACTTGATTGCCATAGCTGTCGGATGTAGGGAGTGGAGAATCCAAAAAAATGACGACATTCACAAAACCTGTCGCTGTTTGTCCGGCGACTTGTATGTAGGGTCCTTTTGATTTTGCAATCACAGGTGTTTTTTGAACCACACCGCTGAACCCTACATTCTTGCCGCGCCATACAGATTCGTCCTTATACATCTTCAGATTCGAGAATTCATACGATGCATCGTTTGAAATGCGGCCGATATCGGAACGATTTGTCTGGCTTATCAACAACGAAGTGAAAACAGTCGATAGGAGAAAAAGAGAAAGAGCCATAGAGAATTTCATCGGAGCTCCATATATTGATTGAGTGTAGGGCGGACAAAGGTAGCCAATATTTATTTAAAAAGGAGATATAAGAATGTTTTTGCATTCACATAAAAACTGTTCAATATCATTCATGTTTCTTTTTATCTTTTTTTTATCTCTTCAGTCTCAATCAACAGCGACAGCAGCGTTGCGATCTTCATCCCGAAAGGATTCTCTTCCGGAAAGAAAACAGACCTCGTTATCTATTTTCACGGCTGGTATAACAACATCGACAGCGCCAGTGCGCAGTTTCAATTGATCGAACAATTCAGCGCTGCGAAGAAGAATGCTGTCTTCGTCTTTCCCGAAGGTCCTAAGGACGCGCCCGACTCGTTCGGAGGGCGTCTCGAGGAAAAAGACGGTCTGAAAAATTTTGTGAATGATGTTCTCAAATATTTAAAAGAGAAAAAGAAGATCGATCACTCGAACATCGGTAAGATCATTCTTGCGGGGCATAGCGGAGCGTACCGTGTGATTTCGTTCTGTCTGATGAGAGGCGGAGTAACGAAAAATATTTCTGATGTCATTCTGTTCGACGCGTTGTACGGGCAGACGGAAAAATATGCGTACTGGATGGACCATTACAAAGGGCTTTTCATCAATATCTATACCGACAACGGCGGAACCAAAACGGAGACGGAAAACCTGATGGCTGACCTCGACGGCTGGGGAATTCCGTACTTTAAGACCGAAGAGAACGATCTGCAAACAGCAGATCTAAGAAAGAACCGTTTGATCTTTATTCATACCGATCTCGGGCACAACGAGGTCATTGCAACGAGAAATCAATTCTATCAATTTTTAGCGTCGAGACCGTTAAGCGATATTTCGGCAAAGCGGAAATAATAACTTGACGTCGGTATCGTCTTTACTACGTTGAACGGCAATCGCACATGAATCCTGAAAAGATATTTCCTTTTCTCTTCTCGTATCTGGATCGGCACCAGCCCCGTGCGGACCATTTTGAATTGATGCTGCTCCGCTCCGAACGGCGGCGGGTGACAATTCTTGCCGGACTTTTTTTTGTTCTGTTGATCTGGATTTTGATTGCAAATCTGTTTTTTCAGGAAACGATCATTGCAACCTACGGCGCACCGCTACCTCTTCAGCCCGTTCTTCTCCTTTTTGGTTTTTCTGTTTTCTACGAGCTGATTGCGCGATATATGATCAACTGGCACATCACACATCAACGGATGGTGCCGGACCGCATCCGGTTTATGAATGCATTCGTTGAAACAAGTATCCCGTCGTTTGCACTCTATATGCTGGCAGATATTTACCACCCGCAGTTCGCGTTCATTTCTGCCCCATCATTCTCATATTATTTGTTCATTATCTTGTCCACGCTGCGACTCGATTTTCGTTTTTCAATTTTTACAGGAATGGTTGCAGCAATTGAGTATTCCTCATTGGTGACATATTTTTTAAATACGGAAGTCGATCCGCTTGTTCCGCCGCTGCTGCGTGAACCTCTGTACTATTACGGCAAAGCCACGATCATGGCAGCGGCTGGGATCGTTGCTGGACTTGTCGGTATGGAGATCCGGCGCCGTTCATATAATCTGTTTACGACAATCGAAGAGCGGAACCAGATCGTCAACATGTTCGGGCAGCAGGTGTCGCAGTCGATCGTTGATGAATTGG
>JACPGG010000013.1 GCA_016182545.1 Ignavibacteriales bacterium
CAAGCAATTTATCCTGGCGGGATGGTCGTTGACGGCGTACATTGATCTCTGGAACGTGTATAATCGGGACAATATCATTTCGTATTCATTCAAAGCGGACGCATCGGGAAACATCATAAAAAATCCGCGATATGATTTTGGCATTACACCGATAGCGGGGATAACGGCGAAGTTGTAACTATGGATCTTCGCAAGGTTATTTACAATTCAAGGCGGTCGCATGATCGCCTTTTTTATTTTCGGACAAAGGAAATTGAGATAAAATTATTCACTTTACTTCCTTATATTTCCCCATGCAGAACGGCTCATTCAATCTTCCTGTTGACTCCACGTCAATCCATTACTCCATTCTCGGCAGCGGTGAACCGCTGCTCATTTGCCCGGTTACGTGGGGGGTTGATGGTCACCGATGGACAACACTGGAAGAACTTGCAAAAGATTTTGCGCTGATCCGCCTCGATCCGCGCGGAACGGGTAAATCGGGACCTGCGCAGGAGAAAACCGACTATGGAATTCCAATACTCGTAAACGACATCGAACAATTGCGCATTCATCTGGGTGTTGACAAATGGAACGTGATGGGTCAATCCGCCGGCGGGTGGACCGCGTTGGAATTTACTCTGGCACATCAATCACACGTGAACAAACTGATCGTCGTCTGCTCCGCACCGACAGGACAATTTCATAAAGGAACGTTCCGCGATCCGTCTCATCCGTTCTATCCGCAGTATGATCAACTGTCAAAGGAAATTCGCTCACTGCCACATCAGGAAAGAGTGAAACGATTCAACCGCGCCATCTATCAATATGACGTCCAAACCGCGGAATCGCGAAAGACGATCGATGCGATCTTTGCCGATGCGGAATTCGATCCGAAACGGAATCAATACTTCATTATGAATGAACTGCTGCGTTATAATGTTGCCGAACGGCTGAAGGAGATTTCCGTGCCGTCGCTGATCATCGGCGGGAAACACGACGTGCACGTATCTCCGTCATGGAGCCGCATGATGGCTGAAAATATTCCTCATGCATCGTTGGTGGTGATGGAACATTCCGGGCACTTTCCCTGGCTGGATGAACCGAAGATATTCTTCGACAGTGTACGACAATTCCTGGAACGATGAAATCAAACAGCGATCAGTTGATGGAAGCATTGCACGATATCGTGGAAGGACGCGCGGTCAAACGTTCCAAGCATGAATTGATCTTTCAAGGAAACAATGTTACCGAAGCATTCATTGAAACACTTCGCCTTCATCAGTACCTCCCTGGTACCGTCGACGACATCGATATCAAACCCGGAGAGCGTGTACCTGCGTTTTACATCGAAGATCATACGGCGTACTTCGGGTGGGTCTTCTGGGAAAAATTTACCGAGTTGCGTTTGCGGAAATTGTTCGGTACCGTAGTACGGAACCCCAAAGGGGACTGGCTCATCCAATTGCCTCCGAAGAGTCCGAAGATCATTTACGTCAACCGTTCGACCATCTTTGAAATGGATATCGACCGTCCTTTCGAATTATGAAACGCTTCTTTATTTTCTATCTCATTGCCGGTGCGAATCTCTATGCGCAGGAATCATCCTCCGTTCGATTGCTTGAATACCGTGTCGAGGCATCGCTCGATGAACAGCAATCGAAACTAACGGCAACGGTTGCAGTATGGCTTCGGATTACACGGGACGGCACAGACAATATCCACTTCCGGATTCCATCCAATATTGAAATTAATGCTGTCAGGGATATTGACGACGACAGATTTTCGCTGCAGCGATCGACTGAAAAGAATGCTTTTTTTCTTCATACGATCATGCTTCCGGCACAGCGCAGCGCCGGCGATTCGATTTTTGTTAAGATCGAATTTGAAGAATTGTTCGACAGTTCATCCCACGCACTGCAATTCGTCAATCAGAGGGAGTTTTTGCTTCAGTATTCCAACGATATCACTTGGCTTCCTCAATTCGATGACCAAAGTACAGACCATGCGTCAGTCGCACTAACGGTGAAGAATTCATTTCGTCTCGTCGGCAGTTTTCGTAAGGATTCCGTTTCAGACGCCGAAGGAAACAACGTGTGGTATTCGTCCCGGAATTCTCTCACATCGTTACACGATTTTTTTTCAATCTGCGGATCAACATCGATCACCGGGTTAAAGAAACAGAGTCCCGACTCGCTGACCTCCGTTTCATTTTTTATCGATACAATACGATTTCACCCGTGGTTTGCTGATTCTCTGCTCACCTACCTGTATGATGCGGCACGGTATTTTAAAGAAATAACTGGAACACAGACTACAGGTATTAACCAGTCGTACTGCTACATTGGCGAAGCGACTATCGAGAGAAGCGATGTCCGTACGACCGGAGCAATGATCGATAGAAACTCACCGGCGTACACACAGTTCGATTCTTCCGTCTTCGTTCGCTCTGTCAAAAACGTGTGGTTGGTCGAATTGGCGCGACGGTTCTCTCTGTCGCGCACCGATTCGACGGCGCTCTTCGATGACGGCTGGGCGGGCTACCTTGCAACACGATATATCGTATCCCGATTCCCAAACCCGGAAATCGAACGCCGTGAGCGTCTCGACCTTATGATCAATGCACTCAGTTTCTTTCCGACGAATCCGCTGAAAGCGGGGCGGATTTCCGGGGGAGTCGACAATGAGAATCTCTCCTTCAAAGGAAGATATTTTTTTCTGATGACCGAATATCTTCTCGGCAAAGAGTCCTTCACATCAGTGATAAAAAAATTATATGACAGGTTTTCAAAACGCTCCATTACAATTCCTGAATTTCAAACCTTGTGCGAGGAAGAGTACGGATCGCCGCTCGATTGGTTCTTTCAGGAATGGTTGTATCGCTCTACCGCACCTGAATTTGCAATACAATGGAGTTCCGAGCGGACACAGCGGGGAGTGGTTCTGACAAAACTGATCGTTGAACAGCGCGGCGATGTTTTTACAATGCCGGTCACCGTTTTTTTCACGGTCGGATCCAAAAAGATTCCCAAAAGAATTCTTGTCGATCAATTCAGACAGGAATTCCGGTTCACGTTCAACTCACAGCCAACTGCGGTTGAACTTGACCCGAACTTTTCCGTACTGCGATGGCTGCTTGATATACGCATCCTTGCGCACGCGCGGTCATCGCGGCTGTTCCGTATCTATAACAAAAATATTTCGTCTGCAGAACGCGAAGCACAGTTGACGCTCGATCTCGACCCGGTCAACGCCACCGGCTCCGCACCGATTGCACATTTTTCTCTCGGAAAACTTGCCGTTTTGGAAAACGACCTCGAACGCGCAAAGGAACATTTTTTGAAAGCGATGCAATCAAAAGCCAATGAAGAATCGTCCATTTATCCATTGCTCAGTTTGATCCGGTTCGGAAATATTTTGGAAATGGAGGGAAGACGGAATGAAGCGCTCCCGCTGTATCAACGCGCCGCTTCTGAAGGAAAGAGAAATCCCTCCCTCTTCGCTCCTGCAATCAGCGAAGCGGAAAAGTATATACGGGAACAATTCACCTCCACTGAAGAATTCTGGTACGGTATATATTGAATCTATGAACCGAACAACACTGACACTCACGTCACCAAAAAATTTCAAATTCCGTTCGCTGCTGTACAGCCACGGATGGTCGGATCTTGAACCGTTTAAAGTCCGTGACGATGACAAAGAATTGCGTACGGCAGTTTCGGTCTCTCCAACCAAACATGCTCTTGTCATGATTAGTGAAAGAGGATCAAAAATCCGATTGACAGTTGATTCCAAAGCGCCCTTGAATAAGTGTGAACAGGAAATCGTCAAGAAATCTGTCGGTTCCATGTTTCGCTTTAACGATTCATTGGATGAATTTTATTCTCTCTGCAGGAAAGAAAAACATCTGCAATGGATTCCGAAGATTGATGGGGGGAGAATGTTGCGATCGGCAACTGTCTTTGAAGATATCGTCAAAATGATCTGCACAACTAATTGCAGCTGGTCGCTGACGAAGATCATTGTCAATCATCTCACCACAAAATTGGGAACGCACATATCTGACGGAGTTTATTCATTCCCCTCTCCGAAAACGATCGCGTCGCAAACGGAACGATGGATGAGAAAAGAAACATCGTCGGGCTACCGAGCACCCTATTTATTGGAATTTGCAGAACGTGTCGCTACCAAAAAATTATCGATTGAACATCTTCGTACAGAAAAAATGACCACGGATGAATTGTATAACTATCTCCGGTCGATCAAAGGTGTCGGTCATTATGCGGCAGGAAATTTATTAAAACTGCTCGGTCATTACGACTATCTCAGTGTAGATTCATGGATACGCGCGAAGTTTTCGGAGATTCACAAGAACGGACGAAAAGTCTCCGATGCGACAATTGAAAAGCATTATACCCATTACGGCAAATGGCGCGGACTTGTTTGCTGGATGGATATGACGAAAGAATGGCACAAGACATAACGCGTTATGCTGTTTTTTGCATTTATTTACGATGAATTGTATATTCCAATGTGAAACAACTTGGTGAAATTCTTGAATCACTACGGAAACGGAAATACACAATTCGTTTTCGTGAACTCAAGAAGATTCTCGAACAGAATGGTTTTGAGCACCGTCAATCAGGAAAAGGAACAAGCCATCACGTTTTTTCACACCCAAAACTTTTGCAGAACGTTGTACTGGTCTCACACGGAAAAAACGACACTCTGAAAATCTATCAGGTTAATGACGCATTAAAAGCACTCGAAGAATTGAAAGAACTGCAATGACAAAAAATTTATCGTATTATCTTTCACTTGATTATCCGATCACTATTGAACGAATGGAAGATAAATTCTATTCCGCTTCTATTCCATTGGTGAAGGGATGCAAGGGATATGGTCCTACTCCCGGTGACGCAATGGAAGAACTCGCCGGAACAAAGGAAGCGTTGTTTGCCATAATGCTTCGTCAACACAAATCAATACCCGAACCTACAATAAAATTAGAAATCCCCGTTTCCGAATTTTCGCGGATTCCTAATAAAAAACGTCTCCAGCGCTTCGTGCAAAATGTATAAATCACAGGGTATGTGATGCCGCCCGTTTTGATTTTCATTATTTCGTCGCATTCATAGTGGAATTGTACAGGTATTCTCATCTATTAAAAGCGGAGACCTGGTTGTGAACGTTGCTATCGTCGCATCCGAATGCGCTCCGTTCGCCAAAACCGGCGGACTCGCCGATGTTGTCGGCGCCCTTCCGAAATATCTCGCTCCACTCGGCATCACTGTCAAAGTATTCATTCCAAAGTACGATTTGATCGATGAAAAGAAACACGGCTTGCGATTTATGGAAGAAGTCGGTCCGATGAATGTCCGCGTCGCCGGGATTTCCCGTTCTGTATATCTTCATACCTCAAAAATTCCCGAATCTGATGTGCCGGTGTATTTTATCGATTGCAGAGAATATTTTTTCCGTGGAAAAATCTATACCGATGACCGGGACGAGGACGAACGATGGATCTTGTTCAATAAAGCGGTGATAGAAACGATCCAGCGGCTGCAATGGAAGCCTGATGTCATCCACTGCAACGACTGGCAAACCGGATTGATGCCGCTGCTTGTAAAGGACAATTACATATGGGACCGACTGTTCGATCATACATCGTTCCTGTATTCCATCCATAATATCGGGTATCAGGGAAGATTTTCTCAGGTGACGCTAACAAAAGGTGAATTACGAAGAGATCTTTATTATCCTAATGGACCGCTGGAATTTGAGAACACGGTCTGCATGATGAAGGCGGGAATCGTTTTTTCGGAAGTGATCAATACAGTGAGCGAAACGTACGCCGGCGAGATTTTAACTGATGAGTATGGTGCAGGCATGCAGCATATTCTTCGCACACGTGAACACGATCTGCACGGCGTCTTGAACGGAATCGATACAGAAGAATGGAATCCGGAGACCGACACATATCTCCCCTTCCATTATTCCAAGAACGACCTCAGCGGTAAGTTACAAAACAAAAAATTCCTTCTGGAAAAAACAACGATACCGTTTGATGGTGACAAACCGCTCATCGGAATTATATCACGTCTCGTTTCCCAAAAGGGGTTCGATCTTATCTATAATGCCATCCAGGAATTGATGAGTTTTGATGCACAGTGGGTGATCCTTGGCAGCGGCGAGGAAAAATACGAACGCCTCTTCAAAGCGATGAGCAGGACACTCCCCAAGAAATGCTGGGCATATATCGGGTTCAACAACGAACTGGCGCATCTGATCGAAGCAGGCGCCGACATGTTCGTGATGCCGTCGCACTACGAGCCGTGCGGATTGAATCAAGGAGTGGCACGAATATCAGTCGCATAAACAAGATGCCGGAGACGGATTTTCGTTCATTGATATTTCGGGATATGCATTAGCGCATGCGGTACAGAGAGCGATCGATTCGTTTCACATTCCGGATGAGTGGAAGAAGATCCAACAGAATGGGATGACAAAAGATTTTTCGTGGGAGAATTCTGCACGGAAATATGTTCAATTATATCAACAGGCACTCTCACAACGCCGGTAAACCATGAATAAACTTCAAAACCTTCTCGACAACAACCGCCGCTGGGCGTCCGAAATAAAAGAACGTCAGCCGAAATTCTTCGAGATACTTTCAAAGCAGCAATCGCCGGAATATCTCTGGATCGGCTGCTCGGACAGCCGCGTCCCTGCGAACGAGATCGTCAACCTGCTTCCGGGAGAATTATTCGTCCACCGCAATGTGGCAAACGTTGTCGTCCACACCGATCTGAACTGCCTCTCCGTTATTCAATACGCGGTTGATGTGCTTCATGTAAAGCACATTATCGTGTGCGGACATTACGGATGCGGCGGCGTCCGTGCAGCGCTGGAGAAAAATCGTTTCGGCTTGATCGACAACTGGCTCCGTCATATTCAGGATGTGCAGCAACAATATTCTTCTATCGTTGAATCGGCAGGTACGATAGAGAAACAGGTAGATCGGTTGTGCGAACTGAACGTCATCGAGCAGGTGCGGAATGTCTGCGAGACAACGATCATCCAAGATGCGTGGGCACGCGGCGCATCGTTGAACGTTCACGGTTGGATTTACGGGCTGAGCGATGGATTGATCAGAGATTTAAATATCACCATGAATGGTGGCGAGGAGATCAACTCGATCTATTCGCTGGCAATTCAAAATGTCAGGGAAAGAACATAACAGATGCACGTACGATCAACATTGAGCCGGTCCGAATTTGAACAAACGCTCACACAGCGAAGAGTAACATCGCTGTCGATCATCTACGCCGCATTGATCGTGGGAATTCTTACCTTTGCAGTAATTGCTTTTGCAATTCCGGGGAACAGCCAACATTCCGATGAAGGGAGTATGGACATTCTTCTGCTTTTAAGCGGTGTCCATGCATTTACTGCGCTGACGATGTACTCTGTCGTTCCAATTATTCTCAAGCAACTATTAAACATCGAAAAAATTCAAGCATCCGCCGCGGCGGCTCCGCCGGCAGAAAAAGTACTTGCCGCGATCCAATCTGCCCACATCATCCGCATGGCTATGTACGAAGGGGCAGCGATATTTGGGCTTATTATCTGTTTGCTTACATCGCTATGGGGACATGCAGCGACAAATCCGGAATTGCTGCTCAATGGATTGTCCGCATTCTTTTTCCTAGTCATGTCGGCTGCGACATTCCCGACAAAAGAGCGGCTGCTGAACATTTTTTCGGAATACTTCGAACGGACATCGTTGTAATAAATTAGACAATTGTCGATTGATTCTTTCCTCCCTAATCCGTTGTTTTGAGAAACAAACGGAGGAAATGTGAAATCATTTTGTACTTTGTGCTTCATCAGCATTGTTCTATTCAACGTGACTTTTTCTCAACGTTCTCAGAGCGATTCGACGCTCTTCGATTTTTGGGTCGGCGAGTGGGATTTGACCTGGAAAGATCCCGACGGAACCACAGCCAAGGGATCGAATGTCATTTCAAAAATACTTGACGGTTCCGTGGTACACGAAAATTTTGCGGCATTATCCGGTCAATCAAAGGGTTTCAGGGGACAAAGTGTCTCCGTACTCGACAACCGTACCAAAACGTGGAAACAGACCTGGGTCGATAATCAAAATTCATATCTTCCCTTTAGCGGCGGAGCGGACGGAAACAACAGATTTTTTGCGCAGGAATTTGTCCGCAATGGTGCATTGATACATCAGAAAATGGTGTTCCGTGATATCACCAAAAACAGTCTGACGTGGGATTGGATGAATTCTTTGGACAGCGGAATGACATGGAAGACAAACTGGACTATACATTATAAACGAAAGCAATGAACCTCAACAAAATAAATCTTACAGAAAAATTATCGCTGATCAACGAACACTGGCGTCCGAAAGTGGTGGGCGAATTGAACGGTCAGGAAGTAAAACTGGTCAAGTTCAAAGGTGAATTCGTCTGGCATCATCACGAAAAGGAAGATGAATTATTCCTCTGCATCAACGGATCGATGACTGTCGAGTTCAGAGAGCAAAAGGTGATCTTGCATCCGGGAGAATTCGTCATCGTCCCGCACGGCGTTGAACACCGGACGCTCGCGGAAGAAGAGGCGCATGTTCTGATCTTTGAACCAGCCGCGACGAAAAACACCGGAAATGTTGATGATGCTCTCTTCACCGCACCGAACAACGTGAAGATATGAAAACGCGGAAACACACGCGGGAGATTTTTCTTCCGGCATCTGCGGAAAAAGTATTTCAACTGTTGATCACACCAAGTGCGATAAAGATATGGTGGAATGCATCACGTGCGATCGTTCATCCAAAGTCGGGCGGCATCTGGATCGCAACATGGGGAGAAAACGAGGACAAGCCGGAGTACATCACTTCCGCAACAATGTCTGTATTTGATCCGCCGCGAGGAATTGTCATGACCAACTACGATTACTTTTCCAAAGACGGGCTGCTTCCTTTTAACGCATCGTTCGAGACGGAATTTTTGATCATTCCCCAATTTAATGGAAGCGTCTTGCGGGTGACACAAAGCGGATTTCCCGCCGACTCAATCGCGGATGATTTCTACGCTGCATGCGAAACAGGATGGAAAACGACGTTAGAAAGCATCGCGGCATTCGTCCGAAAAGATCACCCCTGAATATTCGTCATCTCTCTCTTGCGATTAAGCATCGTCACTACCAGCGCGGCGACCGACGCTCCGGCACCAAATGCAGTGGCATAAAATGTCAGTACATCCACCACCCTTACTTCTTTCAACAGCGATGAAAATACCGTGGCAATTGAGAGTACGATGTTGACAACTGTGGTAAGGATAAAGAACTTTGTAGATTTTTTCATGTGTTAAATCCTCATCTATTCCATTCATTCGGTGTCAAAAATATTTTGCGCTTTCGCCTTTCCTTCTTATATTCCCAAGTCAAAAATTCATACTACAGAGAAAGAACTTTCATGCATCGAGAGATCCACCAGTGGTACAGCCCCGGTTTGCACAAGAATATGGAAATTGCTGTCTACGGACACTATGGTCCCGCCTTATTGATGTTCCCGACTGCCGCTGCGGACTATCTTGAGTACGAGCGATTCCAGCTGATCGACGCGATTGCAGAATATATCAACGGCGGAAAAGTAAAAGCGTTCTCCATCAACAGCATCAACAACGAAAGCTGGCTCAACCATTCGATGCAGCAGCACCACAAAGCGATACGTCACCAGCAATATAATGATTATGTCGTCAACGAGGTAGTCCCGTTCATTCACGATCATTGCAAAAGTCTCGTACCAATCATTACCACCGGTGCGTCGCTCGGCGCATTGCATGCGTTGAATCTGTTTTTCAGGAAGCCGGATATTTTTTCCGGCACTATTGCGATGAGTGGAGATTATAATCTCCAGTCGTACACCAAGGGATATTACGACGACAATGTTTTTTTCAATTCACCGGAGCAATATATTCCCGGCATCACAGACCACGACTACCTTGAACAAATGCGTCGCGGAAAAATTGTCATCGCCACGGGACAGGGAGACTACGAAAAACCGGATGCATCACGACGATTATCTGAAATTCTTCACTCGAAAAGTATTCCGCACTGGCTGGATGTGTGGGGATATGATATGCCGCATGATTGGCAGACATGGCGAGCCATGCTGCCGTATTTTTTAGGAAAGGTATAATGACTTTCTGATCTTTTGAATATCGAAGTCATACTATTGACCAATCGGTACATTACCAAATCGTCAAATTTCAATTTCTCCCTCCATCATCATCACCGCATTGCCGCCAACACGGATGGCAGTCGTTTCGTCATTCTTTTTATCCGCTTCGATGTAGAGTAAACTGGGACGCCCCATTTCGAACCCCTGTTCGATATTCCATTTCAATGTTCCATTCTTTCGTTCATCTTTGGCAGCGAGGTACCCTGCAAATGAAGCACATGCGCTTCCGGTCGCCGGGTCTTCGGGAATGCCGATGAGCGGCGCAAACATGCGGGCGCGGAAGTGGAAATCAGTTTGCTCGGCATCGGCGGCAAAGACGAACAGATCTTTCAATTGCAATTCTTCTATCACCTGCACATTCGCCCGCACCCGCTTTAATACCTCGCGATTCTTGACCGCCACAAAGAGAAACGGAAATCCTACCGAAACGAATTGAACCGGGAACCGCTTATCATCAAGATCGTTTCTCGATACCGTCAGCATCATCGCGAGCATCTCCGGTGACGGAACCTTGTCGCTGAACTCCGGCAGTTTCGCCGTAGTCAATTGTGCGAATGATGGCGCACCGTTTGTGAATCGGATGGTAACAGGTATGGGTCCGGCACCTTCCTCAAGAATTATTTTTGTTTCGTCTCCCGAAATTTTAATGGCACCTGTTGTGGCAAGAACTATCGCTGTTCCAATCGTCGGATGGCCTGCAAACGGCAATTCGTTTCCCGGAGTGAAAATGCGTACACGCCTTGTTTGAACAGAGACGGAGTCCACCGCATGTGAAGCACCCTTCGGAGAGTTTGATTCTAGCTTGTTAGACGGATATACAAATGTCGTCTCGGAAAAATTGAATTCCTTTGCAATCGATTGAAGCAGATCGTCAGGAATCTGTGTCGCATCGGGAAAGATGGCGAGCTGGTTGCCGCCGAAGCGTTGATTGGTAAAAACGTCGCAGGTGTAATATTTGATTTTCATAAGAACCTTATTTCTTTCTGTCAAAAACAATATCAGCAATCACCGGAAAATGATCGGATGGAAACCTTCCATCGATCAATTCGGCTATTGTACCGTGTGCAAGAACTGTGATCCGATCGCTCACAAAGATATAGTCGATCGGTTCCGCGGAGACGGTCGTCGGGTTGAATCCGTTGAATGTCGCCTTCGGTCCGTGCGGTCGTTGCCTGGAAACAGTACGAGAGTCGAAAAATCTTTTCTTTGCATTCGGGTCAACAATAATTCCGTACGGTTCGTCGGACGGAGTCGAATTGAAATCGCCCGTAATGACCACACGGTCATTGCCTGAAAGCGCGGAAATCTTGCTCATCAGCAGTTTTGCACTCTCTTTACGCGCCTTCACCCCCACATGATCAAAATGTGTGTTGAAAAAAAAGAATTCGGTACGGTCGGAGCGGTCTTGGAATTTTCCCCATGTCACTGTCCGGTTGCACGCCGCATCCCAACCGAGTCCCGGCTCGTCAGGATTTTCCGAACACCAGAAAGTGGATGTACGAAGCGTGTCGAATCGTTCTTTACGATACAGCACCGCCATATACTCACCCGCTGCCTTTCCGTCATCTCTGCCGACGCCGAACCATCCGTACTCCGGTAACTCCCGCACCACAAAATCCAGTTGATGCTTCAACACTTCCTGCATGCCGACCATATCCGGTTTGTGGAAGCGGATCATGCTGACGAAATTTTCTTTCCTGTGATCCCATGAATTATCTCCGTCGCTGGCAAGATCCAGGCGGATGTTGTATGTCATGATCTTGAGTGGTGTTTGATTTTGTGCGGAGAGGTTGAACGACCACAAGAAAAGAACAACAAGAAGATTTATTCTGTACCTGTCTGACATAAATAAGTCACCCGATGAATTTTTGATCGAGCATCACTCTGTTTAAACCACCATCCTATGATCTAATATACTCATAGGATAACTCAACTATTGAATGCTTGCAAAAAATTACAACAACTCTTTTAGCTTATCATATCCCGTTCTGCTGACGGGGAGTTGCGTTCCGTCTTTAAGAATGGCTGTACGGGAATCTTTTGCATAGAGCTCGATCTTTGCGAGGCGTTCGATATTCATTATAAACGAACGGTGGATCCGTACGAACCGGCGATTGTCGAGCGACGATTCAAGTTCAGCAAGACGCTGCATTTTCAAATGCGATTTCCCTTCAACCCGGAACGAGACATAATCATCCTGCGCTTCGATATAGTCGATCTTCTCTACGGGAATGACAAGCACTTTGCTCCCTTCTTTGATCAACACACGCTCGAGGATCTGTTCCTGCTGTTTTGCCGCGGCAGCGACCTCTTTTGTTTTTTCCGGTTGACGTTTGTCGAGATGTTCCATCGCATGTGACAATGCTTCGTCGAACCGCTGTTTACTGTACGGCTTGAGCAGGTAATCGACTGCATGCACTTCGAACGCCTTCAATGCATACTGATCAAACGCAGTCACGAAAATGACCGCAGGAGGATTCTCGATCAACTCGATCACTTCAAAGCCGGTCAGTTTCGGCATCTGGATGTCGAGGAACATCAGATCGGGTGAAAGTTCGGTTGCCGCTTTCACCGCTTCAAATCCATTGGCACATTCGGCAACTATTTCAATATCAGGATGGGTGAGAAGATATTCCCGCACAAGTCCGCGGGCAAGTTCTTCGTCGTCAACGATGATGGTTCGTACTTTTTGCGTTTTCATGATTTTTCTTTTGCTGGTAGAAACAGGATAACCTGAAAATATTTCTCATTGATGAATGTTTTCAAATCGCCGTCGTCGCCGTACGCCGTCTGCAGCCGTTTCTTCACAATATCCATACCGAGTCCCGCTCCCTTTTTCTTCGGCGCATCGGGATCGATCGGATTTTCCATCGAAAGAAAAAGCCGGTTACTCTTCTTCTGCGCGGAGATCAGGATCGTTCCCCCTTCCAGCGTATCGGCAATGCCGTGTTTGATCGCATTCTCGAGCAGAGGCTGCATCAGCAGCGGCGGGATATAACAGTTCAATGCAGATTCGTCGATGTTCTGCTGCACGGCAAGCCGCTTGCCGAATCTGATTTTTTCAATATCGAGATAATGATTGAGAAGAGAAAGTTCTTCCTTCAGCGTGATGACATCCTTTCCGCCGAACATAAGACTCTTGCGGAAGAAATCGGCAAGCGTCATCGTCATCGACCGCGCTCCTTCGGGGTCGTGTGCTGTCAACGCACTGATCGAATTCAAGCTGTTGAAAAGAAAATGGGGATCGATCTGCATGCGCAGCGCCTTCAACTCCGCGCTTTGAGCGAGCAAGCGCAGCTCGAATGCCCGGCGTTCCGCGCTCCTCGAATGTTCGAAGACAACGAGGAGATACGACAATGCCAGCGAGATGATGAATATCTGATCGCCGACTCCGAAGATCATCAAGAGTATTTGGGTTGGAGAGTACTGAAAGAGTGTGACGGAAAATATCTGTTCCACGACCGACAGCCACCCCCACCCGAGCATTGTCCAGATAGCACTGACAAAAGCGATCGACGCAAAGACAACCAGAAGGACACGCCAGATCGAAGTCTTATCGAGAGGAAATGCTTTGGAAATGTACCACGCCGAGAGGTTCATCTGTGAATAGATCATCACCAGCGGAAAGGAAAATGTCACAGTATGGAGAAACTCCGATCCCGTCATGGAAGCAAGGAGAAATCCGGAGAGGATTCCGATCATTCCCCAGATGACGAGATAGATGGCGAGCCTTTTTTTATCGGAGAGAATTGGATGCATTACATCATTTCATGAAATCTTCGGTAACCGGTGTGGGCAATGTACTCGAAGATTCCTATTTAAGCATTCGATATTTTCAGTTTTTTATTTCAACGCCTCCCATGACGATGTTGCCGGTGAGCGTGAGCCGCTTGCTCTGCCCTTCCTTCGCAGGATATGTCTTATCGTCAACACCCCCCATAATCGGCATTGCTTTTACAGAAACACTCCAACCCATCGGTACGCGGATTTCGATTCCACCCCAAATGGCAACGACATCGAGCACAGCTTCTTCTCCTTTGATATCCGCTTCACGCAAATCGATCTCACATCCCCCCATGATCGCAGTCAGTTCGCCCCCCTGGAATGTTTTTGTGGTCACCTGACGCCGGACGCCGCTCATGATAGCGATATGTTTGATGAAATTTTCAGAGTCCTTCCCCTCAGAGACCCATGCACTCTCGTTGCCGCTCTTTACTCGCGACCGCATCCAGGAGCCGCGGAGAAAATTCAATCCGATGATGATGAGAATGAGGGGCCACCAATCACGGATTCGGAACACGATGATATCCAGCCGGTCGAAGAGCATGAACGATCCGATGACAATCAGAATCCAGCCGAATGTCTTTCCGGGACTTCCCGGTGACTGAGCGACTTTTGAGATTCCCCACACGACCAACAGCGCGGGCCAGAAGCGGAGAAAATCTCCTGCGTAGATGATCTCCAGATTGTCCAGCATAAAGACAACGCCGACGGCGATGATCAGGATGCCGAGAACGAACTGCGGGGAAACGACAGATACTTTTTTATTTTCCATGATGTTACTCCTTCACCAAGCGATATGAGTTGTGCGCGTACGATTTCCAGATGATGCTGATGCCCCATGCAATAACCAGCGCGGGCCAGGTGTCGCTGAAAGACAAACCGTACACATTGCGGATGGAAACATAGAGCCACACACCAAGAAAGATCCACCAGATCGCCTCGCCGAATTGTTTCCGGTTTTCCATCGTAAACAATTTCACAATACCGACGAGTGCAAATGCGAGGGGCCAGTGCTGCCATATTGATCCGATGTAGATCAGATCAAAATTTTGAAGGATGAAAAGTAAACCGATGCTGATGAGAATGATGCCGGCGACAAGTGTGCCGTCCGAACGACGATGTGTGTGTTCCATGGTTCCTCCCAATTTTTTTCTGCATTAACATACCCAAATGTTGCCTTAAAGTTGGCTTCAAATCGGTGAAATGCGGGCTTGTATCGGTAAAAAAGGGGAATTCCACTTCATTTCAATAAAAAAGCCGGAATTATATTCCGGCTTCGTTGTACACAACTCGTTGTACTCTCTTATTGTCCAGATAATGAGAGATCGCCGGACAAGAGCATTTCAAACTGAAGATTCATCTTCTCTTCCATCTCCTGCGCCCCGCCAAAACCGACATCTTTGAAACGGACTCTGCCGTTCTGATCAATGATGAACTTTGTCGGAATTCCTTCCACTTCGTACCTGGAGACGACATCGGTATCGAAGAGTACGGGGAATGTATATTTATTTTTCTCCATGAAATTCTTCACATGTTGTTCCCGATCTTCCGGTTTTACACGCTCCCACGTGTTGAGCGTCAGGATCTTTACGTTCGGATTCTCTTTGTACTTGTCGTACACTTTCTGCAGCGTGGGGAACGATGCAAGGCATGGTCCGCACCATGTTGCCCAGAAATCGAGCACGACCACTTTCCCTTTGAGATCCGACAACTTCACAATGGAGCCGTCGATTGATTTCAACTCAAAATCGATGGAGGGCCGATCGACGATCTCTTTTTTCAATTTTGCTTTCAGTTCTTTCACCGCCTCGTTCTTTGCCAGCGCGTAGACAGAATCAAAACCTTCGATGGAACCTTTAACAGTCGTATAAGCCGCTTTGTACATTTCCGTCAATTGTCCCCCTGCCATTCCTTTTGCAACGGATGCAAATGCTGTCTCCATCGCTTTTTCATTCTTTCCGGACTTCATCAGACAGTCGACGTAATGCGTATTGATCTCTTCGTCCAGCCCTTCGCTCGCAGCGTACACATCTTCAAAGACAACATTTGCGTCATTATATTTTCCCAACTTCATCAACCCGAACGCATACGTGTCGCCGATAGAACTTTTGTTGTACTTTGCTTGCTGGATCCAATCGTTCATCGTCATGTATTCAGGTTTCGTGCTTTTCGGATCTCGTAACGCGACATCGTATCCTTTTTTTGCCCAGGAGACCGCCTCTTCAAGTTTCTCCCCTTTTTCGATATGTCTCCACGCAATTGAATTATACGCTGACACGATCGGATTCTTCATGGTCTCGAGCGTTGCAAGCGCCCGGTCGTACATCTTCGCACGGATATACACACTCATAAACAAGTTTCCGTGTTCTTCCTTGAACGGAAAGTTTGAAAGATATTTCTCTACAAGTTCGACTCGTTTGAATGTATCGCGCTCAGCGATGATCTGTCCGCGGAGCCACGATTCGGCAATGAGTCCCTTCGGATTCTTACCGCTCCAAACTGTACGGATACTGTCGGCTTTCTCTTTAGAATAGACGCGTTCTACCCAGATGAGCAGGTGATTGACATTTTCTTCACTTGACGCATTTTTTTTCAGATGTGTATCAAGTTGATCTTTGATCATCTTTAACGTCACGGGATCTCTCTTTGTTTGAGATGCAAGATCCCAATTCGTACCTACCGCTTTTACATTATCCGGGTACAGTTGCAATTCACCGGCAAGATCTTTTTGTGCAAGAGCAAGATCTTTGTCGTGAAGAAATCCGGTGTAGTAGTTGAAACGGTATAGGAACGAACGCAAGTATTGCGCGTCCCGCAGCGGCTTGCCGTTCTTGCCGTAGACGAAACCGCTCCAGACATTTTTATTGTTATCGTCAAGATCCTTTCCGTCATAGAACCTGAAGAGCAACAACCGCGCAGATTTCTCGTCGAGTGTGAATGTTATCTTCCACTCTGAACCGCTTTTTGTCATGGGATATTCAAATACTTTTCCGCCGTTTTCCTGACGCACTACAAGCACTTGTGCAGTGATCTCCATTGCTTCTTTCAATGCCGCCGACTGATGATTCGGGTTGTACGTCACTGTAATTTTATCGCCGATCTTTGGTTTTGACGGCGCCAGTGTCATCAACTCTTTTGCCGCAAGCATGGAATAGCAACAAACGAGTGCCAATAAGATTGTTGTTATCTTCTTCATGTTCTCTCCTTGTTGGTTCTTTTGAGAATATACAGAGTAGTGTCTACACATCCAATGCACAATTGTAATACTACAATGTTTTCAATCCATATTTGCATTGGTGGGAACCGCGTTTCACGGTCTCTTCAAAACGTCGCCGGTTTTTTTCGGAAACTTGCGTCAACGGATGCCACACATGATACTGAACGGCAAGATTTCTCATCGACTTTCCGGTCACTCCGATCAGGTTAAGACGGTAAAAAATATCGGAATCTTCACCCAGACCGGGACCATCATACTCTTCGTCAAATCCGTTGACGGCGGCAAGATGTTCTTTGAATGTCGAAAAATTACAGCCGAGCATGCTGTCGGATTTTTCAACGAACCTGCGGAGAAATGGATGGGAGATGCGTACTCCATGTTCCAATCGAACGGATCGTCCTTTTATTGCATCGAGGATATCCTTTATTGTGAAACGTTCGAATGCACCCGATTGTATCTTTAAAAGCGATAAATCGTTTGCCCACCGTTCGCCATGTTCAACCCGTCTTCCGAGAAGTACCTTTCCTTTTTCCCGATGTAAGAAATGATCAAGCAAAAAATCTTTTCCGGGAATGCAGTCGCCGTCGATGAATACAAGATAGTCGGTCGTGGATTCGAGAATACCGTAATTCAGCATCACATTCTTGCGCCATCCTTTGTCGGCATGCCAGAGATGTTTGATGCGATAGGGCATGGTTCGTTTTGCTTCGTTGACGACGTCGGCGACTTCATTGCCTGAACCGTCATCGGCAACAATCAGTTCAAAATCCATAAACGACTGCCGTGCGAGCGCTGCGAATTGAAAACGGAGCAAACGAGGTTTGTTGTAAACTGCGGTAATGAGTGTAATGTGTGGTCGCATAAACAAAAAAAGCCCGAGCATGTGCACGGGCTTTGCTCACTGCTAAGATACAAACTATTTTATTAAAAGCATCTTCCTCATTACCTGGGCACCGTTATTGTGTAACCGTGCAAAGTATATCCCGCCCGCAAGATTCCATGCATCGAATGTTCGTTGATGATACACTCCTGCTTCAAGATCCTCATTAACCAGTGTTGCAATCTCTCTCCCAATCGCATCGTACACTTTCAACGTCGTCAAACCTGAAACCTGAATCGTGAAACCGATTGTCGTCAACGGATTGAACGGATTGGGATAATTCTGTTCCAGCGCGAAAACTTTTGGAGCGCTATCCACTGTTACTTCCACTTCCTGAGAGTATGAAAATTTTCCGTCGCGGTCGATCTGCTTCAGTCGATACGAATATGTTCCGGCTTTTAGATTTTTATCGACAAATGAATATTCTTTCGGGGCGTTGCTTGTTCCGCTCCCTTCAACAAATCCTATCTTGCTCCACGCAAGGTGGGCTCCACTTTCAAGGTGGAGTCCACCTGCCACGCGGCGTTCCACTTCAAATCCAAAATTATTTACTTCGGTTGCTGTTTTCCATTTTAATTCTGCACTCGTCCCTTGTATTGATGCGGTGAACGAAACAAGTTCCACCGGAAGCGGATCATTCGTGCCGACGGAAAATTGACTGAAGGATGTTAGTCCATTGAATGTAATATTATCCGAATTCATAACAGAAAGACCGGAAATCGCAGTTGTCCAGCTTCCCGTACTGTTGCTGTTGCGCCGGTAGAGCGTATAATTCCCGGGATCTGCCGTTCCGTTATTTGTGAAACTCGTCGGGACATAGATAGTGAGACCTGCATTAAATGTTCCGGGAGCGCCAAAGACATTCACAATAAAGTAGCGGTCGTCAAGAAGTGTGGATGAACCGGACGGCTGTTGGTTGGGGGCGGAATTGATTTTTGTTACGGCAACATCCACGGCATTATCAAAATCTTCATACAAATTCAGGGAACATTCCCCCGACAGAAAGATCGCTCCGTTGGTCACTCCGGATACGTGCGTACTCGTACCGGCTCCGAGCGGCAATTCGGATGTTGAACGCGTCGGAGAATTCTGATGTGTTGCATTGTAACCGTGACCAGTGCCGTCCCCCGCAGTTGTGCCGCTTGTTTCATCCATTCGCCAATAACCGAGAAGTCCCGATTCATTTCCTGCGAGTGAGAGATGCATATTCTGTCGGATCTCCGATGCCGATCGCGCTACATTCCAGAGACGAGCTTCATCCAATGTACCGTTAAATGACGAGGTGACTCCGGTAAATATCCGTCCGACGTAGAACGTACCGCTGCCGGTGAAGTTGTTATTCGCTGTTCGGGATGCGACGAGAGCACCGTCCCGGTAAATCGCTTGAAACTTTGTGCTTGCGTTGAACACGAACGCATAGTGATGCCAATTCTCTGCATCGGTCACTGACGTGTAGTCGAGATCGTCCGACCACATCCCGAACCGGATCCCCGTCGTACTGATGTAACCGATGTGTAACCCCTGGTTCGTAGTTCCTGTTCCCTGTCCAAAGAACCATCCGCTCGCACTCGAAGTAGCGTTCTTCGCCCACACTTCAAGCGTGAAAGAACTATTCGCGATGCTCGGGTTCGATGATGTTGCGAGAGAGGAAGATGTGCCGTTGAACGTAAGCCCGTTCCCCGCGTTGGATTGAGATTGAAAAATCCCGGTACCGCTCAACGGAAGTTTTACTGTTGCGTTCGCCGGTGCATCGCTGACGAACGTCACTGTATCTGCCACCGTTGTGGCGCTTGACGGCGCGTAGGTGATATAAAATGTTTGCGTTCCGCTCGCTGCAATGGACGCGCTCGTCGGCGTTACGGAATATTGACCGTTGGTGACCGAAACAGAAGAGACCGTCAGCGTGTAACATCCGGGGTTTGTCACCGTTACGCTGTCAACTTTCGGTGTGCCGACAGATTGTGTCCCGAACGCGACGGCTGATGCTGACAGTGAAAGCGAAGGAGCAACCGATGTGTACACCCTGCTGGCAAGATCAAACGTTGTTCCCCACGACGATTGTCCGCCGGAATACGGATTATTGTTAGAGTAATACAATCTGTTCAGTACGGTGAGCGAATTTGCCGAAATGCGGATCTTAAATGTTGACCCGGCGTTAAAATAAAGAGCTGATTGATATCCGAAATTCACGCCATAATAACTTAACCCGTTGCCCGTTTCGAATATTGTTGTCGTGTAAAGAAGCGTATCTTCAGGCATACGATATACTCTGTATGTAATATTTCCTGACGATCCACCAGGTACTGTCCCGTAGAATGTAAATCCCGTCACCAACCCATCACTCGGCATCGTATAGGTCTGGTACGAATCCAGTAATTGGTAATAGTTGTCTGTGTGCCAGATCGAAATAGAGATGGTATGGCATTGTGCAACAGCAATTGAATGTACAGAAGCACAAAAAAACAGAACCGTAACAAGTATTCTGTCCGTCAAAAAGATTTTCATAGTTCCTCCTGATTTGTAATTGATGGTGAAAAATTAACCTGCACCAATTTCAAAATCGGAGAAGTGAGTCTCAATAGCCCGTACGGAGGTGAGAAAAAGCACAAGGCAGAGTTCAGATGTCAGTATTCATTACTAGACCGCTGATTTCTGACTTCATCGTTTTAGATATTTCACCACCGCTTCGGTGCGGGAACGGACGTGGAGTTTGGAATAGACTTTTTTGAGATGATTGTGGACAGTGTCAACGCTGATATCGAGTTCGGAAGCAATTTCTTTATAGGTGTTGCCTGAAGCCAGCGAGTAGAGGATATCTTCTTCCCGTGCAGAAAGAGGAGTTTCCAGCTGTTCATCACCTGCGGTGTGAAACGAATGGACGACTTTTCGTGCTATCTGCGGTGACATCGGCGCGCCGCCGTTGGATACTTCTCGGATAGCCTTGATCAACTCATCCGGCTGCGACATTTTCAACAAATATCCCGATGCCCCCGCCTGCAGTGCCTGAAATATCTTATTGTTGTCTTCATACACCGTCAGCATCAGGAATTGCATGTCAGGAAGTTTCGATTTCAGCCTACGCACACATTCAATACCTGAAATTCCGGGAAGATTGATGTCCATCAATACAATGTCCGGCGTTTTTTGTGGAATATCTTTGATCGCAGTTTCTCCATCCTCGTAGGCGCTGATGCAGCGGAATCCGTGCGTCCCTTCCAGTAGCACGATCATGCCTGAACGGAGCTGCTCATCATCTTCAACGATAGAAACGCGTATTGTTGTATTGGGTTTTCGATCGATCATGGGATATTTTATTGTAATACACTCTGAGGTTCAATAGCCCGAATGGGTACGGCTCAGTAGTCAGTATTTGATGTTCAAAATTCTTACACCGAAATCCTGAATTTAACAACCGTTCCTTTACCAAAGACTGAAGAAATTTCCGCACTTCCTCCCACACTTTCAATTCGCTTTTTCATGTTTGCGACGCCGTTGCCAAAGCGGTGCAGTTGCGCCCCGGAAAATCCGCGTCCGTTATCTTCAATGGAAAGAAGAACGGTATTTGGTTCCACATGAACGGAGAACTTTACTTCTGTTGCGCGTGCATGCTTCACGATATTATTCAGCGATTCTTTCACTGCCATAAAGATTCCGTGGCGCTGATCGGACGATAAAGAAATCTCCGGGATCATTTCCGGAATATCGAGCCGGCAGCGTATCTCCGCCTGTTTCAAAAAACGGAGTGCGTACTGCTCCAGGAAATCGATCAAACTGTCGAGCGTATCCTGCTGTGGATTCACCGCCCATACGATCTCGCGAAATGAATCGATCATTCCCCGTGCTGTTGAGCCGATATTTGCCAGATGCTGCTGCGTTTCGGATTTCTTCTTCCCCTTCTTCGCAAAATCTGTCATCAAACCGATCTCGGTCAGTCGAGCGCCGAGTTCATCGTGCAGGTCACGTGCAATACGGAGACGCTCGCGCTCCACTGCGGCTGCTTTTTCCATTGCACGGATTTTCTCTTTCATCTTCCTCTGCTCGTTGAACCGTACACTCCAAACAATCGTTGCAACAACAAGCAGAACGAATGCTGACCTGAACCACCATGTCATCCAAAAGAGGGGCAAAACAGTCACACGCAAGGAAGCCCCTTGTTCATTCCAGATTCCGGCATTGCTCGACGCGATCACGCGGAATGTGTACGACCCTGCATCGAGGTTCGTGTAATGCGCCATCCGTTCTCTTCCCGCATCTACCCAGTCTTTGTCCGACCCTTCAAGAATGTATTTGAACCGAATACTCCGCGGGGCTGAGAAATTAATACCGGTATATCGCACATCGAGTTTTGTTTGTCCCGGCTGAAGTACGATTTCCGGCGCAAGTGCTGCCGGTCTGTTTTCTACAGCGATATCTTCAATGTTAACTTCCGGCGGAAGCGTTGATGTACCGATATTCTTCGGGTCGAATGCAACCGCACCGCCGGATGTCGAGAACCAGAGTTTGCCGTCGCTTGTCTTCCACGCACCCGAATTTCCCCTTGCGCCGCATTCTTCGTTGATCATTCCGTCGGATTTTCCGAGCCGCAAGCACGTCACCTGATCTTGGCTGCCGTCCGCAACGGCGTTCAATTCTTTTTTGCGAACGCGATAGATTCCGTGGATCGAGCCGATCCATATATCTTGACCCGATTCGATCAATTGGTTCGTCGCATCGTCGTACAATCCGTTCCTTGAAGTGATCGGAGAAAGTGTTCCATCGCTTCCGGCTATTCCGGGTTGGAATGGTTTCCACCTGTTAAGTCCGCGTGCTGTGGCA
>JACPGG010000108.1 GCA_016182545.1 Ignavibacteriales bacterium
GAATGCACTTCCTGTTTTCAAATAGTTCACAATTTCTATCCCGCCGTTGCGCGCGCGGTCGACGATCGCGTTGATGCGATCCTGCGGAATTAAATCGGTGATCGGTATTCCTGCAACAGAGGTATAGCGGGGGAGAGGAACCATTGAATCGCCGTGTCCGCCGAGCACAAACGCAGTAACATCTTCAACCGACACACCGAGTTCCATCGCGATGAACGTTCGGTACCGCGCCGTGTCCAGCACTCCCGCCATTCCGATAACGCGATTGCGTTCGAATCCCGAGACCTTTTGCGCAACATAGACCATGACATCGAGTGGATTGGAAACGACGATCAAAATTGATTTTGGAGATTTTGCCACAACCTGTTCTGTCACCGATTTGATGATCCCTGCATTGGTATTCAGCAGATCGTCGCGGCTCATTCCGGGCTTGCGAGGAATGCCGGCGGTAATAAGGACGATATCGGAGTTTGCCGATTCATCATACCCGTTCGATCCGATCACCTTGGTATCAAATCCTTCCACCGGAGCCGATTCGTACATGTCGAGTCCTTTTCCTTGCGGAACCCCTTCGACGATATCGACCAGCACCACTTCGTTTGCAAGTTCTTTTTCAGCGATCCGCTGTGCGGCGGTTGCGCCGACGTTGCCGGCACCAATAACTGTGATCTTCATTGTTCTCTCCTTGTTAAGAATCTACTGGTAAACAAAAAAGCGCCCGCCGTAGGCGGACGCTTCTGTCAAATATCTTTGCGTCCCCTTTAGTTCGGGATGATGGAAACAGCCTGGCGTGTTTTGCTGATCATGTGAAACTTCACGCGTCCTGTTTTTAATGCGAACAGAGTGTCGTCACCGCCGCGACCGACGTTATCGCCCGGATGGAATTTTGTCCCGCGCTGGCGCACAAGGATCTCGCCCGCGCTGACCAATTCTCCGCCGAATCGTTTCACACCGAGCCGTTGCGCATTACTGTCGCGTCCGTTTTTGGTACTTCCCGCACCTTTTTTATGTGCCATTACTCAAACTCCTTCAAACTTAATTGATTGACATAATTTCGATCTGCGTGTACTGCTGGCGATGGCCCCGTTTCACACGATATCCTTTGCGGCGTTTCTTTTTGAACACGATCACTTTATCATCCTTCACGTGTTCGAGAACTTTTGCCTCGACAGTGGATCCTTTGACCGTGGGATTCCCGACCCTCACCCCTGTATCGCCGGCGAGCAAAAGGACTTTATCGAATTTTACGATGGTGTCGACAGCCCCTTCCAACCTCGGCACATACAACTTTTCGGACGGATTCACCCTGAATTGCTGTCCTGCGATCTCAACTACTGCGTACATGAATATGTTTCCTTCCTGCGTTTCTTGTTCTTCAAATTTGGACTACAAAAATACGAAAAAGATGCTTGCGTGTCAACGAAATGTCCGACAAAATCTTAACGGTCGTTATATGATATCAAGATGGTTGTTATAGGCTCACATTGCCGCCATGACGCGTTCCAGACGTGCGCGAACGTCGGCGGCGATCGGCTCCAGTGCAGGGTTGTCGATAATTTTTCCCATTACGAGCGGGTCGAAAGCAGCAACATGTGTAGCACCCTGTTTTTCATAGACGATCACATTACAGGGAAGCAACAATCCTATTTCTTCTTCGGCAGTTAATGCTTGATGCGCAAAGGGTGGATTGCACGCACCGAGGATGATGTACTTCGGGAAATCGACATTGATCTTCTTTTTCAGCGTGTCGCTGACATCGATCGTTGTGAGTACGCCAAAGCCCTCTTTTTTCAGTTCTTCGATGACCTTGTCGATCGCATGTTGATATGAGAGCGGGATAGTTTTCGTGATTCCGTATTTCATGCTATGCAAATATGATTGTCGGTTCGATCGTTACCGTTGCAGACATTGAGTTTGCGATCAGGCAATTGTCATGCGTCTGATGAAAAACTTCTTCAACCTGCTCTTGCGTCCATTCTCTTCCAACGACTACCTCAGGCTTGACGGAAATTTTTGTGAATCTGTACTTTCCGTCGACATTCTCCAGGGTCCCTTCTGCCGTGCTCTTATATGATTTGAGCGGAATACCTTTTCTTCCACCAAAGGATAGGAATGTGGACATCGTGCACATTTCTGCGGAAGCAACAAAAAAATCTTCCGGAGACCAGACACCGGGGATCCCTTTGAATTCCGGCGGGCTTGAAACATAAATTTCCGGTTTTCCTTCTGAGCGCAAAAATCCCTGCCGCTCGGATTTCCATTCTACCGAGGTGTGATACATGAATGTCTTATATTTTTTCACCGGGGGTTGTAGTGCTGTTGTTTCCATTATTTTCTTTCTGAGTTTTCTTTTTGCCGCTGATCAGCAGTATGCCGACCACGGTTCCATAGAGTGTTGAAATGTACGGATTGCTTGTGATGGGGCATGTGCCCGACATGCATCCGATGTAGTAATAATATGCATATCCCGCTGTTGCACCGAGAACGCCGGTGATTGCACGTTTCTGCCACACATTCAGCGCCGAGAAAAATTCCATGATGTCATTCCGCCTTTAAGATTCGCCGCTTTAAAACCGGCTTTTTTTAATTTGATCGCCGCGCCGACGCTCCTGCTGCCGCTGGCACAATAACAGATGATCTCCTTTGAACGATGTTTTTCCAGATCGTTCAATCGCGAGGTAAGTTCGTGAAGAGGTATATGAATGGAACCGGATATCGATTGGGAGCGGCGCTCTCCGGCTGTACGAACATCCAAAAGAACGCTTCCCAACTTCATCCTCTCCGTGATTTCAGCTGCCGAGTAGTGCTGCATTCCGCGAGACAGAATTTGCTTCCGAATATAGATGAATGCAATAACAGCCAGTACGAGATAGAAAAATATTTGCTCGTTTGTCATAACACCTTTATTTGTTACAGAAGATTAATGAGCACTGCATGCGCCGCCGCAGCATGAACCTGATTCACACGAAGAAGTACTTTCAGAGAATGAAGATGATGCCGTTCCTGCCATTGTCATGGAAGTAACGGACATCAACCGTTTGCGATGGCGTGAGCCGCACGAAGGGCAGATCACGTCCTCTTCAACTTCCCGCACTTTGTGGAAAACATCGTAGCGTTTGTTGCAATCAGAGCAGATGTATTCGTATGTAGGCATTGCTGTCGATCAGACCCGCCGCTCTTTTTTCCTTACGGCACGTCTTAAAAATTTATGCGAGTGTAACGATTTTCTTTTCCAGTAATTTTTCGTCGATCACTTTTTTCAGTTCCGCTTTCGGCAGTGCGCCCATCGACATCATCGGTTGTTTGCCGCCGGTTGGAATGAACAATAGTGACGGAATACTCTGGATACCGAACACTGCACCCAGTTCCTGCTCTTCATCGGTATTGATCTTGTAGAAGTTCACCTGTCCTTTTAATTCTTCCGACAGTTCTTCGATGATCGGACTCAGGAACCGGCACGGTCCACACCACGGCGCCCAGAAATCGATCACCGCCGGCAGTTCGCCGTCGTATTTCCACTCTTTATTGTTCTCGTAATCGAAGATCTTCTTGAGGAAGGTCTCTTTTGTCAATGCTTCAGCCATTGTTGTTCCTTGAATGTTAATTCAGTTTTTGTGTTGCAATCTTTTTGTTTGTATCCACACCGATCATATGCCAGATCGGGCAGTATTTGATGAATCCGGTTGCGACGATGATCAATCCCGCGTACGCCCAGGGTGTTTCCGGTCCCCAGAATGCCAGCGATGTAATGAATAATCCCAGCAGAATGCGGATCGGTCGTTCGGTTGCTCCAATGTTCGTTTTCATGATGAATTCCTTTGCTATCGTAATTTGTTGATGGTTTGTTTGCTATGCATCTGTCAATATGATGCATCAAACAGCCAAAGGATTCACCGGCGGACGGATCTTTTTGCTTTCCCTTTTTCAACATGAAGAACGGCAAAGAGTTCCCTCTTGATCGACGCAGGGAGTTTTGGAGCGGGGTACGTGCGGTACAACGAGACGGTCTTCTTCAATGAATCCAGCAGCGCCGTGCAGTTCTTGCATTCGGCGATATGCGCCTTGATCCTGCGGCATGACTCGGAATCGAGTTTCGAGTCGAGATTGTCGCACAGGTGCGTGTAGATCTCGGCGCACGACAATGTATGGATATGGAGAGGCTTCTGTTTCATTGATTCATGAATGCATGCAGTTGCTGCCGTAAAAAAATGCGTGAACGGCGCAGCCGCGATTTGACCGCGGGAACGGAAAGTCCCGTGATCTCGGCGGTCTCTTCCGCCGTTTTCTGTTCAAGGTCCCGAAGGACAAAAATTATTTTATACTCGTCCGGCAGTTTCTGTATCGCTTCGTCCAGTTTCTCTTTCAGTTCGCCCTGCAGCAATTTCTCCATCGGCGTGTCGTTCCAAGCCGTGAGCTGCTTCTGTACTTTTTCATCCTCGACATCGGGCGGTTCGTCGTACGATTCCAGCAGACCTTCCAGTTTCCTTCGCCGCCTGTTCATTAAACAATTGTTCGCGACGATCGTGTACAGCCATGTAGAAAATTTCGACCGCCCGTCGAACTGATCGATCTTGCGGAATACATTGATGAACGTATCCTGAAACGATTCTTCCGCTTTCTCTTTGTCGCGGCACAGTTTGAATGCGAATCCCCATACCGTGTTCTCGTACCGCTGCACGAGCGCCGAAAATGCGCGCTCATCTCCCTTTTTAATCCGGGAGATCAATTGAGTATCGTTAGGAGGAGATTCTTTCATTACGTGTGATGCACTCTCTGCAATAAAAGATTCATGATTGTTGTCGAAAGAGCATGTGGATCAGTATCTGTTCGATGTAATTCATCCACGAATTGCACTAATAACCACGAAACATTTCAAAACATTTGTGATTATTCGTGTTATTAGTGGATTATTCATTTTCCTGCTGAGTTGCTACGCTTATCATAGATAAAATTATGTGTGGAAGCAAGCAGGTATGCCTGGTGCAACTATTCCCACGCAATTCCGTTTTTACAGGAGCACTTTTACGACAAGAAGAGTATATCATCCTTGCACTTCACCCAATTTAGTTTGAACTTTGTCCCATGAATCGTCGCTCCGCACTGAAAAAAATAATTTCAGCACCAATCATGCTACCGTCAATTGCAGCGTTTGCGCAGGATCGAAGCAGTCTTCCGCCGCATCACGGCGAGAACGGATTCATCAACACCGATCCCGGATATGCCGAAGCTGAGTTTACCGAGATGGCGCCGTGGGTAGCGGGCAAACTCGGCGATATTTTTTCCTCGGCGCCGAAGGTCGATATCCCGCGCGAGGTGAACGACGGCTCGATCTTCAATCAGAACAAACCGTACACTGCAACATGGATCGGTCATTCCACCGTGCTCATCCAGATGGAAGGAAAAAATATCCTCACCGATCCGGTCTGGTCGGATAAAGTGGGACCGTTCAAGTTTGCGGGCTCTCCGCGAGTTTCCGATCCCGCATTCCCGATCGAAAAACTTCCGCCGATCGATATCGTTCTCATCTCGCACAATCATTACGACCATCTCGACGAGTCATCCATCGAAGAACTTGCGGACATGTTCCCCGATGCAACGTACTACGTGCCGCTGCGCGTGCGCGATTGGTTCGAAGAGCGCGGCATCCGCACCATTGAAGAGTACGATTGGTGGGAAGGGGGAACGTTCAAAGGATTGAAGATCATCTGTACGCCGGCGCAGCATTTTTCCGGCAGATGGATCGGTGACAGGAACCAGACATTGTGGTGCTCGTGGGTGGTGACGGGAAAAAAACGATTCTACTTCGGCGGCGACTCCGGTTACTGCTCGCACTTCAAAAATATCGGAACGAAATTCGGTCCGTTCGACCTGACGATGATCCCCATCGGCGCGTACGAGCCGCGCAAACTGATGAAGCCGGTGCACATGGGTCCCGACGAAGCGGTGCAGGCGCATCGTGATGTGCGCGGGAAGAAAATGCTCAGCATCCATTGGGGGACATTTGTGCTGACCGACGAACCGATGGACGAGCCGCCGAAAAAATTATACGAAGCGGTCGATGCGCTCCGGCTTTCGCGCGACGATTACTGGGCGCTGAAACTGGGAGAGACGAGGGAGTGGTGATGAGAGAGTGTTAGATCGATAGATTGTAGATTATTAGATAGAGAATACTACGCGGATACAGTTCCGCGTTTTTTGTTTCCAACGCCTTGTTGTTATCGAATCCCAAGTGTCGATCTGCATCGCGTGAAAATTTTAAAAGTGGGGATGGAAGATCTGGAGTATTAAGTTATTGTGCCAGTATTGTTTCCTGCTTCTGTACCCGACTCGACCGCGGCAATGAAAATGTGACGATCGTTCCTTTCCCTATCTCGCTTTCAACCCAGAGCGCTCCGCCGCTCTTCTCCACGAACTCTTTACACAGAATAAGTCCAAGCCCCGTACCGCGCTCGTTGGCGGTGCCGGGAGTCGAGATCCCCTCGGAAATGAATATCCGTTCCACATGCTCTTTGCTCATACCGATGCCGGTATCTTCCACCGACACTTCGACGAAATCGTCATGGTCGACCGTCCGGATGCGGACGACGCCGTCGTGCCCGGTAAATTTAATCGCATTGGAAAGGAGGTTGCGCATCACAATGTCGATCATCTGATAATCGGCAAATGCCTGCGCACTGGGGGCGACAAAGTTTTGCACCGAGATGCTTTTTTGATGAGCGTGCGGCTCGAGCAGGCGGATGCGGTCTTTGACGATGTAGTGCAGGTTGATCTTCGTCGGTTCGCTGACGATCCCTTTCCACTGGCTCTTGGACCAATGCAGCACGTTCTCTATCAATGCCATAATGTTGTCGATGGTGGATGCGGTGAATTGAAAATATTCATGCATCTCCTTTTCCGAGAGGATCGGATCGTCAACATGGGCGATAAATGTCTTCAGCGACGTGACCGGTCCCCGCAGGTCGTGCGTGAGGACGGAGAATAATTTATCCTTCACCTCGTTTGTTTCTTCCAGTTGTGCCCGCTGCTTTTCGATGATCTCGTTCTGTTGTTTGAGCAGTGCATTCGCCTTCTTCTGTACTTTGATCGTCCTGAACAACGCCACAACGGCAACGGTCATCAGGATGAACAGGATGACGCTGGAGGCGGTGAGGATCGTCTGCTGCCGGATCACCGCTTCCTGCTTTGCCTGATTTTCGCGCAGCAGGGCGTTCTCCGTTTCCTTTCGTTCGGTCTCGTACATCACCTGCAGTTCGGAAAGGGTCTTTTGCTGCTGCGCATTGTTGATGCTGTCCTTCAATTCCGTAAAGCGGACATGATCCCTGTATGCCTGTTCGAATTCTTTCCGTTGCATGTGTACCTGTGCAAGCACATCGTACGCATCGGCAAGCAGAAAGAGGAATCCGGATGTCCGGACAAAGTCGAGATTTTTTTGACCGTACATCAAGGCTTTCTGAAGATCGCCCTCTCCTAAATAGTACATCGCGAGATTTACATAACTGTTGGAGATCCCCTCTTTGGAATCCACATCGATCCGGTATTGCAAAGCCTGTTCCAACGATTGCAACGCTCTCTTTTTGTCGCCAAGTCTATAGAGTGCGAGTCCAACGTTGTTGGCACTGTATCCCAGACCCTGGATGTCCCCTACCTGCTTGTTGATGTCGAACGCAC
>JACPGG010000104.1:0-9574 GCA_016182545.1 Ignavibacteriales bacterium
GGATATCATTGTACCTAAGATAGTCCCGGTAAAACAAACCATCAGCAAAAAACTGACTCCGAAACGTAAAAGAAAATAATGCTCCCACTCATCCGGCTTTTACGTCCTTTGCAATGGCTGAAGAACGGGTTTGTCTTCACTCCACTGATCTTCTCCAGACATATGCTGGAGAAAGAATACAACAATAAAGCTACTCTCGCGTTCGTTGCTTTTTGTCTTGTATCGAGTGCGATTTATATTCTCAACGATATTGTTGATGCAGAGGCAGATAAGCTGCATCCTGTGAAGAGAAAGAGACCCATTGCATCAGGTGAAATTTCTGTCGCGACTGGAATTGGAATCGCAATAATTTTGTTATCAACATCGCTTCTCATTTCACAGCAACTTCCGCTGTTGTTCACCGGAATCATCATTACTTACATTTTCCTTCAGCTGTTCTACTCCTTCAAACTCAAGCATGTTGTCATTTTAGACGTATTCATAATTGCGCTCGGATTCATGCTCCGCGTTGTGAGTGGTGCAGTGGCAATTGACGTCGTCATATCAAACTGGATCATAATTACGACCCTTTTTGTTTCGTTGTTCCTCGCGGTATCAAAACGGAGAAGCGAGTTGGTTATGGTGCAGGGTACAAATATTGAAACAAAACGAAAAGTACTGGATTACTATTCGGTTCAATTTTTGGATTATGCACTCATTATATCTGCTACTGGCATGGCAATCTCGTACTCTCTTTATACGATGGCGGAACGGACAATTTCTGTTTTTGGTACAGAACATTTAATCTTCACTATTGTGTTTGTCCTGTTTGGAATCTTCCGATATCTGTATCTCGTGATTAACAAAGGACAGGGAGAAAATCCGACCTCCATCCTTGTCAAAGATGCTCCGATGGGAATCAATCTGCTGCTCTGGACATTTTCGGTCATCTTCATCATCTACTTTTCCTGATTGCAAATTTTATGAGCCATTCATTCGGGAAAAACTGGATAACACATTTTGAACAATCCGGCTTTCTCAACTCTCCGCGATATGTTGAATCAATTAAATACTTCAAACAGTTTGAATCAAAGACGCCGTATGCAAAGATGTTTTCAATTGGCAGCTCTCCCCAAAACCGTTCAATTGAATGCTTTGTAGTTGCTAAAAATAAAGAATTTACAAGTGCTCGTGCAAAGAAAGGTCGAAAGGCAATTGTACTTATTCAAAATGGAATACACGCCGGCGAAATTGAAGGAAAAGATGCATGCATGTTGTTGTTACGCGATATTCTAATCACTAAAGAAAAATTCTACCTTCTTGACCATCTTATTTTGTTGGTGATCCCGATATTAAATGTTGATGGTCATGAACGTGTCAGTCCCTTCAATCGTCCAAATCAAAATGGTCCCAAAGAAATGGGATGGCGGACCAATAGCTGGAATCTAAATCTTAATCGGGATTATTTGAAAGCAGACACACCTGAAATACGTGCTTTCCTGAAATTGTTCAACGAATGGAGACCGGATTTCTTTATTGATAACCACACAACCGACGGAGCGGATTATCAATATCACATCACATATGCTTTGGAACGAAATGGTAATATCGACAAAAAATTAGGGGAATGGGGTCAAAAGAAACTTCTTCCTCATATAATTCAACAAACCGAAGCGAGAGGATTTCTCACCGCACCATATATCGTACCAAAAGATGATGTAATCGAACATGGAATAGTAGATGATGTTGCGCTGCCTCGCTTATCGACAGGGTATGCTGCTATTCAAAACAGATTAGGACTTCTCGTTGAGACTCATTCTCTCAAACCGTACGAAAACAGGGTGCAATCAACCTTATCTATGAATCTTGCCGCATTAGAGTTTGTGAGTGCCCATTGGAAACTACTAAAAGATCTAAATTCAAAAGCAGATGCACGAGCAACAAGATTACGATCATTGCCGGTGAATTTCAATTTAACTGAAACGTCAGAACCATTTAAATTTAAAGCGTTTACATCGAATTATCACAATAGTAAAATAACCGGTAATGATGTCATCCGGTATACCTCAGAGCCTGTTGTGATTACAATTCCGTTCTACAATTCGATCAGAAATTCGGTTACCATAAAAATTCCAAAGGCATATTTAGTTCCTAAAGAGTTTGCTCACTTGATGGATGTACTTAATCTGCATGGGATTGAATTTTCTCAATTGGATGGAATGAAAAGTTATACAGCAGAAGAATATTCGTTTGATGAATATTTACATGCTCCCAAACCGTACGAAGGTCGATCTTGTGTGAAAGTAAAGTGTGGTGTAAAGAAATATAAGGTTCAGCCCAGCGCGGGGACTTTTATCGTTCCGGTGAATCAACGTACAATGCGGGTTATCATCAATCTATTAGAGCCCGAAGCACCCGATTCATTCGTTAGTTGGGGATTTTTCAATGCATGGTTCGAACGGAAGGAATATGCCGAACCATATATCATGGAGCCGTACGCGCAGCAAATGTTCGAGAATGATCCACTGCTGCGAAATGAATTTCTTCACAAACTTGAACATGATGAAGAATTCAAGAGTGATCCAAAGGGACGCCTTGATTTTTTCTACGAACGGTCGCCGTTCTTCGATCAAAAAGAAAAAAAATATCCGATCTTACGCGTCATATAAATAAAGCGGGGGAAGAGAATGTCGAAAACAATTTTGTGTATCGCCAGTTATGAGAAGGGTCAAGCGTTCCTTCGTCAGGCTAAAAAAGAGGGATGGAAAGTGCTGTTGTTAACATCGAAGAGTCTGGAGAATGCTGACTGGCCGAAGGATTCAATTGATGACATTTACTACATACCTGACGTCAACAAAGAATGGAAAATGGACGATGTCATCAACGGCGTCAGTTTCCTTGCCCGATCGGTACAAATAGATCGGATTGTAGCATTGGATGATTTTGATGTGGAAAAAGCAGCAGCGTTGCGTGAACATCTTCGCGTACCGGGAATGGGGGATACCACCGCCCGTTATTTCCGCGACAAACTTGCGATGAGAATGAAAGCACGTGAAGCGGGAATCACTGTACCGGATTTTGTCGGTATCATTAACTATGAAATAATTAGAGAATTCCTTTCCAAAGTTACCCCATCGTATGTTTTAAAACCTCGGCTTCAGGCAGGGGCAACCGGCATTCGAAAAATACACGCAGCCGATGATCTCTGGAAAAATCTTGAAGAACTCGGAGACAGGCAATCGTTTTATCTTTTGGAGAAGTTTATTCCGGGAGAGATATTTCACGTCGACAGCATTCTTGTCAACAAACAAATCCTTTTTTCAATTGTAAGCAAGTACGGCTTACCTCCGATGGAGGTTGCTCACGAAGGACGCGTTTTTACCACCTGTACAATCCCGATTGGAAGCGACGATGAAACTGCATTGCAGCAACTAAACAAATCCGTACTCCCGTCACTCGGATTGCTGCACGGTGTTTCCCACACAGAATATATAAAAGGGAAAGAGGACGGTAAATTTTATTTTCTCGAAACATCCGCTCGCGTTGGGGGTGCACATATTGTGGATCTGATCGAAGCGGCTACCGGAATGAATCTCTGGGCAGAATGGGCAAAACTGGAAATCGCCAATAACTATTCAGATTATAAACCGGTACCGTTGCGAAATGAGTATGCAGGGCTGATTGTTTCTCTCGCTAAGCAGGAATATCCCGACATGTCCGCCTACAACGACCCTGAGATCTTTTTAAAAATCAAGAAGCTGCGTCATGCGGGACTTGTTCTCAGATCGGAGAAATTCCAGCGGATCGAAGATCTCATAAAAAATTACACGGAGAGATTTTATAACGATTTCTTTGCTTCAGCACCACCGAAGGATAAGCCGAATTTCTAACCTGGTAGATTTTCCAAATCTTTGAGATTGGGAAAATCTTCATCAAGCACTTCATTAACTCCCATTCTTTTCGTATTTTTCTACTATGAAAGTTACTGGTTGGGGAAATTATCCCGTTGTTGAAGCAACTGTGCATACGCCATCGACAATTGATGATGTAAAAAAAATAATCTCATCCACGGACGAATTGATCGCACGCGGATTAGGTCGTTCATACGGGGATTCGTCTCTGAACCACACAATCCTATCAACGCTGCGTCTGAATCATATTCTAGCATTCGATGAACAGACAGGCACTTTAACATGTGAAGCGGGCGTGTCCTTGGCAGAAATACTCGATGCCTTCGTCCCGAGGGGTTGGTTTCTTCCGGTCACACCGGGAACAAAATATGTTACGGTCGGCGGAGCGGTCGCATCGGATATTCATGGAAAGAATCACCATGTGTCCGGATCGTTTTCGAATCATGTTCATTCGTTTAAAATGTTGCTTGGTGATGGAACGATCGTAGTTTGCTCCCGTACGGAAAATGTCGATCTTTTTTGGGCAACATGCGGCGGTATGGGATTAACAGGAGTAATTCTTGAAGCGACCTTTTCCCTTATCAAAATTGAAACAGCATATATACGTCAGCGCGTCATCAAAGCGAGGAATATTGACGAGGCACTGGATTATTTCGAGGAAAATCAACACTGGACCTATTCCGTTGCCTGGATCGATTGCCTGGCAAAAGGGGATAGCCTTGGACGATCTGCATTGATTTTAGGTGAACACGCGACCAAAGATGAGGTAGGATATAAATACAGAGATCCTTTAAAGATCGATAGACCTTTTTCTGCTAGCGTACCATTTTTCTTTCCGGATTTTGTTTTGAATACTTACACAATTCAAGTTTTCAATATGGTGCGATATGCTTCGTATTTTTCCCGCGATTCATTTGTCGAATACGAACCATTTTTCTACCCACTTGATATGATTTTGGACTGGAACAAAATTTACGGAAAAAGAGGTTTTACGCAATACCAGTTTGTTATTCCCAAAAAGTCTTCCGCCGAGGGATTAAAAACTATCCTCAAACGAATTTCAGAAAGCGGAGAAGGGTCGTTTCTTGCCGTGTTGAAATTATTTGGGAAGCAGGAAGGCATCCTTTCATTTCCACAGGAAGGATACACACTGGCTCTCGATTTTCCATTAACACAGAAATCTATGAATCTATTTACGGAACTCGATGAGATCATCACTCACTTCGGAGGTCGTCTCTATTTGACAAAAGATGTCCGGATGAAGAAAGAAATTTTTGAAAAAGGATACGAGAATCTTCCTCGATTCATGGAAATCAAGCGCCGGCATGATCCCCAGAAGAAATTTCTTTCTCTCCAATCACGAAGGATCGGTATCGTATGAAATATGTCTTGATTCTCGGCGCAGGATCCGATATAGCGCGTCCGTTGGCATTTCTCTACGCAAAGCATGGTTACAATATCTATCTCGCAAGCAGGAGTTATGATCAACTTGTCCGCGATGCACATGACATCTCATTACGCTTTAAAGTGGATGCGCAGGCATTTAAATTCGACGCAGCGGATGTAGCTTCACATCAAAGTTTTTACGATTCACTACCTTACAAGCCGATCGGTGTAATTACGCTTGCTGGCGCTCTTGGCGATCAAAAGCAATCCGAACAGAAGTTTACCGACGCAAAGAATGTCATTGATGTAAATTATACCGGACTCGTATCGATCATTCATATTATTGCCGCCGATTTTGAGCAACGTAGGGAAGGATTTATCGTCGGCGTCAGTTCTGTTGCGGGTGAACGAGGGAGAAAAAGCAATTATGTGTACGCAAGCGCAAAAGCGGGATTTACCACCTTTCTTTCAGGATTGCGAAACCGGCTCCATTCTGCCGGAGTGCAGGTAATGACCGTTCATCCCGGTTTTGTCCGTACAAAAATGATCGAAGGACGCACCACTCCGGGCATCATTACCGCAAGCGCTGAAGATGTTGCACGCGATATTTTCAAAGCCCAACAATTGGGAAAAGATTTTGTGTATTCAAAATGGTTCTGGCGTTTTATTATGATGGCATTTACAATGATTCCCGAATCAATCGCAAAGAAACTGGATTTGAAATGACAATACGTTCACGCGCAGAACTTATGCTGTTCGCCACGACTTTCATCTGGGGAAGTACGTTCGTCGTTGTCAAAGTGGGATCGCCTGACATTTCACCATCCCTATTCGTTGCGTTGCGGTTCGGTATCGGTGCTGTCATCTTTTTTTTATTTTTGCTGAAGCAACTAAAGTTCATCGAGAAGCATACGATAAAAAGCGGGATATTCCTCGGTGTTATGCTCGGCATCGGTATTGTCATTCAAAATTACGGGATCTATCAGACAACAGCTTCGAAAGCGGCTTTTATTACCGGGCTCATGGTAATTTTTACTCCTCTTGCCCAATTGATTTTAGAAAAACGTCCACCCAAGATCGGCAATGTGGTCGGAATCATTATCGTCACGTACGGTCTTTATCTGTTAACCTCACCGACGGGTGAAGGGATCAACTTCGGCGATTTTCTGGTTTTAATTTCAGCCATGCTCTTCGGGGTGTATATCGTCTATGTTGACATTCATACGAAAGGAAAAAATCCGGTTCATTTATCATTCGTTCAAGTGTCGATGACAGCCTCCACCGCGTTGCTGATTCTTCCTTTCGAAGAGATCCGTTTCTCTGCTACTGACAATTTATTTATCGCACTGCTGTATATGGGTATTTTTGCAACGGTGTTGACGACATACTCACAAACGCGATTTCAAAAAGATACGACACCGACACGTGCTGTCATTATTTTTACGATCGAGCCGGTCATTGCGGCGGTGCTGGCATATTTTGTTCTCGACGAAGTGCTTGGATCGATGGGAATCATCGGCGGCGGATTGATCATTGTCGGTATTTTGATATCAGAATTCTCAGATCTCATTGCGATAAAACTAGGATTGAAAGTGAAACCGGAAGAATAGAAATGGACGCAAATGCGAAAATAACAGTGAAGGGTATCGTTCAGGGGGTAGGGTATCGATGGTTTGCGGATCGAATCGCGCGAAAATATGAATTAAAGGGATTTGTCGAGAACTTATCGGAAGGTTCTGTATATTTGGAAGTAGAGGGAGAGAGAGGATTGATCGAAGAATGTATCAAAGAGCTGCGCGTTGGTCCCCGTTCAGCAGTTGTAGATGACGTGCATGTTGAATGGAGAAAACCACATCATTTGTTCCTTGGATTTAAAATAAAGGCATAGTATGAATCGCATCGGATTTGGATATGATGTTCACCGATTGGTTGACGGGAGAAAATTAATCATCGGTGGAGTGGAGATTCCGTTCGAAAAGGGATTGCTCGGGCATTCAGATGCCGATGTTCTTCTCCATGCAATCTGCGACGCTCTTTTGGGAGCAGCAGCATTAGGGGATATCGGCAAACATTTTCCTGATACTGAACAGCAATATAAAAATATATCGAGTCTGGAATTACTCAAGCATACCTCAAACCTGTTGAGAAATCATGGATACACTGTCGTGAATATTGATTCAACACTGGTGCTTGAGAAACCAAAGATACTTCCGTATGTCGATCAAATGAGAATGAATATTTCCCAATCCGTTGGAATAGACCTAACAGCTGTTTCAGTAAAAGCCACGACAAATGAAAATTTAGGTTTCATTGGTTCAGGAGAAGGTGCTTCTGCTTATGCAGTTACATTGATCAATTCAAAATAAAAACAGCACGTGGAAACGATCATTACATTCCTTCAACAACTCAATCCGATCTGGGTTTACGTCGCTATTTTCTTTATCGCGTATATCGAGAACCTTTTTCCCCCATCACCGAGTGATATAATCATCGTTGCCGGGGGATATCTTGTCGGAATCGGTCACATCGATTTTTGGCCCGCGCTAATCATTGCTACACTCGGCAGCACATCAGGATTTATGACAATGTATCAAATTGGCGATTGGTTTGGGTTGAGAATCATCGAGACAGGAAAAATTAAATTTCTGCCGTTGGATGCTATCCACAAAGTGGAGCATTGGTTTCGGCATTACGGATACTGGTTGATTGTGGTAAATAGGTTCCTCTCAGGAACACGTGCTGTGGTCGGATTCTTCGCCGGTATGTCCGAAGTAACTTTTATCCCTACGATGTTGCTTTGCTTTGTCAGTGCCTTCGCATGGAATGCTATTCTCATTTATGCCGGGACATTACTCGGGGAGAATTGGGAGTCAATAGGATTTTATTTATCAACGTACAGTCAAATTGTTACTGCGCTGATAATTACAGGCATCGTGATTGCAGTTATTCTATGGGTTCGTAGGAGAAATCAGAAATCGTGATCGACTTCTTGTATTCGATTGATGTCTCAATCTTCTTTTTTATCAATCACTCACTTGCCAATCCAATTTTGGACTGGCTCATGCCATTTCTCACCGATCTGAATAAGCAGAAACCTGTTATTGCCGTAGTTATTGCACTCATAGGTTTAGTAGTCTGGAAGGGGGGTGAGACGGGGAGAATAACTGTAGGTATTCTTATTGCAACTGTAATTATTAGTGATCAACTCAACAGTTCATTTCTGAAAGAAATTTTTGGCAGGGTCAGACCATGTCGGGCACTTGACGGGGTCCGGTTGCTTGTTGATTGTGGCGGTGGATTGTCGTTTCCATCATCTCATGCTGTCAATAATTTCGCGGGAGCATTCGTTATTGCACACTTCTACAAGAACCAAAAATGGTATTGGTATTCATTTGCATTTCTTGTTGCACTCTCTCGTCCATATGTAGGTGTCCACTATCCGTCTGATATACTCGCCGGAGGAGTTGTAGGAATTGGAATAGGATTCATAACGACCTATTCATGGGAATATTTATCGGTGAAGGTCAAGAAACGAAATTCAATACATTTAGATAACTGATTGTGAAATCATATTTTAAATTCGATCAACAGAAAAAATTTCTCATCGGTTTATCCATTACCACTGCTGTACTCCTGGGTCTTTCTTTTCCACCCATTCCGGTCGGTGTAACTGCTTGCATTGGTTTCGTTCCGTTTCTCTTGCTTACAGACACAATCACTTCATACGGAAGATTATTCCGATACTCGTACGCTACTTTTTTTCTTTTTTCGACTTTCACGCTCTATTGGGTTGGCGGATTTACGCATCTCAAAGATCCATATCTAATGTTTGCGGGCGGAGCATTGCTGCTATGGCAGCCGATGTTTTTTACATTGCCGGCTTCGGTTTATTATTTTGTAAGAAAGAGAATACCTCATTGGTATTCCGTTTGCTCTTTTCCATTCATTTGGGTTACCTTCGAATGGCTCTACGCACTCGGTGAATTTGCGTTCCCGTGGCTGACAATCGGAAATACTCAAACATATCATCTGGAGAAAATTCAATTTGCAGATATAACCGGAGTCTATGGAATTTCACTTTGGGTGTTGATAATCAATATAGTTATCTACTTCCTTTTGAAATCTATTCTATCTGAATTAAATCGAAAAAGATCATTCGGACTTGCTATCGCTGCTCTATTGCTGTACATATTGCCTAATTTTTATTCTCTTACTGTGGATGAGCGATCTCTGCAGGAAATAAACTCTAGCAGTTTTACGGTTGGCGTTGTGCAGCCGAATGTAGATCCATGGGACAA
>JACPGG010000104.1:9610-48971 GCA_016182545.1 Ignavibacteriales bacterium
GGGGCAAATTCTTTTCAAGGTAGATGGAATCAAACTCTTTGGTATCTGGATCTTATCAAAAAACAAATAAAGGATTCTGTCGATCTTGTCGTGTTGCCTGAATCGGCAATCCTGCTAAACCTCCCATCATTCAATGAACAATATTCTGAGTTCCGTAGACAGGTTGATAGTCTGAATATTGCAATCGTCAGTGGCTATGCAAAGGTGAAGTACTATGAGTCGGATAGCGCTCCGCCATCCAGCAACACGATCAAAGGATCAAACATTAGATACGACTCATTCAACTCCATTTTTCTTTCTGAACCAGGTATGGCTGAAACGCAGTCGTACAGCAAAATGAGGCTTGTTCCTTTCGCCGAACGAATCCCCTATGCAGATCAAGTTCCGTTCTTGATCGAACCGCTGCGATGGGGTGTTGGAATCAGTAATTGGGGGCTTGGTAAGGACAGTACGGTATTCTTTAGCACGAAGATCAACTCAAAATTTCTGGCAATGGTCTGTTACGAATCAATCTTTCCTGAATTCGTTGCTTCATTTGTTGACAAAGGATCTGAGTTTTTGATATTCATAACTAATGATAGTTGGTGGGGGAATACTTCTGGAGCACGACAACATCAACAATACGCAGTTCTTCGTGCAATAGAAAATCGACGCTGGGCAGTTCGCTGCGCCAACGGAGGAATCTCCTCCTTTATTGACCCATTCGGCAATGCGTACGACAAAACCGACATGTATGTTCAAAATTATATCCAACGAACCATAACACCATTCAACGAAAAAACATTTTATTCGAAACATGGTGATTGGATTACAAGAATTTCTGCAAGCATCGCATTACTAATTTTCTTATTTTCAATCAGTTATCCTTTATTACGAAAACGAATATGACCAATCAATTTATCGACCTACGCAGTGATACCGTCACCCGACCTTCTAAAGGAATGCGTGAAGCCATGGCAACCGCCGAAGTCGGGGACGATGTTTTCGGTGAAGACCCAACTGTGAATAAACTGCAAGAGACTGTTGCTTCACTTTTAGGAAAAGAGAAGGCATTGTATGTTGTCAGCGGCTGCATGAGCAACCAATTGGCATTAAAAGCACACACAGAACCTGGTGATGAAGTCATTATGGAGCAGGAAGCGCATATGTTCAACTATGAAACAGCTGCTCCTGCGGTGATGTCTTCTGTGCAAGTAAAAACTATTCCGGGCGGGCGTGGTGCTTTTCACGCGGAAGATTTACCGCCGCACATTCGTCCTGCGTTATACTACATGCCGAAGACGAAAGTTATCTGTGTTGAGAACACGCATAACCGGGCGGGAGGGGCAATATTTCCCATTGATGAGATCAAGAAACTCTCTGCATTCTGCAAAGAGCGAAATATTATTTTCCATCTTGACGGCGCCAGACTGTGGAATGCATCGGTCGCAACCGGAATACCGATGAAAGAGTGGGCGCAATATTTCGATTCCGTCTCCGTTTGTTTCTCAAAAGGACTTGGTGCACCGGTTGGTTCTGCTCTTTGCGGTACGAAAGAGTTTATAACGAAAGCACATAAATGGCGAAAGGTCTTCGGCGGCGGAATGAGACAATCGGGAATTATTGCAGCCGGCGCGTTGTATGCCGTGCAGAATAATATGGAGCGTTTGAAAGAGGATCACGAGAAGGCAAAATACTTTGCGCAGGAGTTGTCGAAGATAAAAGTATTTGATATCGACATGGAAAGCGTTCAAACAAACATCGTCATTGTCGACGTTCAGAAGACAGGAAAAAATCCACAAGACATCATCACAATCTTGAAAGAACATGGCGTATTGATTTCCGGAGCGACGTTTACCAAATTCCGCGCACTGATGCACTTGGATGTTTCAATGGAACAAGTAAAATTTGCTGCTGAGAGATTTAAACAAATTTTCAATTAACCACATAGAACAAATAGACTATGTGAACTATGTGCCTATGTGTTTTTTTTAATGGAGCATACAAAATTCAAACATACACATCTCGTCCGAGTTCGTAACTACGAGATAGACTGGCAAGGAATTGTCCACAACGGCAACTACTTGTTGTACTTTGAAGTAGCCCGTGTCGATTATTTCAAAAAGGTGGGATTAGAAATTGACGAGCGCTCAATTTCCGGTTCTGTGCGAATAGTGCTCGTCCGGAATGAGATTGATTACCTGAACACAGCCACATTCGATGACGAATTGAAAATCTTCTCGCGTATCGTGTCGATCAGGAATTCTAGCTTTGTTTGTGAAGGTGTGATGATACATGCAAAGAGCAACATTCAGGTAGCAAAGAACCTCGCAACATTGGTATGGACCGATCCTAAAACAGGTAAGTCAACTCCGGTACCGAATGAATTTAGAAAATTGGTCGATAAGTATGAAGAGGGCAACGCGGAGATTTTGTGGCCGAAAATAGAAGTATAGTATGATAACATTTGAAGAATTCAAAAATTTGACTCAGCAGGGAAACGTCATTCCGTTGTTCGACGAAATCCTTGCCGATACTGAAACGCCTGTTTCGGTCTATTTGAAAGTACGCGATGAAAGCCCGTACTCTTTTTTGTTGGAAAGCATCGAGGGAGGAGAGAAGATAAGCCGGTATTCGTTCATCGGTTTCAATCCTTTCAGCAATTTCATCATCCGCGGAAAGCAATACGAAATTCAAACACGTCATCCCGACGTCACCGTGATGCCCAAACTCGTCGCCGGCATTTCTCATCCGCTCGATGCCCTGAAAAAGATATTCTCGCATTACAAGACTGTTCATGTCGATGGAATACCACGATTGGTCAGCGGCGCGATCGGATATTTCGGGTACGAAACGATACAACTGATCGAAAATATACCCTCAGCAAAATTAGATGAGCTGAACATCGACGATTCACTGCTCATGTTTTGCAATACGTTGTTTGTTTTTGACAACGTGAAAAGAAAATTACTGTTGGTCTCAAATGCCTACATCCCGGCAAATGCTTCCGAATCAGAATTGCGTTCAGAATTTGAAAAGGCATCCGCTGAAATCAGTAAAATGAAACGGATCCTGCAAAAGTCGGTCCCATCGGAAGTGAAACATCCGACAGTTGGAAATGTCGAGCAATCAATCAGCAAATCCGAATACGAAAAAATGGTGGAGAGATCGATAGCATACATTGTTGAAGGGGATGTGTTTCAGGTTCTTCCGTCGCATAGGATGAAACGCAAATTCGACGGAGATGCATTTGCGATCTATCGAATGCTTCGGGTCATCAACCCATCGCCATACATGTATTTCTATTCACTGAACGGAATGTGTATTGCCGGTTCTTCACCTGAATTATTAGTACGTGTCGAAAACGGAATCGTCGAAACTCGTCCCCTTGCCGGAACCCGAAAACGTGGAAAGACAGAGGAAGAAGATGTTACGCTGGAAAAAGATCTGCTCGCAGACCCCAAAGAACTCGCCGAGCATTTAATGCTGATCGATCTCGGACGTAACGACATCGGTCGTATCAGCGAATTCGGCAAAGTGGATGTTACGGAGTATATGGCGGTCGAGAAGTATTCACACGTCATGCACATCGTTTCTAATGTCCGCGGCAAATTGAAAAAGGAATTGACCGCCATCGACGCATTCTTCTCTTGTTTTCCAGCAGGAACACTCTCCGGCGCACCAAAGATACGGGCAATGGAAATTATTGCAGAACTTGAACCTGTGAAGCGCGGCATTTACGGAGGTGCGATCGGGTATATCGATTTCTCAGGGAACCTTGATACCTGTATTGCCATCCGCACAACGATCGTAAAGGACGGCTATGCATATTTCCAGGCGGGAGCGGGAATTGTGTACGATTCTGTGCCATCGAAGGAATATCAGGAGACGTTGATCAAAATGGATGCCGTCATTCGAGCCGTCGAAGCAACGACAACATTGGAGCAGTAACCACAAAAACACTAATTCACAAACAAAATATGTTTGTGTCTTTGTGACTTCGTGGTAGATTTAAAATAAATATGATACTTGTAATCGACAACTACGACTCATTCACATACAACCTCGTTCAGTATCTCGGTGAGATGAATGTTGAATTGAATGTCGTCCGTAATGATAAAATTACAATTGAAGAAATCCGCAAACTCAAACCGGAAGCGATCGTCATTTCTCCCGGACCATGCACACCGAAAGAAGCAGGTATTTCCGTTCCGTTGATACAAGAATTGCATAAAGAAATTCCGATCCTAGGCGTTTGCCTCGGGCATCAATCAATTGGCGAAGCATTTGGCGGCAATGTAGTGAAGGCACCGAGTGTTGTGCATGGCAAGACTTCCGAAGTACTGCACGAAGGGAAAGGGATATTCAAATCCATTCCGTCAAAATTCAAAGCAACGAGATATCATTCACTTGTGATTGAACCGAAATCGCTGCCAGACTCTCTCGATGTTACGGCAAAAACTGCTGACGGCGTCATCATGGGAGTGCAGCACAAACAATATCCTGTTTTCGGCGTGCAATTTCATCCGGAGTCAATTGCGACAGAACATGGGAAAGTATTGTTGAGGAATTTTGTACAGAAAAAATATTAGGTGATCTATGGACAAAACCCAAGTTGCCGAAATACTCGATGAGATGGGAACACTCCTTGAATTAAAAGGAGAGAATCCTTTTAAGTGCAGAGCATTTCACAACGCCGCGCGCGTGATGGGAGGAGTAACCGAAGATCTTAAAACGATCGTTGAGAATGGTGAAATCCGAAAAGTGAAGGGAATCGGCGAGAGCATTGCGAAGGTCATTTCCGATCTTGTTAAAACAGGCAAGTCTCCCGATCGCGAAAGTCTCAAGAAGGGATTTCCCCCCGGCATCTTTGATATGATGAAGATACAAGGTATGGGACCGAAGAAAGTCGCATTCCTTTACAAGAAAATGAAGATTTCTTCCATTGATGAACTGGAGAAAGCCGCAAAAGCAGGCAAACTGGAGAAGTTGGAAGGGTTCGGCAAGAAGACGGAAGAAAACATCCTTCTCGGAATAGAACAAGTACGCAAACATTCATCCAAATTTCATATCAACGTCGCGGAGAACGCTGCGCAAGCGATCTTTGACACTATTAAATCGCATAAAGGAATCATCCGCTCGGAGATCGCCGGCAGTCTTCGCCGCAGAAAAGAAACAATCGGCGATATCGACATCGTTGTCAGTGCGTCAAAAAAAGATGCGAAAGAGATATTCAAAATTTTCACAACGCACAGGAGTGTTGAGCGAATCACCGGCGAAGGAGAAACGAAAGCGAGTGTCGTATTGAGCGCAGGTATCAATTGCGATCTACGTGTGGTTGACGATAGAGAATTTCCTTTCGCATTGAACTATTTCACCGGAAGTAAAGAGCATAACATTAGAGTACGCGCACTGGCGAGAGAAAATGGATGGACATTGAATGAGTATGGCTTTGCCATCCCTGATACCGGAGAGAAAGGAAGAAAGTCAAAAAAAATCGTTCCGTGCAAGACCGAGGCAGATGTTTACAAGTCAGTAGGACTCGATTATGTTGAGCCGGAACTGCGGGAAGACCTTGGGGAAATTGAAGCGGCTCAGAACGGCAAACTTCCCAAACTGGTGACCTACGATGACATCAGAGGGACTTTTCATTGCCATACAAATTACAGCGACGGACATAATACTCTTGCTGAGATGGCTGCGGGAGCACAGAAACTTGGCTGGGAATATCTCGGCATAGCAGACCACAGCAAGGTCGCTGCGTATGCAAACGGGTTGTCCGAAGACCGGGTAAAGAAGCAACACAAAGAGATCGACGTCCTCAACGCAAAGTTCAAGAACTTCCGGCTCTTTAAAGGAAGCGAAGTAGATATTCTGACGAATGGCGATATGGACTTTAATGACAAGACATTAGCTCTACTTGATTACGTTGTTGCATCGGTGCATAGCAACTTCAAATTAAATGAAGCAGATATGACGAAGCGGATTCTAAAAGCAGTCAAGAACAAGTACGTCACAATCATCGGGCATCTCACAGGACGCTTGTTGCTTGAGCGGGATGGTTATCCATTAAATCAGATAGAGATCATTAATGCCGCAGCAGATCATGGAAAGATCATCGAGATCAATGCTCATCCAATGCGATTAGATCTCGATTGGCGCATGGTGAAGTACGCCATCAGTAAAGGAGTTATGATTGCAATTAATCCAGACTCACACGTGGTTAACGGATTGACTGATGTTAAATATGGAGTTGGTATTGCGCGAAAAGGGTGGTGTGAAAAGAAAGATATTTTGAATACACGGACAACGAAACAGGTTGCCGATTACTTCGGGAGATGAGTTTCTTCCCGGTATTGTTTAATTAACATAATCCTTATTATAACTAAATTATGCGATTGAAATATTGAAATCAGCAAGTATTTCAATTTGTCCGGTAAACACATTCGCTGCTGGACCCCTCAACGTGACATTGCTAAATAGTCCCGCTCGTTCTCTTAAAAAACTTATCGTCAGAGTTTCACCGCTTTTTACTTTAACTTCCACGGGACTTTCCCAATTGTATCTTTGCGCGCAAAGCAATGCACTTGCTACTGATCCGGTCCCACATGCTAAAGTTTCGTCTTCAACTCCTCGTTCATAAGTTCTTAATTCAATTTTGTTTGCACTAATCTTAGAAACAAAATTAACGTTTGTTCCTTTCGGTTGATATACTTCATGGTACCTGACCAAACGACCGATAGTAAACACATCTGCGTTCTGTAACGAACCGAGTTCCGGATTCTCATCAAGAAATATAACTGAATGATCTGTTCCGGTGTTGAGATAATTTGCCTTTAACGTCTTGCCATTGACCTTCACAGATTGGTTCAGTCTGGCATCAAACGGGTCCTTCATCTTTAATTCGTAGATCGTGGGAGCATGTCGTGTCACCTCGTAGATGTATCCGAACGCTTCAAACGCAAAATGATCTTTTGTAACGATACCATTGTCAAAAGCAAACTTGGCGATGCATCTGCCGCCGTTGCCGCACATACCAGCACTTGAACCGTCAGCATTGTAATACTGCATTAAAATGTCTGCTTTGGAGCTCTTCTCAATGAGCAAAAGTCCATCCGCACCGATTCCCAGTCTGCGGTTGCAAACAGAGATGGCAAATTGATTGGGATTTGTGACGATACCCGAACGGTTATCGACAACAACAAAATCGTTGCCGGCACCGCTCATTTTGGTGAATTGGATTTTCATAGAATGAAAATTTTCCAAATCTCTAAGACTTGGAAAATTTAATGGACACTGTGGAGGTGCGGGGATTCGAACCCCGGTCCGAAGTGAAAACCAGTAGACCATCTCCATACTCAGTTCAGCGGCTTGCCTTTACTTTGCGTTATGGCTGAACTCAAAACCGGCAAAGTGCAGTCCCGGAAAAGATTTAATCGGCACCACCGAGACATTGTACCGACGATCCTAACATTGTCGACGCCGTTACGAACCCGTTAGGCGGGATCCGTATTGGCGCTCGCGGCTAATTAAGCGGCGAGTGCGTAACCGTAGTTATCTGCATTTATGTTTTTGTCACGAGATTAACGTGCATGTAACGAGCACGGTATGCTTGTCCACCCATTCTCTACCCCGTCGAAACCAGTCACCCCCCTCCACTTCAATTTACAAATCTGAATTGAGAGTATCAATGAATTGTCTGATTGTTTCTATTCGCTCCATCTCTTCCTTCTTTTCCAGCGATAAAATGATGTTTCTGAACATCCGCTCGAGTATTTGTTTGTTCGTGACAGGCTGCAAATACTCTTCCGTGAACGTAAAGCCGAGATTCTGAACCATCGATTCACAATCTCCCCGCGACAGTATCGTACCGTTATTGAACGGATCAAAATAGACATTCGTGTCACCGAAAGAAAATCGGAGCGTGAAATGCCCAGGAAGCCCGATACCGCTCATCGGTAAATCAATCCGTTTACCGACCAGCAGGTAAATTGCACTCAGTGTGATCGGAATTCCGGTCTTTGTTTCCAAGACACGGTTGATGTATTGGTTGTCCTCACTGTAATAATCGGTTTGATTACCGGTAAAACCTTTCTCTTCTACAAAAAACGAGATCGTGCGGCGCAGTATCTCGGTTTGATCTGAAATAGATATCAATTTTTCCTTCAACTGGTATGCATATTCATTTATTTGTGCTATGGAAGGATTCGGATCTAGATCGAAATACCGGGTACGGGCGATCAGAAATACGCCATCCTCAAGATCAATGTCACCGTCGGGGGTCCGTTTTAGATTTCGAATTTCAACCTTAAAATGATTGCGTAGAATTTGTTCGCGGATATTCCTAATCCGTTTGGAAATGAATGTGTCTTGTTGATTTTGCAAAGGAAGGAACGAAAGAATCTTTTCGCCGTGGTTCAAAAGCCGTTCACGTGCAGTTTCAAAAATCTTTTCATCTTCGTCGTCAAGAAGCGTAATAAGTGCTTTGATCTCAGAGATGTTTTTTTCCGGGGAATCGATCATTTGAATTCCGGGTAATGTTCCTTCATCGTTTTTGTCAGTATCGCAAATGCTTCTTCAGGAGTATCGGCGAAACTGAAGAGTTTCAGGTCATCCGGACCGATCATTCCGTACTTCACGAGTGCTTTAAAATCTACAATCTTGTTCCAAAAACTTTTACCGTACAGGATTACGACCATCTTTTTCCCCACCTTCTTCGTTTGCAACAGCGTAAGTAATTCAAAGAACTCGTCGAGCGTTCCGAATCCACCGGGGAAAGCAACAAGTCCTTTTGCAAGATACATGAACCACAATTTCCGCATGAAGAAATAGTGGAATTCAAAATTAAATTTGGGTGTAATAAACTGATTTGGATACTGTTCAAACGGAAGACTGATATTCAATCCGATCGATTCTCCTTTTGCAAGCAGCGCACCTTTGTTCGCCGCCTCCATAATTCCCGGACCGCCGCCGGAACAGACGAGCAATCGTCCTTTATCTTTCAACTTCTTTGACCATGTAGTAATCAACCGCGACAATTCAGTTGCATCCTCATAATAGCGCGACATCTCAACTGCGATCTCAGCCTGCAGAAGTTGATCATGATATTTTTTTGAATGGACTGACTTGCCCGTTCCGTTCTTTGCCAATGCTCTAAGATCCTTAATCGTATCGCTTCTCGGTTTGATTCGGGCTGAACCGAAAAAAACAATCGTATCTTTAACATTATAGTAATTGAAACGACTGAGAGGCTCAAGAAATTCAGATAGGATTCGAAGCGGGCGTGCATCCTTGCCCCCTAGAAAGCCCACGTTCTTATATGCCTTCGGGGCTTTCGTCAGCTTATATTTTGCCATACTTAATTCGCAATCCTTCCAGCGATGGTTGCCAATAGTTGTTCAAGATATTTTTTATCGGTCTCATCAAAACTGTCAAACGCATAACTGTCCACATCGAGCACGCCGATAATGTTTGATTGTAGAAAGATAGGAACAACAATCTCTGATTTTGTTCCACCGTCGCAATAGATGTGCCCTGGAAATTGTTCAACGTCAGGTACGATGATAGTCTCCTTTTGTTGAAATGAAGCGCCGCAGACCCCTTTTCCAAAACCGATGCGGGTACATGCGATCTTCCCCTGGAATGGACCCAGTACAAGTTCGTTCGACTGTTTATCGAAAAGATAGAAACCAACCCATGAATAATAATCGAATGTTTGTTTTAAGGCAGCAACAACATTAGCCATATTGGCGATACTATTCGGTTCATCGTTGAGCAATGAAGTTATCTGAGGAAGCAACTCTTCATACTGTTCTTGCTTTGTTGCAGCTGATACTTTAATTTCTTCCATGCATTTCTTTCCCAAAAATCTTAGTGATGGTTATTTTTGAACCCTCTGAAGTAGTCACTACAGAATCCGGAACCGCGAATTTGGATCGAATAACGGCAAGACCGGTACCACACGCAAAACTTGTGATTTTTCCAATCTCTTTTTTCTCGTCATCAACGATCATATTTCCTTCAGAGACATTGTCCTTTGAAGAAATTAAGCACAATGAGCGTTGGATTTTATTGTATGTATCTAATCGTGCGATAACTTCCTGACCGATATAACATCCTTTAGTGAAACTGATCCACTCCCATAGATTCAGTTCCAATGGATTGTAATCCTGAACCAATTCTTTTTTCGCAACAGGAATTCCCTGCTCAATTCTCCACATTTCAAAAGACAGATCCGGGAATTGCACGGCACCGTCGACAGAATCCGAAACTGAAAACCATGCGGCATTTCCGAAAAAATCTGTCGCATAACAATTTTCTTGTAAAGATCCGGAATCGAATGATACATCAACACGGAATTTTGAAGTAACATTTTCTAATGCGATATCTTCCATAATGATGAATTTTTTCAGCCATAAAATGACTTTATTTGCCATTGCATGGCTGCAGATCATCAACACATCGCCGCCGCGATGAATATCCCATACCGCATCAATCACTCTACCCTTTTCAGTAATGATAAGAGTCTTCTGAATGTCCCCCGGTTTGAAGTTGCTAAAATCATTCGTTGTAATTCGTTGTAGAAAATCGACGGCATCATTCCCCACCATCCGTATAACATCAAAAGGAAATCTTTCAAGTACGTGATTTTGAACCTTAGTATGTGTATTCACAGTTTGCACAACTTAATTCCGGCTAACGCTCCGATGGAGAGCATTAAAATAAAGATCATCAACCTTCTCGATATCGAGTGTAATATCACTATTAATAGTTGCTTTCATATTTTGGGTTACCGTTCCGAGTCGATCGAAAGGAACGAAATATTTTTCGGCAATTTTCTTCATCAGCGATCCATTCTTTTCATTTGAGGTAATAACGATGCGCGACTGATCTTCACCAAAAAGAATTCGGTGTAACGGTAATGAGCCTGCCGATATTTTTATCTCAAATCCAAATTTCTCCCTACCCACAATTGCACTTTCGAGCAACGAGACGATCAATCCACCTTCGGAAATGTCGTGCGCAGATTTGATCAATCCGTTCTGGATCATTTCGAGAGCACATTGCTGCAATTTCACTTCAAAGGCAAGTTCGAAGAACGGTGCATCGCCCGATGCTATTCCATATTCCAGAAAAAGAAACTCACTCCCGCAAATATCGCCCCGATTTGTCCCTAAGAGATAGATTGCATCTCCTGCTTCCTTAAAATTTGCAGTTGTAACGTGCGATTCTTTTTCTATGATCCCCAGCATTCCAATCGTTGGTGTCGGAAACACTGATGCCGTCGGACTTTCATTATAAAAGCTGACGTTGCCGCCCGTAACAGGAGTATCCAAAGCAAGACATGCTTCACGCATTCCTGCGATCGCTTCCGTAAATTGCCAGTAGACTTCAGGCTTGTAAGGATTCCCAAAGTTCAAACAATTTGTGATCGCAATCGGTTTCCCACCGGTGCACACAACGTTGCGGCCTGATTCAGCCACAGCAATCATCGTACCTTTACGCGGATTGAGATAGACATATCTGCCGTTGCAATCGGTTTTCGCAGCCAATAGTTTTTCGGATTTTTTGATCCGGACTACTGCGGCATCCGACCCCGGTAGAACGACGCTGTTCGTTCGCACCATCGAATCATATTGTTCAAACACCCATCGCCTGCTTGCAATGTTTGGGGATTGAATAAGTTTATAAATTGATTCAGAAAGATTTTTAGGGGTTGAGAGTGAGTCCACATTGAATGAAGACGTTGCTGCCAAATAATCCGGCTTCTTCGTCTCGCGAATGTATACCGGTGCACCGCCGCCGAGAACGCATGTCTCAGCGGGAACTTCCGCTTTCAATTTTCCTTGATGATAAATGCGAACCATTCCATCCGAAGTTACTTTTCCGATTGTAATGCAGTTTAAATCCCATTTTTCAAAAATTGATTTGATTGCCTGCTCATTTTTTGGTTCAGCAACAAGTAACATTCTTTCTTGCGATTCCGATAACATGATCTCGTACGCAGTCATGTGCGTTTCGCGGATTGGTACGAGATCGAGGTTCAATTCCATGCCGCTGTTGCCTTTAGCACTCATTTCGGTCGAAGAACATGTCAATCCCGCGGCTCCCATATCCTGAATCCCAACGATCAATCCCGCACGAATCGCTTCGAGCGTTGCTTCGAGCAGTAATTTTTCAGTAAAAGGATCTCCGACCTGCACGGAGGGACGTTTTGATTCTGATGCTTCCGAAATTTCTTCTGAAGCAAAAGTGGCGCCGTGAATTCCATCTCTTCCAGTAGCAGAACCGACGATCATGATAACATTCCCTTCTCCCTTTGCAATTGCTGAAGCAACATGACCGTGCTCGACGATACCGATCGACATGGCATTCACAAGCGGATTCGTTTGATAACACGGATCAAAATAGACTTCACCGGCAACAGTGGGAACGCCGAAACTGTTTCCGTAATCGCCGATTCCCTTTACAACTCCTTTGAGAAGATGACGAGTCTGCTTATCGTCAATATCACCGAACCGTAAAGAATTCAGCGAAGCAATCGGACGTGCACCCATCGTAAATATATCGCGCATGATGCCACCCACACCGGTTGCAGCTCCTTGGTACGGCTCTACAGCTGAGGGATGATTATGACTTTCAATTTTAAACGCAACTGCAAGTCCGTCTCCAATATCAACGAGTCCCGCATTCTCTTCTCCTGCACCGACGAGAAGACGTTTGCCGGAACGTGGAAGTGTCTTCAATTGAGCAATAGAATTTTTGTAACTGCAATGTTCGCTCCACATGACACTATAAATGCCAAGTTCAGTGTATGTGGGAACTCTATCAAGAATTGAGAGTACTTTTTCGAACTCTTCGTCGGTCAAACCGTGTTGTTTTGCAAGTTCTTTGGTAACTACCGGTTCTTCAAATTGTTTCATGCTTACTCGATTATGAATAGTGGATCACCTTTTTCAACCGCTTGTTTTTCCCGGACAAAAATCTTTTTGATGATGCCTGCTTTGGATGTTTTGATCTCATTTTCCATCTTCATCGCTTCAACGACAAGTATTCCGTCCCCTTCATTGACCTGTTGGTCAGCCTGCCGGATAACCTTTGTGACAAGCCCGGGCATCGGTGCACGAAATGTAACAGCATGCGAATGATCGCTCGACGTCTTCAAAAAGCGTTCCGCCAGTTGATCCCGCAATGTTTGGCGTTTGATCTCGAAAACGTGATTGTCTATCCGCGCACAGAAACATTTACGGCAGTTATTGAAAAAAAGGTGAAATGATTTCGCTTCGATCAGGATGCTATACTCGTTCTCGGTCAGTTTATGGATATTGACATCGTGAAGCTTGCCGTCAATGGCGAGCCCTTCTTCCCGCTCGTCCACTTCAAAATGTTTATCGTCGATATGAAGCGTAAATTTACTCATCGGATGCGGACATTTTCCACTTTGATTTGCTTACAAACGTACCGTTCGACGAAGCTGGGGTGTTGTTACTTTCAGAGTGCTTCAAATATGCGGCAGTGATTGCTACGACAGTGTCGTGACGCAATGGAACGTTTGACGAACGGAAATGTTTTTCAACAAAATTGATATCGTAGGAACCACGCACAAACTCATCATGTCTCATTACAAATTGACAAAACGGGATCGTTGTCTTTACACCGTTGATTTGGTATTCAGACAATGCCCGGGACATCTTAGCGATCGCTTCTTTTCTATCACGTGCATGAACGATGAGCTTTGCTATCATCGGATCGTAATACATTGTAATTTCTGTTCCAACCCGTGCGCCGGAATCATTACGAATCCCCGGTCCCTCGCTCGGGAAGAAATGAGTGATCTTTCCTGTTGAAGGAAGAAAATCGTTATCCGTTTCTTCTGCCGAAATGCGGCATTCTATCGCATGTCCGTTCAGTTTTACATCTTCCTGTGTGAAAGAAAGTTTCTCTCCTTGTGCAATGCGGATCTGTTCTTTTATGATATCAATTCCATACACCAATTCGGTGATCGGATGTTCGACCTGGACGCGAGTATTCACTTCCAAAAAATAAAAATTCTTATCAGCATCTAAAAGGAATTCCATCGTTCCTGCATTTATATACTTTGCCGCTTTCGCTATCGCCACTGCTGCCTGTCCCATTTTCTGACGCAGATGATCCGATACAGCGCTGCTGGGGCATTCTTCAACCACTTTCTGGTGACGACGCTGGACGGAGCATTCCCGTTCACCAAGATGTATGATATTACCATGTGAGTCAGCTAAAATCTGAATTTCAACATGCTTCGGATTGACTATATACTTTTCGATGTATACGCGGTCATCTCCAAAAGATTTTTTAGATTCATTTCGGGCACGTTCGATTGAGCCTTCTAATTCGCCTTCTGTATCCACTCGTCGCATCCCTTTGCCTCCACCGCCACCTGAAGCTTTGATCATAACAGGATATCCGATCTCCTCTGCGACTTTTACTCCTTCTTGTAAACTCTTTAATGGACTAACACTTCCGGGAACTATTGGAACCTGATACTTGCTCAATAATTGCCGTGCGGAAGTTTTACTTCCCAGTAAGGCAATTGTTTCAGGATTTGGTCCGATGAAAATAAAGCCCGCATCATTAACAGCACGAGCAAATTGTTCTTTTTCAGAAAGGAATCCATATCCCGGATGTATCGCATCAACATGTGCTTTCTTTGCTATCTCCAATATCTTATCAATGTCCAGGTACGTTTCAACAGAACTGATCCCATGCAACGGGAATGCTTGATCGCAATACAAAATATGCGGAGAGGTCCTGTCCGGATCAGAGAAGAGAGCGACGGTTTCTATATCCATTTCTTTTGCCGATCGATGGATACGGACCGCAATTTCTCCCCGGTTTGCGATCAATATTTTTTTAATCTTTTTCAATCTCCAAGTTCCACGATTGTTATCCCTGCTCCCCCTTCGTTCCACTCACCCATTCTCATTGATTTCACACGAGTATCATTCTCCAAAAAAATCCCAATCCTTTTTTTCAATGCGCCGGTTCCCTTTCCATGTATAATCTCAACACGTTGTAAACCTGCTACTACAGCGTCATCGAGAAATTTATCGACCGTTGAGATAGCTTCGTCACCATATAATCCGCGAACATCAACTTCAGTAGTAAACTGCTTATCGATTGAATATGAAGAGGTTGAGATAGTTTCTTTAGTATTTTTTTTGGAGATTGATTCAACGTTTGAGATGTTAACTTTCGCCTTAATTGAGTTGAACGCTACCTGTAAATTTCCGTTTTTATCGGGAAGTGTTAGAACTGTTCCGCTTTGACCGCCCGATTTTAGCACAACAAGGTCACCGACATATACTTGAAATGACTTCTTTGATTCCTCAACCATTGTGTCAGTCATTTCCGATTCGAGCAATTCAATTTTCTTTTCAAGATCTGACAGACGCTCCCGGGCATCTTTAATAACCTCCCTGTTTGCGTGGTGCGTCCTGATCTCTTTCACGGTTTTTTCAACAGTCGATGCAGCATGTTCAATGATTGATTTAGCCTCTTCGATCGCTTTCTTTTTTACTTCACGAATTTCAAAATTTAATGCCTTTAATTTGATTTCATAGTTTGATGCTAACTCTTTATTTTTCTTTGCCTCAGCATCCACCGCTGCAATTTTTTGTTCGAGGGATTGCGACCTGCTTTCAAGTTCAAAAATTAACTCCTCGAGCTTAGCTTTTTGATCTCCCAGCATTCCTCTAGCGCGATCAATAATAATCTGGCTGAGTCCAAGCCGCTGTGCGATCTCGACAGCATAACTGCTTCCGGGTACCCCCTGTTTGAATCGATATGTAGGAAGCAATGTAGTTTGGTCAAACTCCATAGCACCATTCTGCATCCGTTCCGAATTGTGCACAAATGCTTTTAGTGCTGCTTGATGAGATGTTGCAATCAGCAATGCTCCCGATGATGTAATCGACTCAAGAACGGCGGCTGCAATAGCCCCCCCTTCAGTCGGATCGGTATTGGATCCAATTTCATCAATCATCACAAGGGAATGAGCATCTGTTTGCTCGGTGATCTTTTTAAGATGTATAATTTGAGAACTATACGTACTTAAGTCATTTTCGATCGATTGATTGTCGCCAATAAGGACAAACATTTTTTTCAATACCGGAAACTCAGAATCCGGTGAAACTGGAACATGAATTCCGCATTGTACCATTAAGGATAAAATCCCAACGGATTTTAAGGCAACACTCTTTCCACCGGCATTTGGTCCGGTGATAAGGAGCGTAGTAAATGAATTTCCAATCTCCAAATTCAATGGTACAATTGTCTCACGTTGATGACGCAATAAAAGAATCGGATGATATCCATTTCTAATGACGAGAGATCCAGATTCTTTTAACAACGGCTTATTTGATTTTGTTTCAATTGAATACCGCGCTTTAGCAAAGCATAAATCCATCATTGTTACTGCTTCAATGATACTCCGAATGGATTCAACGTGAGCGTGAACTTGATTAGTTAATGCTTTAAGGATTTTCTCAACTTCCCTTTTTTCCTGATAGTACAGCTCGGTAATTTCATTGTTCAAAGTCAATGTTTCTGAAGGCTCTACAAATACAGTTTGTCCGGAGGAAGAAGCGCTGTGGATGAATCCCGGAAATCTATTTTTGAGTTCAGCTTTAATTGGAATCACCATCCGTCCATCACGAGTCGTTACAATCTCCTCTTGAACCATTCCCTGCTCTGATGTGGCTTTCAGAATTCGTTCCAATGCTTTTCTGATCGAGATTTGCTTATCCACAATCGACTGCCTTATCGATCGTAATTCTTTGCTCGCAGAATCCCTCACTTCGGCATTCTCAGCAATCGCTTGAAGAATATTGAATTCAATCTCTTTATGAATTGAAATTGAAGTAGTTAGAGCGGACAATTCTTGTAAATACTCTTTACGTTTTTCAATAAACAGTTTAATATTTCTGGACGCATGTAATGTAGAAACAATATCAAGCAGTTCTTTGGGTGTGAGAAGATTGTTTTCAATTGTGGATCGTTGGATTGCGCCTCTGATATCTTTGATATCATCGATTGGAAACGTAGATTCCCCTTCAAGGATACTTTTCATCTCAGAAACACGGTTGTGCTCCCTCGAAATTGTTTCAAGGTCAGTGATGGGCTCAATATCCTCGGCTGCCTCTCTTCCCAGGTCAGACGAGGCGTAAAACTGTATTCTGTGAAGTATTTTAGGTAGGTCTAATCGTTCCGCGGCATTGTCAAACTGACTCATAGTCGCTATTTCGTCTCCATCTTTTTCAACTCTTCGGTTGCGTAGTTCATAACCTGCTCGTAGAAGTCTTGAGACTCGGGAAGAAACGTATTTATCTGGTCAAAGACCATCGGAGCGAAATTTTTTAATGGCTTGTAGAGAGATGATGAGGCTTTTGTTTCGTCCGAAGGCAGATTCAAATAAATACTCAGGACAATGAGTGAAATACTAATTGCGAGCCCTCCTTCAAGGATTCCGACAAATACTCCAAGGATCTTGTTCCACATCCCTTCTACCATCTCTTTGATCAATAATTTGTAAACCAGTGATTGCGCAAATGTAACGCCGAGAACAATGACAATAAATGAAAGTGCAAATCCAAGACGGCCGGAGATGCCGATGGATTCAAAGACCAATTGACTCAAATCAGATGAAAACTTGGTTCCAAGTATCAGAGCAAGGATCAAACAGACAATGCCAATGATCTTTTTCACAAACCCGCTTTTGTACCCCGAAATCAGGAATAGTGAAAATACTAAAGCCAGTACGATGTCAAAAAAAGTCATAGATTACGTCAGTTTTTGTTTAACGATTTCATTAATAATTTTACCGTCTACTTTTCCCTTCAGCTCCTTCATCACGGCAGGCATTACTTTACCGAAATCCTTTACTGATGTTGCACCCACCTCTGCAATAACTTTGACGATTACAATTTCTGCTTCTTCCTTTGTCATTTGTTTGGGAAGATATGCTTGAATTATTTCGATCTCTTTCAACTCTTGATCAGCCAGTTCTTTCCTTCCCGCCTTCTCATATTGTTCGATCGATTCTTTTCTTTTCTTGACGGAGGAGAGAAGTATCTTCATGTCGTCATCATCAGTCATTGCCCTGTTCATACCGCTTTTTTCAAATTCCAAAATCTGCGCACGAAGCATCCGAAGAGTTTCAATGCGCAATTTCTCTCCTGATTTCATCGCTGATTTTAAATCTTCCGTTATTTTGTCTTTCAAGTTCATTGCTATACCTTACCATACATTTGAATGATTTGTCCGTTGATCGCAATGCCATCCTCAGAACATAACTGAATAATCATTTCTGCAATCTGATGCGGCGTTACCCATTTCTTAAAATCCTCTTCGCTTCCCCATGATTTATTTTGTTCTGTCAATATAATGCTCGGTGCAATTGCATTGATGGTGATATCGTTGAATTCTTTTAGTTCTTCTGAAACTGTTTTTGTCAATGCAATAACGCCCGATTTTGAAACTCCATATCCGCCCCGCTTTGCCTCAGGCGTAATAGCAGGCATTGCAGCGATGTTAACAATTCTTCCCCATTTGTTTTTTTTCATCACCGGTATGGCGCCTCGGGTCATCAAAAAACAAGAGGTCAGGTTGAGTGTGATTGCCTTATTCCATTCATCAAGCGTAATATCCTCAATAAATTTTTTCGCCGATACGCCACCGACGAGATTACAGAGGATATCGATCCTATTATATGTTGCGATCACTCGTTCGTACAAAGAAAGAACAGATTTTTCTGAAGTTACATCCACAGCTTCAGCAATCAAATCCGGAGATTTTCTGTTCTCTTCTATCAATTGGTCCATTGCCTGTTTATTGTTGGCGTATGTCGCGATAACCTTTACATCCTCACGCAACAATCTATCAACAACAGACCGACCAAGCCCTCCCGTTCCACCGGTAACAACCGCAATTTTTCCAGAAAGTTTAGACATTTTCCTATAGCAATATATTACAACATTCTGCTAAAATCAATGAGCACAACAACGGTTTGATTATGCCGACGAATGCTCGTATATTGATAAAAATATTTGTCAACAACAAGGATAGTATGGATTGGATCAATTACCGCCAACTTGCAGATAAAGAAATTGTCACTGCTTTATATGCCGACTATACAACACACTTTGAGCGTGTGGCAAAATTCTATTCCGGAAATTACACATCGAATGATTCGTTCCAACAAAAGATCGATATTCTGCAACACAAAAAATACGAACGCACAATTCTGCATCGAATTCTTAATGACCAGAACCGCGAATATCACAGCGGAATAAAAACTCTTGCCAATATAGACCTGCTGGGCAACGATAATACTTTTGCTGTTGTTACCGGGCAGCAATTGGGATTGTTTACGGGACCGTTGTACACTATTTACAAGGCAATTACTGCAGTAAAGCTTGCTGATAAATTAACGCGTGATTTTCCAAATTATAATTTTATTCCGGTATTCTGGCTTGAGGGCGAAGACCATGATTTTGATGAGATCAACAAGTTGAAGTTGATCAATTCATTGAATGACATCTCCGTTATCGAGTATTTAATCGGCGGGAAACCTCTCGAAAGAAATATCGGAGCGACGGGAAGCATCCCCATTGATGAATCCATCGAGCAATTCTTCGCGTCTGTTGCTGCTTCGATGATTCAAACAGACTATAGCAAAACGCTGCTTGAAACGATGCGGGGATATTACAAGCCGGGAAATACAATTCTAAAAGCATTTACCGGATTCTTCAATCATATTTTTGAAGATTCCGGATTGGTATTTCTAAACTCGAACAATGCCGAACTCAAGAAACTCCTTTCACCCTTATTCACAAAAGAGATCAATTCAAACTCGGAAGCGTCCAAACTCGTCATTCAAAAAAGCGCCGAACTGGAAGAACATTATCACGCACAGATCAAAGCGAAAGCAGTGAATCTTTTTATGTTCCACAAAGGAGGACGTCACTTGATCGAACCATCCGAGAACGGCGATTATTATCTTAAGAATTTGCGTCAGCGATACACGAAGGAAGAATTACTTGCAACTGCAGCAACAACCCCTGATTTGCTTTCACCCAATGTCGTGTTACGCTCACTCTGTCAAGATACATTGCTCCCGACCATTGCTTACGTTGCCGGACCTGCAGAGATCGCATACTTTGCTCAATTGAAACCGGTCTATGAATATTTCAGTGTCACGATGCCTATTATCTATCCCCGCGCAAGTGTTACAATCGTTGAAGAGAAGGTACAGAAGGTACTTGAGAAATATTCCTTAGATCTGATCGAATTGTTTGGTGACGCAGAGAGCATTATCGCAAAGGTCTCCGATCAAGTCTCTGAGGTAAAAGTTGACACGCTCTTTGAGTCGCTGAATAATAGGATTACAGATGCTATCAATGAAGCACGATTTGGTATCCAACAAATAGATCCGACTTTGAATGGCAGTATTGATACGACTCTACAGAAATTTCAGCAACAAATGGAAGTCTTAAAACAAAAGACACAAAAAGCGCAGCAACAGAAGGAAGAAATCTCGTTGAAGCAGATTAAAAAAGCAGCAATGAATATTTTCCCGAACGGAAATTTTCAGGAACGTGAGTTTTCGGTTGTTCAGTATCTGAACAAATACGGTCCGGATTTTGTCAAATGGATTTCAAATGAGATATCGATCGATAAATTCCAGCATCAAGTTATCAACATTTAAATATCCGATGTACAATAAAAAAGCCGCGATCATTCGCGGCTTTTTTATTTTGCCCTATGTGGAATTCATTTGATGACATTCTCTGTCGTCATATCGAAAAAGAGAACGGTTGACATATCGAATTCAAAATTCCGCTTTGTGCCCACCGCAATCTCCGTGGGTGTCATGCGTGCGACGATCTGCGAACCACCGCAGTGAAAATAGACGAAGATCTCATTTCCCATCGGTTCCACAACTTCGACTGTTCCGGTTATCTTCGACTTTTTAGAAGTGCTCACCGATATATGTTCCGGCCGTATGCCGAGCCAAATATCTTTTCCAACATACGCCGCAAGCATTTTTTGCATCGGCTTGGGGATATCAACTGTGAGTTTCGTCCCTTTCTCGGTAAATTTCATCCCGCCGGATGACACGATACCGCCGCTGAGGAAATTCATTGCCCGGCTTCCGATCAATCCTGCAACAAATCTAGTAAATCCTGCAACAAATTTAGTAAGCGGTTTATTGTAGAGATTCAACGGCGTGTCGATTTGCATCACATTGCCGTCTTTCATCACAACGATCCTATCGCCCATCGTCATCGCTTCGGTCTGATCGTGTGTCACATAGATCATTGTCGCCCCCAGGCGCTGATGCAGTTTTGAGATCTCCGTCCTCATTTGCACGCGCATTTTTGCATCGAGGTTCGAAAGAGGTTCGTCGAATAAAAACACTTTTGGTTTTCGAACAATCGCTCTTCCGACTGCAACCCGCTGACGCTGTCCGCCGGACAATGCTTTCGGTTTTCTGTCGAGATACTCTTCTATGCTCAATATTTGCGCCGCTTCACGCACTCGTTTATCAATTTCATCCTTGGGAAATTTCCGAAGCTTCAGTCCGAACGCCATATTTTCATACACATTCATATGCGGGTATAATGCGTAATTTTGAAAGACCATCGCAATGTCACGATCTTTTGGCGGAACATCATTCATGAGTGTATTGTCAATGGTGAGTTTTCCGCCGGAAATATCTTCGAGTCCTGCAATCATCCGCAACGTTGTCGATTTTCCGCATCCTGAAGGACCCACCAGCACAACGAATTCTTTGTCCTGAATTTCAACGCTGACACCTTTAACGGCAAGAACACCGCCATCATACTCTTTTTTTATATTATCAAGTCGAACGTTTGCCACATCGATCTCCTCTCATTGTAGTGAAAGAATTGTTTCCCAAAATGATGGAAATGAAATTGAAACACATTCTGCATTCAGAATTTTAGATTCACCGTTCAGTACCAGTGCTGCAATACCAAACGCCATTGCGATCCGATGATCGTCAAAACTGTCAAATGTGCCTGCAACTAACTTATTTTTTGATTCAAATGCAAACCCGTCTTCGTACTCGTTAACGTCCAAACCCATGGTGCGAAGGTTACTGCAGAGAGCGGCAATCCTGTCGGTTTCCTTATTTCTCAGGTCGCCTGCATTGCGAACCGTAAATGTTCCGGACGAAAAAACTGCTGAGACTGAAAGGATCGGAATTTCATCTATGATATTTGGGATGATATTTCCTTCAAGGGTAATATTCGAAATTAATTCAGAAGAGCGAACGACGACATCGCCGATCACTTCTCCGCCAATTGTTCTTTCATTTTCAATGTGAATGCTCGCATTCATTTGACGCAGCACCGAAAGAAAACCAGTCCTTGTGCTGTTCAATCCCACATCATGTATGACGATGTGCGAATTCGGAACAATGAGTCCGGCAACAATAAAGAAGGCTGCCGAGGATGGATCACCGGGAACTGCAAAGTGATGAGCAGATATTTTTTTCCCGCCGGTAACAGTGATAATATTCCGTCCGTTCAAGTGTTCAGAATGTAAACCGAGCATGCGTTCAGTATGATCACGCGACGTTTCTTTCTCAATGACGCGTGTTATGCCATCTGCATACAGCCCGGCAAGAAGGATGGCTGATTTTACCTGTGCGCTGGCAATGGGAAGTTCATAGTCGATTGCCGTCAATGGATACTTGCCGTCAATTGTTAGCGGTGCAGTGAGATTTTCCGTTGCCGAGATTCGGGCTCCCATTTTTGTCAAGGGGTCGATAATGCGTTTCATCGGACGTTTCATGAGATACTGATCGCCCGAGATTGTTGTTGAAAATTTTTGACCTGCGAGAATTCCCGATAGCAAGCGGATCGTCGTTCCGGAGTTGCCTGCATCGAGTACGGTAGCGGATTTTTGAAGTCCGTATAATCCTTTTCCGTAGATCAATAATTTTTCGCGGTCGATTGTATGATCTATCCCAAGAGAGTTAATACACGAGAGCGTGCTGAGAGGATCTGCTGCACCGAGAAATCCGGTAATCTCAGTAACCCCGTCCGAAATAGCGCCGATCATGACTGCTCGATGGGAGATAGATTTATCGCCCGGAACAGTGATCTCACCTTGCAATGATGTAGCTGTTGATACGATTGTATCCATAAAAAAAATCCCCAACTTTCATTGGGGATCGTTGTTATTCATTTAGTTCGATTGTTGCGGTTCAGGTGCCGGTTCTTTCTTTTCCTGCCCCATCAACGCTTTACGGCTCAGATTCATTCTCCCCTTCTCGTCGATCTCCATTAATTTCACATCGAATACATCTCCGACCTTTACAACATCCGATACTTTTGCAACCCGTTTTGTATCGAGTTGTGAAATATGGATCAAACCTTCTTTTCCGGGAAGTATTTCGGCAAATGCACCAAAGTCCATGATACGCTTCACTGTTGCTTTGTACACTTTTCCAATTTCCGGAACTGCAACGATAGCATTGATAAGATTCAATGCACGGTCGCTCGCCTCCTGAGAGGTAGCAGCGATCTGAATTGTACCATCATCCTCTATGTTGATCGAGTCGGCTCCGGAATCCGCAACGATACTGCGGATCATTTTACCTCCCGGTCCGAAGGTTTCTGTTTATCAATCGTAGCATTCATCTTTTCCAGTTTATGCAATCTTCCGGCTTTTGCCTGATCAAGCGCAGTCTTCATGACTTCAAGAGTTATTCCTTGAATCTTAATATCCATTTGGAATCCCGTGATGCCATCAACTGTTCCGGCAACTTTGAAATCCATGTCGCCAAGATGGTCTTCGTCGCCAAGGATATCACTTAAGATTGCAACTCTATCTCCTTCTTTCACAAGACCCATAGCGATACCAGCGCAAGCTTTTTTGAGCGGTACTCCTGCATCAAAAAGTGCAAGCGAACCGGCACATACCGTTGCCATGGAAGATGAACCGTTCGATTCAAGAATATCCGACACGACTCGGATCGTGTATGGAAATTCCTTTTCTGAAACAAGAAGATTTTTCAATGCCCTCTCTGCAAGATTTCCGTGCCCAATTTCACGGCGCCCAGTCCCCAATCTTCCGATTTCCCCTACCGAGAACGGCGGGAAGTTATAATGGAGCATGAATCGCCGCGGCTCTTCCTGAATTAAGCCATCAGTAATTTGTTCATCATCTTTTGTTCCCAGCGTCACTGTTGTGAGTGACTGAGTTTCACCGCGCGTAAAGAGAGCGGAACCATGAGCGCGGGGTAACAATCCGATTTCGATACTGATCGGACGGATATCTTTCAAGCCACGGCCATCGAGACGTTTCCCCTCAGCAAGGATCATTTCACGCATTTCTCGCTTTTCAATATCGTGAAATATCTCTTTTATGGCGATTCCAAAACAAGGGATTCGATCTCATTTCTCTTGGCACTGCGTTCGTCCTTTGTGAGTTTTGAATGAGCAGTGACTTTGATTTTTTCCGTGGCAAGAGATTCAACTGCAGAGACAAGTTCCTTGTTTGTTTCTTTTGGTGCAACTATCCGCCGCTGCTTTCCTACTTCTTTTGCAAGTTCTTTTTGTATCTGGCAAATCTTCTTAATTGCATCATGACCGAATGCGAGTGCATCAAGCATATCTTTTTCGGAAATTTCACTCGCTTCTCCCTCGACCATCACGATCGAAGATTCGGTGCCGGCAACAGTCACATCCATTTCGCTTTTTGAAAGTTCATCGAATGTGGGATTCAAAATGAATTGACCATCAAGACGTCCCACCCGAACCTCAGCGATTGGACCATCAAACGGAGAGTCTGAGATCATCAATGCAGCAGATGCTGCACATGCACCGAGCACGTCGGCATCATTCTGTTGATCAGACGAAAAAACGGTGACGACAACTTGAGTTTCACAACTGTAGCCGTCGGGAAACATTGGGCGGATCGGACGATCGATCAATCGGGCGGAAAGAATTTCTTTGTCGGAAGGTCTCCCTTCCCGTTTCAAGAATCCCCCGGGAATTTTCCCCGCAGCAGATAATTTTTCCCGAAACTCAACCTGGAGCGGGAAATAATCAGCTCCTTCTTTTGGTTCCTTTGCTGCAACGACGGTAGCCAACACCATCGTATCGCCGTAGCGTACCATCACTGCACCGTCAGCCTGTTTGGCTAATTTGCCGGTCTCAAATTCTAACGTATAATTTCCTACTTGGACACTCTTTTTTACTATCATAATATTATTCTTTTTCCTGTTGTTACAACAAAAAACCGCACTTCACTGTGCTCCGTGCGGCGTTATATAAAAAATGTTATTTACGAATATCTAATTCGCCGATGATCTTCCTGTAACGTTCGATATTCTTTTCCATCAGGTAATCGAGAAGGCGGCGGCGTTTACCGACCATTTTCAGAAGACCGACGCGTGAATGATGATCTTTCTTATGAGCGTCGAAATGTTCCGAGAGAGAATTGATATTCGCCGTAAGCATTGCGATCTGCACTTCCGGTGACCCTGCATCGTTCGTATTCTTCCCGTATTTTTTAACGATCTCTTGCTTTTGTTCTTTCGTTATTGGCATTGTGACTCCTATTGATTAATTAGATTATAGTTTTTCAAAATTTGCTGAGTTCGAATCTTGTCTTTTCCCATTTCGGCAACCAATTCATCCACTGAGGTAAATTTCATCTCATTCCTGGTTCGTTCTATGCATTTCACGGTCACTACGTCGTCGTAAATATCCATATCAAAATCAAAGATGTTCACCTCGGTGGTCCGTTCGTGCACATCGTCGAAGGTCGGATTGAATCCAATGCTCATCATGCCCTGATACCATTCCTTTCGCACGAGGATATGAACCGCATACACGCCGATCTTCGGAACAAGCTTCTTTGGTGTCTCCAGATTTATGTTTGCCGTCGGATATCCTAATTTTTTCCCTCGCCCATGACCTCGAACAACCGTACCGGTAAATGAATACTCATATCCTAAAATTGCATTTGCCAGCGGAATATTCCCTTCATTCAGAAGGTTCCGTATCGTAGAACTGCTGATGACGGCATCCCCTTCTTTCATCATCGAAAGTGCTTCAACCGAAAAATTATGCACTCGCCCCATCTCAACAATCTGATTCATCCCTGCTTCACGATCTCTACCGAATTGGTGGTTGAATCCTTCAACCACTGCAGCAACACCGACACCGTTAATAACATACTTCGAATAAAATTCCTGAAATGAAAGACGGGAAAATTCAAATGTAAATGGAATAATGAATACTACATCAACTCCGTATTTTTCAAAGATGTATAACTTCTCATTCAATGTTGAAAGCAATTCAACATTTTTTTTTCCGCCGGAGACTATTTCTTTCGGATGCGGGTCGAATGTAATAACTACGCTTCGTCCCCGTATGGCTTTTGCTTTTTCGACAATCTGTTTCAAAATTTCCTGATGGGCGCGATGAACACCATCGAACATCCCGATTGAAAGAACTGAATTTTTGTTGTAAGAAACTTCTTGAAGTGATCTGTAAATTTGCATATAAACTTAAACAGCCACTTCTTGAAGTTTGCGTTGCATCAAGTGAAGATCTTCAACTTTCATCGCTTGCTGTATTGTATAATCTCCGATCTTCGTTCTAGTCAATTCTTTAAGATACCCTCCACATCCCAAGTTCTTACCTATGTCGTGTGCTAACGAGCGAATGTAAGTACCCTTGGAGCACACGACACGAAACGTGACAAATGGAAGATCAAAAGCAGTCATCTCAATTTCCTTAATGTGAATGGTTCGAGAATCTCTTTCGATCTCTCTTCCCTTTCTCGCATCTTTATAAAGCCGTCGTCCATTTTTCTTTATTGCAGAAAACATAGGGGGTAATTGTTGCTGTTCCCCGATGAATGATCTCATTACAGACTCGATTTGTTCAGAGCTAATACCTTTAACTGCTTTTGTTTCAACTATTTCCGTCTCCGAATCAAAACTTTTTGTAGTGATGCCTAATTCAATTATCCCTGTATATTCTTTTTCAAGATTCTGAAAGTCAGTCATTGATTTCGTTTTCTTGCCGGTGCAGAGTATCAAAAGTCCGGTTGCTTTAGGATCGAGCGTACCTGCGTGACCGATCTTTTTGATATTGAACATCGATCGCACCCTGGCGACAACGTCAAAGGATGTCCAATCAAGCGGTTTATCGACAAGAATTATCTCGCCTTCATCAAAATCAAGAAATGATTTTAACCCTGCGTGCTCCCACATCATTCATCCTTTTTTTCATCTTTATGGATCTGACGGATCAATTCCTCGATGTGCATAGCATTATCGAGCGATGTGTCATGATGAAACTCAAGCGATGGAGTAAATTTCAGATTCAATCGCGAACCAATGAGAGACCGATAGTGTCTCTTTTGCTTTTCGATGTATCTGAGGGTCTTCTCTTTCTTTTCATCGGAACCGAGAATACTCACAAAAACCCTTGCAACACGCAGGTCCGGTGTCATTCTTGCTTCGGTGACAGTCGCAAAGCCGTATTCACCACTTCCATTCAATTCACGACTGATGATGATACCAAGTTCCTGACGCACAAGCGACGCTACTTTTTCAGTTCGAATGGACATTAGATCAACTTTCTCTTCGTTTCGACCATCTTGTATGCCTCAATAATATCTCCGACCTTCACATCGTTAAAATTCTCCAAACCGATACCGCACTCAAATCCTTTTTCCACTTCTTTAACATCATCTTTGAATCGGCGAAGTGACGCCAGTGTTCCTTCAAAAACCGTAAGACCATCCCGTGTTAACCGGACTTTGTTATTTCGAGTGATCTTACCGTCAAGTACAAAGCAGCCCGCAACGAGTCCGATTTTGGGAACTTTGAACGTATCGCGAACTTCTACAGTAGCAACAACCTCTTCAGTGATTGTCGGAGCAAGCAATCCTTCAAGTGCATTTTTGATCTCATTGATCGCGTCATAAATGATACTGTATAAGCGAATATCGACCTTTTCCGTTTCTGCAAGGCGTCGGGCGTTCAAGTTCGGGCGGACATGGAAGCCGACAATAATTGCCTTTGATGCAGCGGCAAGGACAACATCGGACTCCGAAATCGCTCCCACGCCTTTGTGTATGACATGAACTTTGACTTCAGCGGTCGATAATTTCATGAGTGAATCAGCCAGAGCTTCGACCGATCCATCGACATCACCTTTCACAACAATTGAAAGTTCGCGTACTTTAACACCGGCTTGGATTTGCTCGGAGATATCATCCAATGTTACAAACCGAACTTGCCTGAAGTCCTGTTCACGTTTCAGTTGCTGACGCTTTATGCTTATTTCCCGAGCAACGCGTTCATTTTCGAGGGCAATCAACTGATCTCCGGCGGTCGGAATACCATCAAACCCGAGAATTTGAACAGGAGTGGATGGCGGAGCTGCTTCAACTTTGTTGCCTCGTTCATCGAACATTGCTTTCACTTTGCCGCTATAGACGCCTGCAATGAATGCATCACCAATACGCAATGTTCCTTTTTGAACGAGAACCGTCGCAATCGTACCTTTTCCCTTATCGACTTGTGCTTCCACAACCGCACCGCGACCGGTACGGTCAGGATTTGCCTTGAGGTCAAGGATCTCAGCTTCGAGTAATATTTTTTCGAGAAGGATGTCCATGCTCTTCCCTGTCTTTGCCGATACTTCAACGGACTGATATTTTCCGCCCCACTCTTCGACAAGTACACCTTTCTCCGATAATTGCTGCCGTATCCTATCAGGGTTTGCTTCCGGCTTATCAACTTTGTTGATAGCAATAATGATTGGAACATTCGCCGCTTTTGCGTGGTTGATCGCTTCAATCGTTTGGGGCATCACATTATCTTCAGCAGCCACAACCAAGACGACGATATCAGTCAATTGAGCACCGCGTGCACGCATGGCGGAAAATGCTTCGTGACCGGGCGTATCCAAAAATGTTATATGCTTGCCAGTAGGGAGCGTCACTTCATACGCCCCGATATGCTGGGTAATTCCACCCGCCTCACCTGCTACGACATTTGCATTGCGAATATAATCCAACATTGAGGTCTTTCCATGATCCACATGTCCCATTATTGTTACCACCGGAGGTCTGGGTTTCAATGTTTCTTCAGAATCCGGGATGTCATCAAGTATATCCACTGTAAACTCGGATTCGAATTCGACCTGCTTCCCAAACTCATCTGCCAGCAATATGATGGTATCTTTATCCAACCGTTGATTGATAGAGACCATCATTCCAAGACTGATGCATTTGGCGATGACATCCGAAGCGGAAACCTTCATTAAATTTGCGATCTCACCAACAGTCACAAATTCAGTGACATGCAGTTTGGTGGCTTCGAGAGCTTTTGCTTCATCTTGCAGTGCCTGTTGCTCCTCACGTTCTTTCTTTCTTTTCTTTCTGTGTGCGGCACGTGTGCTGACAGCGGTATCGCCACCTTCAATATCCGTCAGTGTCCGTTTGATCGCTTCCTGAACTTCCACAGCATTAATTTCGTACGGGCGAAGTTTCCCTTTTTTCTTTTTCTTCTTGCCAATCTCTTCTTCGGTTTCAACTTCCGAACTTTTTGGTTCTACACCTTTTTCCGAAGAAACTTTCTTTTTCTTTTTCTTTTTCTTACGGAGTTCATCTGCCTCACTTAATCGTGAGGTGGTTTGCGATGCTGGTTTATCGGATTTTTTCTCTAATCTTTTAGGTTTTGTAAGTTCAATTTTTCCTTTGACCGTCAAACCTCTCATTTGAGTCCCGCGTCCCGCGCGAAGAGTTTCAAGCGGTGAAGAGGAACCATCCTCTTCTTTTTCTGCTTTTTCCCTATCAGGTTGTTGAAATTCGACTGACTTTACAACACCTCTTTCATCCATCAAAGGTTTCGTCTCTTCAATAGATTGTTCGAGTTGCTGAGTTTGTTCCTGTTCAACCGCCGGTTCTCCGATTCTTTCGATCTGTTTTATCGTCTCATGCTTTGTCTTTTTCTCATCGTCCTCATCTTTTTCCTTTGTATCGGCGGTCTTCTTTCGAGTCTCCTTCATCTCTGCGATCTTGCGTTGGTGTCGCTCGGCGTTATCCTTCTCTTTTTTGAAATGAGCATGGATGTCGCGCAACATATCATCATCGATAGATGACATGATTGTTTTGACCGACGTATGGCCCTTCTTCGTGAGAAAAGCAATCACATCGTTGTGACTGATATTCAGATCTTTTGCAACGTCTTTAACTTTTATTTTTTTTGCAGCTGTATCGGACATTGATTTCCTTTTTGTGTACTACTGTTGTTAGGATGAAGCCTTCTCAATTTTCGGCTTTTCGACTTCTTCCTCATCTTCTTCGTCGTCATCTTCATCCACTTCAGCCTCCTCGTACTCTTTCTTGATCAGTTCGACGAGCTCCGTAAGTTTTTCTTCTTCAATGCCCGTTTCATCCACAAGATCACTGATATCGGCATCGATGACTTCTTTTGCGGTTTCATATCCTGCCTCGACAAACTTATTATAGAACTCTTCTCCGAGGTCAGTTTTAAATTCTTCAAGGTCGATATCATACTCGCTCCCTTCTTTCACAAGTTGGATGTCATATCCCGTCAATTTGCTTGCGAGCCTTATATTCTGTCCTCCTTTACCGATCGCCATAGATACCTGATCTTCGGCAACGGTAACGACCGCTTTTCTATTTTCCTGATCGAGCTGGACGTTCTTTAATTTAGCAGGCGCCAGTGCACGGGAAATAAACACCAGCGATTCTTCGCTGTAATTGATGACGTCGATATTCTCGTTATTCAATTCGCGTACAATCGCATGGATGCGGACCCCTTTCATACCGACGCAGGCACCCACTGCATCAATCCTGTCATCGGAAGATTCAACGGCAACCTTTGCGCGCTCACCGGGCTCACGGGCAATGCTCTTTATTTCGATAATCCCATCATATACTTCAGGAATTTCAAGCTCAAACAATCGTTCAAGAAAACGCGGATCGGTCCGGGAAATAATAACCATCGGTCCGCTTGTATTTTTCCGTACTTCCTTTACAATCCCACGGACTGTATCGCCTTTCTTAAATCGTTCCTTCGGAATCTGTTCACCGCGTGGTAGAAGCAATTCATTTTTATTGTGCATGATCAGCAGATCATTGTTGCGGATCTGATATACTTCGCCAACAACGATCTCGCCGGCAGAATTCGAATACTCATTGTACACGAGTTCTTTTTCAATTTCTTTCAACCGTTGAGTAAAGTTTTGTTTTGCCGTCGTGACCAATCGCCGCCCAAACTGGGCTAAAGGGATGATCTCAACATAATCGTCGCCGATCTGCAATTCTTCACCGGACAATTTTCTTGCTGTTTCAACATCTATTTGCAGGTTCGGGTCCTCAACATTTTCCACGACGGAACGTTCCAAATAAATTTCAATGTCCCCTTTATCCAGGTTCACTACAACGTCAAATTTAGCTTCCAGTCCGTACTTCTTCCGGACCATCATGCCAAAAATATCCTCTACAATTCCTGCCAGGATATCCTTATCAATGCTCTTCTCGCGCACCAAGCCGGAAAACGATTCAACTATCTCGTGATTCATTACACTTCTCCAAAAATATTTACTGCTGCATTACTTTAATTTAGGAATAATATACGTTTCAATAATATGAGGAAACTCAATTGTCACCGATTTTCCTTTTTGAAGGATCGAAACAGAATTCTCATTCACCTGATCCAAGACCCCTTCAGCGGCAACCTTCTTTCCTTCTTCCATACTGACGATCTTGCATGTTCTGCCGATATTCTTTTTATACTGTCGTAACAATTTCAACGGTCTATCCAAGCCGGGTGATGAAACATCAAGTCTGTACCTTCCTTGAATAATATCAGATTCATCCAGAATTGTTGCGAGTTCCCTGCTGATGTTTGAACATTGGTCAAGTAAAATTCCTGAATCAGTATCGACATACAGCTCTACAACTTTACTTGTCCGTTCCCCACGGATGAGCAGATCGACCAAAAATGCATCATTACGATCAATGATCGGCTGAGCCAACACTTTAATTTTTTCAACAATAGTATCTGACATAACCACCAAAAAAAAGTCCCGCAAAAGAGGCGGGACTTACGACACACAAATATACCAAAGTTTTGACCGACTCGCAAGGAATAATTCCTAGAAGAACGCCCTTACTTCCATCCTTCCGGTATGAATGACGTTTACCCTCGTTGCAGTTCTGCCTGAATATTGAAGTGAAAACTGAACATTGGAGCCTAACTTATAATCGGATGTAGCAGACCATAGGTACTGTTTCCCAAGATCTCTGCCGGAACTCAATTCGAACGGAAGCGTGTACTGAGCAGGCGCATTTGAAACAAGTACCTCTTCACGTGTAAATTCGATTCGCACCTGCCCATTTCCTTGAAATGACAGTACCGTACGAACTGTTTGACCATTAAAGTCTGCCAGCACGGATTGGGTACCAAGTTTATCTTCTGATTGGTTTGTTTCAATCTTAAAACCAATTTCGAGATTTTGTTCCGGACGGTATGAAAAATCAGTAGCAAGTCCCGCTGATGATATTTGTCGTTGCTGATTGATCCGTGATATTGATACGGCATTATCATTTTTAAATATGACATCGGTTTGATTCGTAACTTCATTCGATATCTGAAATCTTGAACGCAACGATCTTTCACGCGTATAATTCTTTTCGGTCCCTGAAGAATACTGACTTATTCCTTTTCGTTGATTAAAACGAAGTCTGAATGAATACTCCGGGCGATTCTCGAAGAAATGAAGATCTTGCTGGAGGAATTGAAATCCAAACTGAGTTGTAACGGGATGAAGGAAACGATTCAGGTTTAACAAATAAATCTCCTTTATGTCCGTTTCGGTGCTTCGTTCTTCGAGCCGGATATATGTTTCAGACGAAAGAGCAGATGCTACTTTTTCAACCAATGAATTTTGTTGCTTCATAAATCTACCCGGCAGTATCCTTACCTTCGAAGAAACTTTGACATTGATGATCGGGATCAAATTATCACTGTTTATTACGATTGCATTATATTCCCCGTCGTAACGGTCTGGCCGGAATTCATTTTCATCATTAACATCAACGATGCCGTCGTTGTCTGCATCAGCCCATATATATTGTCCCTCCCCTTTTCGAACTTTATAGAAAATACGCTCCAGTTTTGCGGTCCGCTGTGTCGCAGCATCATAGAACAGATCGATGTCAAGTCCTTGCGAAAAAGGACGGTATCTGGATTGTACTTTTATCAGTGTCGTTTGCTGATTCAAATTTGAAGATTGAAATTCTTTTTCATACTTCTTCTCACGAAGTGTTACAGTCGTTGATCCGCTGAAATTCTGAATTTCCCTGACGCGAACCGTATAACTCTGTGTCAGTGAAGAAGACTGGGGGATCACTGCGCCTGAATCAAAGGCTTGATCATTTCTCCACTCGTACTCTGCAGAAGCATCAAATCCATACACTTCGGTGGCAGATACTTTCGGCGATACAAGTGAAAATGAATAACTCACAGAAGTAAGGGAATCAGAGAGTTCTTGCTTCACTTGCCTCTCTTCTTCTTCAAACCTGACTGCCGGTGTCAGCGAGAACACTGTGTATTCCATATTCCCTTTTTGACGGAACCAGGTATTTGAGACAAAATTTGTTTTTTCTTTTCCGGAAATAGTTTCAATATAATATTGGATCGCCGGATATTTATCAATCTTCAGATCGATTCCACCATCATAGCGCACCGATGAGAATTGTTTGGTTCTTTCAAGCGATCCTATTCCGGTGGAGATGCTGACATTTTCAATAGGCATATATACCAACTTTCCTTCGCGGATCTCTTCCGTTGCTTGATTTGTTGAAAGCAAACTATCCGTGCTCCACTTCCTGCCGAATTCGACTTCGTTTGCTCTATCGAATGAAAGAAAAGTATTTTCTCTGTAGCGCTCATAAAACGAAATATCGAATGAACCTATATCTGTAGCGCCGAACATCACATTGCGCGGTGAGTATCGTGCATTGACCTTAAATCCTTTCCCATCGTTAGTATTGTCGCCTATTAAAGAAAATCTGTTTTGATCGAAGCTGCTTGCGGCGAATTCTGCATCAATAATAAGATCCTTGAAAGGGGAAACAGTAGATTGAAGCGCATATAGTTGGTGCAATTGAGCAGTCGGAAGAATAATAATGGGTAAATATTGTCCCTGCTTAGTCCCTACAAATTTGTATCTCCCAATTCCCTCACGAATATAATCTCCATTGCCATTTCCAACGCTGGAAAAAGCAATATTGTATATTGCATTTGTATCATTTTGAGAATAGTGATAAAACCGAAATTGTTGTCCGTTGATCATTGTATCGACAGCTGCATAATTACCTTTTCCAACGCCAAGGGAATCCCTCCCGACAGTAAGAACGCCGGATTTTACTGCGGTTGTATTTCCGCTTTGCCGTAATATCTCTTTGTCAGATTCAGAAAGAGAAATATCTATTGGTGAATCTTGATCATCTCCTTCACGATAGTACTGCACACGCAGAGAAATAGCATCACTGATCTTTGCGGATGATCCGGCGCCGACAAAGTTACGTGTGAATTGCCTGTCGGAATATTCAAAATCAACAACAATACGTGATGCACCCGTGATCAAGCGGCGTGTAGAGAACGTTATTTCAGCGCTGCCGTAATCAATCGAGTAATCGTTATTGTCTCCCCGTACCATTTCAATTCCATCAATAAAGATACGCTCAGAGCCTGCAATGATTATTATATTTCTTTCGTTGTTTTTACCGTTTAACCGATATGGACCCTGCACCCCTTCAATCCCTTGAAATTGATTGGAATGAAATTTTCCGCGCGATGTCGCTCCTACTAAAAATGCTTCTGTACCGGGAATTGTGGTTTTATAATCCGCACTTAAACGAGCCCCCTGTAATTTTCGATTGACCGAAGCGAATTCACTTCCAGTTGAACCGAATTGAAAATCGCCAAGAGTTGCAATGTAGGTGGGACTTTTGATTTCAACAAACACATTGTCGATCTCTTGCAGTGTTTGAGTATTTCCCTGGGGTTGAATCGGCGTATTTTCATCGGTCAATGCGGCGAGTATTTCAATATCGCTGGAAAGTGGGACCGAATATATTTGTGAAGGTTCCTTCTTGCTGTACTACGGCGAGCCTCGATGATTTTTTTCCTGTATCCGGTTTAAAAACAATTGAACGAAGACTATAGGATTGTTTTAGCGAAAGAGGCAAATGATGGTACTGAACATAGAGCACAGCAGGTCGATCTCCAAGTTCCTGTAGTGTAACCAAAAGAGATTTTTTAAACCTATCGTATGCATAATCATGGATCCGAATCGAGTCAGCAAAAACGACCAGTGAGGATGGATCGATAAAATTTTTGGACAGCGTAACCGTAAATGTTGACGAGTCGTGCGGAATCGGGAATGAATCCACATGCAGCGAATACTGCGCGGAGAGTAACACAGGAATAAAGAATAAGCTTTTTACTATTGATGGTCTCATTCAAGCCGGACAAATAAACAGTAAAAAGTTACGGTAAACCCCCATGAGATGAAAATAAAAAAGTCATCCGTTATCGAATGACTTTAAGAATTGGTTGTGCCGAAAGTCGGAGTCGAACCGACACTCCTTTAAAGGGAACTGGATTTTGAGTCCAGCGCGTCTGCCAATTCCGCCATTTCGGCCTGCTGCAGCAGCTGTTTTAGATATGCCCGCCCAACACCGGATTTAAGAAATTTTTCACGCTCTGCTGCTTCTTTTCTGGTGGCGTATTCTTCAGTGCGAAATAAGATCAATGGTCTTCTTCCTTTTGTCGACTTTACCAACCCAGAATTATGCATCTGAAATCTTTTCGGGACATTATTACTTAAACCAGTGTAAAAATCCCCGTCTCTTTTTGAAATCAAAACGTAAACATACTCCATATTCGTCCAGCGCGGTCGCCAAAGGCGACCAAGTCTGCCCTTGTCCGCCGAAGGAGGAAATTCCGCCATTTCGGCATCGCTGAAATCAATATAAAAAATATTCGAACTTTTTCCAAATCAAATCTCGGTTCGTTTGAACAGGTATGCTGAATCCAATTTACTATTTGTTACACCATCATGAACAATAAATGTTGCATTGCTCCAAATGGCTGCACTTCCATAGTCGCCACGTTTATTGATGGCATAAAATGTTACGTTAAAATTCGGTTTGCCGTCATCTTTCAATAAACGTTTCATTTTCGTGTGATCGACGACCCGCTTGCACGCCATTAAGCATGCCTCTTCGGGAGATTTCCCTTGTCCCATCCACTCAACAATCATGACAGAATTACAACTGGTCAAATTCGCCTCTCCTCTTCCGGTAGAGCCGGCGGCACCAATTTCATTGTCGAGGTACAGCCCGGCACCAATGATCGGAGAGTCTCCTACACGTCCCGCAATTTTATACGAAAGACCGCTTGTTGTAGTAACACCGGAAATATTTCCTTTGAGATCCTTCGCCAGACAATTGATCGTACCGTACGTTTGCATTACTTCATCTAATTTAGATCCGATATTTTTGACGTCCACGGAATGCGGCGGCAAATAGTCATCCTGTGTGGAAAGATTCTCTTTCCATTTGACCCACATGTCGCGTGCCTCTTCCGTCAAGAGATTTTCTTCCTTGAAACCATGCATGCGTGCAAATTTCAATGCCCCTTCACCAACCAGCAGAACATGGTCCGTTCGCTCCATAACAACACGTGCAACTTTCGATGGATTCTTTATATTTCTTAATGAGGCAACAGCGCCGCATCTGTGCGTTGGACCATGCATAACCGACGCATCCAGTTCTACAACACCATCCTCATTTGGAAGACCACCGTATCCCACAGTCATATCGTTCGGATCATCTTCGATAATATTAACTCCAGCAACGACCGCATCCAGAGCGTCACTGCCGCTTTGCACCATCTCCATTGCTTTTGCGGTCGCACGAAGTCCATTTGAACTTGCAATAACGACAGCTGTGCGGACTTCAGCCTTTCTCTGAGTCGGTTCTGTTTTCGATGCTTGTGGAATCAATAATGCACCTAACCCGGCAAGGGTAGATCCTTTCACAAAATTTCTGCGTGACAAATTTTGTTTCATGATTATATCCATTGGAAATAGTGACGGATATCTGTTTGAAATCCATACACTTTATGAGTGGCATTATTTGACAACAACCATTTTTTTAATATCTGTAAACGACCCTGCCGACAATTTGTAGTAATAAACTCCGCTGGCGATCCGGGTAGCGTCAAATATTATTTTGTACGCTCCCGGCTTTTTTAATTCATTCACAACAACAGCAACTTGTCTTCCGACTATGTCATATATTTTGATTGTGACATGTGACGAGGCTGCTATTTCATATTGGATTGTCGTTACAGGATTGAAGGGATTTGGATAATTCTGACCCAGTGCGTACACATTTGGTGATATTTTGTTCTCGCCGGGTACATTGACAGTAAAATTATTTGTGAGTATTTCAATATTATCAATGTACGCCCCATCCTTCGACTCATCGGTACCATCTGCTTTTAATCTGAACCTTAAACCGATATTTGTATTCCCTGCTCCTGTAAACGAATTCAGGGATAAATTATCCGTTGCCCAAAATGGGCTACTGCCATTTAATTTTTTGAGTATGATCCAATTCACACCATCTTTTGAAACTTCGAAATACAGCGTATCGGTTGGATCAATGATGTATCGTCTATCATATTTGATGATTGATGTCGTAAACGGTGATAAATCGAATGTCTCTTTTAAAGACAATATTCTCTCCGTATTTGGTTTGTATGTGGAATCAGGACTATCAGTTACTGAATATATCCCGCTTCTTTTAACCAAACTTGTATAGTTCCACAATCCCAGGTTCCACTTTCCGGATGCAGTATTCTCAAAATCATCAACGATCTCTTTTCCAATTGTAAATTGTTTTGTTCCTGTTGCCGGATAACGTCCCATATTTTTTGCAAGAGAGTTATCAGATGCAACAATGTAATACGTGATAATATCTCCCGATGAAAGAGTAGTAGAAGGAACTATGGATCCTTGATATTGCGAAGCACCAATCTTTGTTAGCGAGGCTGACTGTTCGATCCCACTATTATTTATGACATACTTTACTTGCACTGATGTGGAATCGACATCAATATCGTCGCTGACAGCCGCAGAAATTGCGTATGGTCCAGAAACTTTAATCGAATGCTTAATGGTATCGGTGACAATGATCGACGGTTTCACCGTGTCTGGACCTACATAAAACGTAGTTGATAAGTACGGCAAATATCCACCCGCGTTCTTTGCAAGTACGAAATATTCAACTGTTCCATTCACATTTTGAGCGGGAATCGAACCGATATATTTACTGCCATTCAATACCATCGCAACTTTTTTATAGGGAAAACTTCCGTCATTGTCCCAATAGAGATCAACAGATTGGACTGTTGTATTTGACGTAATTGTGGCAGAAACAGGATACGGGTTTATGTTGTCTTCGGTGTTTTTCAGTTTATCCACAACCATATCATATTCAAACAACCATTTCAAAATCCTCTCCATAACTAAGTCTCTTTGAGTTGCATCCGTTATTGACTCGAATCCACCAAAGGCGAAAAACAATAATTTATACACACCGGTATATTTTACTGCCCCTCCTCTGTTATTGAAGCTCCCGCCGCTGTATTTAAAGGAATATGACGAGCCACCGATAGTATCGACAACATCCGGATACTGTTCTGTTGATGCTCTGCCGGGTTGGTTGCGATTAATAGTGAGACCATTCGCCACCGAATCCAACGCAACGCCATTTAAAAGGCTGACCGCTGCATCATCAGCAACATATTTCGATTTCAGATATGTCTCAAAGAATGTCTTTGAACTCCCCCCCGAAACTTGAAATTCGGTACCAGTCGCATCCGCAAGATCCCAGCCGATATCTTGTCCGGAAAGAAATAATCTGCCGCCGGAGTTCAGGTAACCGGAGATCGCAGCCCTATCAGCAGAATCCAAAGAAGGAAACGCCCATTCGCACAACCAAATCACCGATTGATATTGCAGCAGTGCCCCCGGTGAGGGCGAACCTTTTTTTGTATGATCCCAGATGTCATACACAGTACCGAGTTTTTCCAATGCATTTTTATAATAGCTCTCAACATTGTTCTCCCCGTCGTCATCATCAACTAAAAGGATGCGAGAACCCAAAGCAATATCAAAGTTAAATTGTTTTGAGTAACCGCCCGCAGAGGTAAACTGGACGGTAAACGGAATAA
>JACPGG010000114.1 GCA_016182545.1 Ignavibacteriales bacterium
TGATCAACGCAACGCCGGCAAAAATAAAGATCGCTCTCATTACCAGCGCACCGAGAATACCACAAAAAAGGACTTTGTGTTGGTACAATCTCGGCACCTGAAAATAGGTGAAGACCATCAGAAAGACGAACACGTTGTCAACGCTTAGTGATTTTTCAATGAGATACCCCGTCAGAAACGCGAGCGCCGCTTCTTTGTTTGTATACTCACTCCCCGGCGCCATCCAGTCCCAGTAATAATAAATGAGCGTATTAAAAACGAGTGCAAGCGAGATCCATACCGCACTCCACATCAGCGCTTCCTTCATTTTCACTTCGTGCGCCTGTTTGTGAAATACGCCAAGATCGAGCGCCAGCATCAGCAGCACGAACAGATTGAAAAAGATCCACATCAATGTCATTTGTTCCATAATTCCCCATCAGTACAAAAAAAGAGCCGTAAAGATCCGGGCTTTACCTTTTTCTTCACGGCAAGAAAATGGCAGCCTTGCGAAGGTTATCTTGCGGCTAAGAAACCTTCGCAAGGCTGGGTTCATCTATCGTGTTGTGTTTCCGTATACCATTGCTTCGAGCCGCGCGATCCGTTCTTCCATCGGCGGATGAGTGCTGAATAAACTCATAACCCCCCCTCCGTGCAGCGGATTGACGATGAACATGTGCGCCGTTGCGGGAGTAGCGTGCATCGGGATCTGTTGCGACGCAGTGTGGAGTCTTTTGAGCGCACTTGCCAACGATAAAGGATTTCCGCTCATCGTTGCTCCCGTTTCATCGGCGAGAAACTCGCGCGAACGCGAGATCGCCATCTGCACCAATAAGGCTGCGATCGGTGCGACGATCATCATGACGATCGCTACAAGAGGATTCGATCTTTCTTCATTATCAGAACTGCGCCCTCCAAAGATCATCGCCCACTGCGCCATATGTGCAAGGTAGCTGATAGCACCGGCAAATGTCGCGGCGATCGTTCCAACAAGAATATCACGATTCTTGATATGTGCAAGTTCGTGCGCGATAACGCCGCGTAATTCATCTCTTGAAAGTAATTGCACGATCCCTTCCGTCACCGCGACTGCTGAGTGTTGCGGATCGCGTCCGGTGGCGAATGCATTCGGTTGTTCGCCGGGAATCAAATACAATTTCGGCATCGGCAACCCGGCACGCATCGTCAATTCCTGCGTTATTTGAAACAGTGCGGGTTGTTCGCTTTGCTTCAATTCATGTGCACCATACATACGAAGCACAATTTTATCGCTCCACCAGTACGAAACAAAGTTCATGATGCCGGCAAAGAACAGAGCGAACAACATTCCGCTCTGCCCGCCGATTGCGCCCCCGACCATTACAACCATAACGGTGAGAACGCCCATGAGAAGAAACGTTTTCATCGTGTTCATATAAATCATTCTCCCTTACTGTGAAAAGTTCTCAATCGCTACCCTCAATAACACCGCGTAAACTTCAAGAAGTTCCACTAAATGATGCTACGAATAAAGATATAATATCCAATACATCAACGGGATACAGACCCCGAACCCGACAAACCACTTCCCACGTCCGCTCAATCCGGTTTTCCCTCGCAACATGAATAAACCGGTGATTCCCATAAAAATCAATGCAACTGCAAACAGATCGGCAATGTAGGTCCAGAAACCCTTCGTCGCATTCAGATGGAGTTGATTCATCTCGAACAACACGGGACGTGTGGGGGATGCTTCTTTGAGAACATTTCCGGTCGGAAGATCGATTGAATACGTTATCCCTTGATAAAACAACTGTGCGGTGGATGAGTCGGGACGGAAATAATTTTGAGGATCTTCGGCTAATTGCAGCTTTGTCTTTGCCTCAGCGATTATTTCTTCTTTTCCAATTGACGTGAACGGCTCAACTGAGATGATCACCTTTTGGCGTGTATAATTCGGATTCCAGTCGGCGATATGATTGACAGCCAGCCCGCTGATTCCGTAAATGAACACCGTCGCAACACTGAGATATCCGATGTCGCGATGAAGGATCTTATTCCACGCTCTCCAATTGAAATCCATTACTTCAGAACAACTGCTCCTTCGCCCATCAGTTGGATCGTTGTCTGTGGTCCCTTGACTGACGATGGATCGAATGTTGTCCCTTCCTCTTTCGCGTGCATCTCTCCCTGTTTGATCAATTCTTCTTTCGACAATGTCTTAACGCTCACCGTTCCTTCGGCAACAACGTTCTGCCCTTTGATCTCCATCGGAAACACGATCACGCCGTCTTCCACTTTGAACCGGATCGATTCAAATTCCCTATCGCTTGAAATCTTGATCCAGCAGCCACGATGCTCGCACACAGCAACGATTGCTCCTTCCACCTGGACGAGTGTACCGTCAAATTTTTCCGGCGCAGCAAGTATGTCGGAAATCTTCGTTTTTTCTTTCAATGTAAGTTCTTTGCCGAATTTCTTTTTATCGGCGGCGTTCAATGCAAGGACGAACAACAACAAAAACATTATGTAGTATCTCATGGTATTCTCCGTTTCAAAATAAAAATGCCTCAGTGTTGACTGAGGCATTATACTAAGTTTTTGGTTCAGAAAAAATCTGTTATTGACATTCAATTTATCGTTTTTTAGTTTGCACCCACTCAAGTCATTAATGTCAATCTAAATCAATCTAAAATAGTATAGGAGAATAATATGAGAAGAACTTTTCTTTCAATTCTTTGTTTTCCTGCTGTGTTTCTCTCAATGGTTGCACAAGAGATCAATCCAAAAATTGGTTTAAGCACCACGGTCAGTTCTTCTCCCACTATCGGTGTGCGATTATTCTTTCCGCAGTCGTTTGATATTCGTTTTTCCTATTCGTTCCTCAGCAATTCAATAGAAAGAGATATTTCAACTTCACAAGGCACACAGTCGCTTGAAATGAAAAGAACGGAACATGAAATAACCTTGGGTATCGCAGCCTATCTCGCTGCACGGATACTAAGCGAGAACACTACGACACGACTCTACGTCGGCATTAATTTCTCCTATAACAACCAACAGCAAGACGAACCGGTATTACAAGTACCAAGTTTTGAGTACACTTCAAAAACTGCAAAAGCAGATCTATACGGCGTGTCGATTTTTGCTGGAAACGAGTTAGTATTGTTTGAGGTGGTAAGCGTTTTTGGGGAGGCAGGTATCCTCTATTCGACCGGCAAAATTCCATCAGCGGTATTATCAAATCCTTCTACAACGACAACATCTGTTAGCGGAAATATTGGAATGATTTATTATTTCAATTAAGATTTTACGCTTAATAAATCACTTTGGCGCTTTATACATCCGCATAATATACGCTGCAATTGAATCTGCTTCTGCAGGTTTCAACCCCTGGTTGGGCATCGGCGGGAATGCGGGATCCATTTTTTGAGGATTCAAGACAAATGACAATAATTTCGCTCTGTCGTTTTCGTACTTCGGCAGCACATCCTTATACGCAGGACCGACTTTCTTTATTCCAAATTCATGACACGCAGAACATTTTGCCGAGAAGATCTCTTCACCAGAGATCACTTTGAGACTGATCCCCATTGCAGCGAGCAATTCTTCATGGTGCTTGTCGTATTGATATGCAAGGAATGACGAATGCTTCTTTGTCGCACCCGCAAATGAATTCGTATCCGCAATAACGACCGAGACTATTGAAATGATGAGCACGTAAAACGCGAGGGCGGCAAATTTCGATTCAAAACTCTTCATCATTGCATACACATAATGGCTGGTCAGGAAAAGAAAAAAAATTCCGACCACGGAAGCGACGAACACGGCGCCTGACAATCCGGCGACCGGCGCAACGATCACCGAAAGAACGACAAAAAGCGGTTGAATAAGAATTGAAATGAGAGCTGTCGGAAGAGTCGCCGATTTGACGAATGCCGCGTACTCGGCTGCGATGTTCTTTTTCCCCCCTTCCCAACTGAATGTGAAGAAGAGCGTACCGACCGTAGCGATGGTCAATGAGAGCGCAACGAATTGGAGAAACTTTACGATCACTCCCGCTGAAAAGATCAATTCAACGACAGTGGTGACCGAACTCCACTGCGTCGGCTCGGATGCCAATGTGGTGCCGGCGAAAAGAAAAAAGATACCGACAAAAAGAAATAACAACGAATATTTTCCCGATGTCCGCTTCTGTTCGGATAGTTCGGTGCGGAACACGGAGATCTCTTCGTTCCCCTGCTTGATCGTCTCAAGGACGGAACTCAATTTGAATGCTGAATTGTACGACGACGCAAATGCAGAACCTGCCATAAAGAACACCGCACCCCACGTTAAAATGCTGACGCTGATCGATTCGCTCCCCTGCAGCAATTGTGCGTAGGCAAAAACAAGCGTGATGTACGGAACGACGCCGAACAGAAAGAGTATGCTCTTGTTCGGCAATACATGGTCGATGACATCCTTCGCAAAGTGGAGCGCATTGATGTCGTTCCGCTTCCTTCCCTTTCGTCCGTAATACAGAGAAAGCGTGAGTGCTCCGAAGAGATAACTCACAAACGGAAGAAAGAGGATCTGCACGAAGTTCATCACAAAGTGAAGCACTTCGATCTGTGCAGCCGATTGAGGTAACGCAAGTTGTTTCAGAAAATCCATTGTCGTGTCACAATTTGATTTGAGTAATTTTCTTTTTACAGCAATCCGATCGCTTGAAGCAATCGGATTGTTTTATTTCGTCTGAGCGACAAGTTTCGGTTCAAGGTTCGCTTTCTTTGATGCATCGGCAAACCATTGGTCGAACGCTTTCTGTTCCATAATATGCACAGCTGAATACATGTACGAATGGTTCAATCCGCAGTACTCCGCGCACGCAATGTCGTAGCGCCCAACTTTTTCCGATTGAAACCAAGCATCGTTCTTTTTGTTGGGGTACACATCCTTCTTTACGCGGAATGCCGGAATGAAAAATGCATGATTCACATCCATCGAATGCAGATCAACGCGCACCGGTTTGCTGACCGGCACATAGAGCGTATCGGTCTTTAATCCGTTGGGATACTCGAAACTCCACTGCCACATCCGCGCCGTCACTTTTATTTGCAGCGCATCGTCCGGGATCGCACGCATATCTTTGTAGCCGACCCAGCCGAAATAGAACATGCTGATGAAGAGCAGCAGTGGAATTCCTGTCCAGAGTATTTCCAGCGTCAGATTCCCTTCGATGTTCTTCGGTACGGGATTCCGCTTTCTGCTGTACCGGATAACAAAATAGATCATCGCGACCGTGATACCGATAAGAACGATCAGGGACAGTGCTGTGATGTACACAAACAGCGCATCAACATCATTTGTAAAATTAGACGACGACGTGAACATTCAAATTACCTCGTTATGAAATGGAGCCCACCTCAAATGTGGACTCCATTTGATCTACCTCGTGAAAGAATAATCCCAAAATGTAAATGTGATGAAAATTGCGAACGTGATAAATGCGACCGCGATGAATAACTTGAACACCCGATCTTCGTACTTCAAATGCATAAAGTAATTCAAGACAAACCACGATTTTGTCGATGCAATCAGTAATGCGACGACGACGGTCCAATTCCCAAGTCCGATACCAGCTGCCGTTACGGTAATACCGGTAAACGCAAGCAGCGCGAGCCAGATGAAAATATATTTTCCGTACTCTATAACGTGTGCTTCTTGGTGATGATGATCGCTCATTGTGAACCTCTAAAAATTTTATTCTTGCAAGTCGCGTTAACGCCGACCCGCCACAAATCTTTTAATGTATCAAATAGAACAACGGGAACAGGAAGATCCAGATCAAATCGACCAAGTGCCAGTACAATGCCGCATTCTCCAGACGAACATATTGTGTTTGATGCACTTTTCCCTGACCGATATGGCGCAAAATGAACAGGAAGAACACAACACCGACGATAACGTGCAGCGCGTGGAGTCCTGTCATAACATAATACAGACCAAAATAAAGAATTTCTCCTTCCGGCTTGTTCAGCAGTTCTTTTGAGCCGGGGTAAATGCCGTGATGGATCTTTGCGCTCCATTCGAAATACTTGTTTACCATGAATGCAAACGCGAACATGATCGTGACCCACACAAGCCCTTTGGCAAAGCGGACATTCCCTTTTTGCATTGCAGTGATCGACATTGCCGCGGTCATGCTGCTTGTCAGCAGGATGATGGTGTTGATCAACCCGATGGTCGTGTTCAATTCCTGTGCAGCGATGTGAAATTCCTGTTGATGCGTGAATCGATACACCGAGTACACGATGAATAATCCGCCGAAGAGAACCAATTCGGTGAAGAGGAAGAGCCACATTCCCATACGGGAACCGTAATCATCCCTGTGAACGTGATGAACTGCAGTGGGTGCAGAAGAACTCACTTACGTTCCCTCCTTTTTAGCGACTTCATATTCAGAGTAATCATACGGACCTGTTGTCACGGTCGGCACCTCGTGAAAATTTTCTACGATCGGCGGCGTTTGCGTCGTCCACTCCAGCGTTTCTCCGCCCCACGGATTCTTCGGAGTCTTTGCGCCCCGTCTCATCCCGACAAAAAGATTCGTGAACATGATGATGAGTCCGAGGATGAGGATCCATGAACCGATGGTTGATGCAAAATGATACGGTTGAAACTCAGGGAGATAATCGTAGTATCGGCGAGGCATTCCAAGATAACCCATGATGAACATCGGGAAGTACAAAAGATTGTATCCGAACGTTACGATCGCCCACGCCCATGTAGCAACCTTCATATTGTACATTCTCCCGAACATTTTCGGGAACCAGTAATGCATCGCCGCAAAAATTCCGAAACCCGTCCCGCCGAACATCACATAGTGAAAATGCGCAACGACGAACGACGTATCCTGTAAATGGATATTCACCGACAGCGCACCGAGCATCAGACCGGTGAAACCACCGATTGAAAATTGGAAAATGAATGAAAGGACATACAGCAGCGGCGGATCTGCCTGGATCGATCCTTTGTACAATGTGGAAACCCAGTTGAACACTTTAATGGCACTGGGGATGGAAACAATGAATGTGATGAATGAAAAGACGAACATCGCCGTGTCGCTCATTCCTGCCGTGAACATGTGGTGTGCCCACACGAGCGAGCCGAAGAATGCGATCGCGATACTGGAGAATGCAATGAACTTATATCCAAAAATTGTCCGCCGCGCAAAAACGGGAATGATCTCCGAAACAATTCCCATCGCCGGTAGGATCATAATGTAAACGGCAGGATGCGAATAGATCCAGAACAAATGCTGATACAGCACGGGATCGCCGCCGAGAACAGGATCAAAAATTCCGACGCCGAGTGTCCGTTCAATGATGACGAGCGCGAGTGTGATACCGATGATCGGCGTTGCAAGTACCTGTACCCACGCAGTCGCATACAACGACCAGATAAATAGCGGCAACCTGAACCACGACATTCCCGGCGCGCGCATCCGGTGGATCGTCGTAATGAAATTAATTCCGGTCAGTATCGACGAAAAGCCGAGAAGAAATGCTGCGGTCAACGCCGGAAGCACATTCGTTGTCGTGCGAACAGAATACGGAACATAGAACATCCATCCCGTATCCGCAGAACCTCCCGGAAGCAGCCATCCTGCAACAGCAACCAGCCCTCCGGTGATGAACAGGTACCACGAAAGTAAATTCACCCGTGGAAAGATAACATCCTTCGCACCGATCATGATCGGCAGGAAGAAATTGCCGAACACCGCGGGAAGCCCCGGAATGATGAACAGGAAGATCATGATAATGCCGTGCAGAGTGAAGAACTGGTTGTACGTCTGCGCATCGATGAACGTTTTGCCGGGAGAGATCAATTCCAAACGGATCATGAATCCGAATCCCACAGCGACAAAGAAGAATGCAAGCATCGTGTACAGATAGAGCAGTCCGATACGTTTATGATCGACGCTCAATATCCATCCCAACAATCCTTTATGCGTGTTGGTCGTTACTTCAAGATAACTTGGTTCTATTTTATCAACTGGCATTGCAACATGTGCCATACTAATTCACCTCTATAGATTAAAATCCTCTCACACTAAGTCACAAAGTCACAAAAAAAAATTATTCTTTGTGTTTTGGTGGTTTCGTGGTTAAAAACCTTATTTTTGAATTTTCTTCGGTTTCACAGAAATATAGACCACGAACACAACTGCAAAAAATAAAATAACAGCGCCTGAAACCCTGGTTACATCGAAGACATACCGCTGTCCATCAGGATTGTAACTGTAACAGTAACTCAACAACTTCGCTATTGTCGGTCCCGTTCTTCCTTCGGATGCTTCGGTCATTGCCATCTTTACATCGAACGGAAGGTATTTCGTTCCATAGAGGTAACGGGCAATCTTTCCTTCGGGACTGACGGCGATAATTGTTCCTGCATGGAGAAAATCATTTCCTTCTCTTTTGAACATGAACCCCGCCGCATCGGTCAGCGTGTGGATCGTTGCGCTGTCGCCGGTCAGGAATTTCCATGACTCGTCGGGAATCTTCTTGTTGAGAAGCCCCATGTAATTTTCTTTTTTTGACGCTGCAAGTTCCGGCTTTTCGCGTTCATCAAAACTGATGGTAATGATCTGGTAATCCTTGCCGATCTCCATTTCATGAAAATTCACGATCGTCGTAAGTTCTGTCAGGATCGGGCTGCAAATGCCCGGGCATCGATAGTACACAAAATTGAGAATGAACGGTTTCTTGACGATATCTTTCAGTGTAACCTGATATCCCTTTTCGTCAAAGAACTCGAGATTCATCGGGAGTGTCTGACCGATCTTCTCATCGATACCGATCTCGATCTTCTGTGTCGAATCTTTCGCAATCAACACTCCGAAGCAGACCATCATCAATAGCACGATTTTTTTCATAATAATTTTTCTCCTCCGTCATTCTGAACGCAGCGAAGAATCCAGATTTCTCGCTTCGCTCGAAATGGCAATACTCTCTTAACTTTTCCTGTTCACTTTCGACAAATACGAATACAACGCATTCCACTCTTCACTGCTCAATCGCACAACTTCCGGTTTGAAGCCGATCGTCACAGGGTCGGACGAAATGATTCGGACAAAATCATCAAGACTTCTTCCCTGTGCGGCAAGCGCTGCCGTAGCGATTTTGTTTTCATTCCGGCTCACCTTCATCGCGATCTTCGCTCCGGCATCATTCTTTATTGCTTCATCCATGCTTTCGCAGAATTGATCGACTGCATTGATTTCAGCATCATTCTCCTGCGTCACTTTTTGCAAAGCCATCTTCACGGGAATCTGTGCCGGCAACTGCGTCCCTTTCGACAGATTGTACACTCTCTCCAGATCAAGCAGCTCGGATAAGCTATCGACAGGAAAATCCGTTGCAAAGGTTCTGATAAAATGGATAATCGCAAAACGGTCTTCAGCCGGAGTGTAATTGAATGCCGGCATGCCGCTCAATAAAATTCCATCCTGCAAAGTCTTGTAGATGTTCGAAACTTTCCTTCCGTTCTTCCACCCTTCCGCGGAATGAAAATTTCTCGGCTTCACCGTCAACGCCGCCGCACTCAATCCGTCTCCCATCCCGTTATCGCCGTGGCACGAGGCACAATTTGCTTTGTAGAGATTCGCCCCTTTGTCTATCAGCGCTTTGGATGATCTTCCCGCAATCGCGACATTCACCGGCGCGATCAATGCGCCGCGCTGCATCGGCACATCGAGGACGAACTGCGCCGAGTCTTTCAATACCACCGGAGTAATAGCATTCTTACTGACATCGTTCATGTTCCAAATATAATACGTGCCGAGAAATCCGCCCGCCAGCAGAAAATAGATGTACGATAATCCAAATAACCGAATCGGATTCTTCAGCAATTCTTTGAAATCAATTTCGTCTTTGATGTGCATAGAAAATTAAATTGTTTATTGAAAGTGACCGTCACCTTTAAGGTGACGGTCACTTGATTGCCATTTCTATAAATGAAAATCGATGCCGCGCTGCAGCTTCGGATCGCCGATGGGAACCATATTGTGCTTCTTTGCCTGCATCGCAAACACTACGATGATCAGTCCGATCGTCAGTAACGGGAATGCGAGTTCCGTGTAACTGAAGACCGGCGATTCGTTGTACGTCGGCATCACGAGCCAGTAGAGGTCGAGAAAATGGACAAAGATCAGCAAGAGCGATGAGCGTTTCAGGTTTGCTTTGTTCATCTTCGAAGGACGCGACACAAGCATGAAATAAGGAATCCAGAAATGGAGCAGCACCATTGCAATAGAAACATATTCCCACCCGTTCTTCCACCGCGCGATGAACCAGAAATTCTCTTCCGGCAGGTTCGCGTACCAGATCAGCATGAACTGGCTGAATGCAATGTATGCCCAGAACGACAACAATCCGAACAGCAGTGCACCGAAACTGTAATAGTGATCCTCGTTGATCCCTTTGAAGAAATATCCTTTCTCACTCAGAGAAACGACAAGATACGTGATCACACGAGATCGCAAAAAACGGAATGAACACCGCCGCCAATTTGATATTCGTCCGTGTATGCTTTTGATCCTTGTCGGCATCCTGCTTGAGCGAATTCCGGCTGAACAAATAATAGAACAAGATCCACGCACCGAGCACGACTGCAAAACGGATCATGAAGAACTGCGTATTTAAGTACGGTTCTTTGTGTTTCAGAATTTCATCCGCTGCAACAACATCCGCGTGCGTCCAGTGAAACAGATCATGCATGTTCATGAACAACGGGACTGCAAGAAGGATCGTGACCGGGAGAAGCGCCGCAAGAAATTCTGTCACCCGACGGAACGGCGTGCTCCACACAGCTCCGGCTATGTATTCCAGGGCGACAAAGAACAACGCACCGACCGCAACGCTTGTCAGGAACGCAAATCCGATAACGTTATTGAACGCTGCACGGTGCACATCCGTGGCGTATGAAACGCCGACAAGAATCAAACCGGCAACAGTGAGACCCCAACCCGTTTTGACAAAGTTCGTCGGTAATTCTTTTTTTGCGACGATGACTGATTCTATAGTGTCCATTGTTTTCTTGATCCCTTTGTGTTGCAATTCGCTCGACCTAAAGGTCGAGGCTACTGTAGATCAGACTCCTTTGCGTTGAGCGCACGCTGCAATGTGCGGACATAGTGAACAACTGCCCAACGTTCCTCGCGGGTAATTTGGTACTGATATGACGGCATCACGTTCTGTCCGGTGGTGACAACGTGAAAGATCGCTCCGTCGGGCCACTGGCGGACTTTGTCCGAGTGCAGCGTCGGCGGATTCGGGAATTGTCCCGCAAGGCGGCTGTCGCCGTTGCCGAAATTTCCGTGGCACGGAGTGCAGAACGTGAAAAATTTCTTTTTCCCGAGCTCCAGCACCTGCTTTGTCGGCAGCAACGGATTGACCAAATATTTCCCGACTGAATCCGCCCTGTCCGATGTCTTGTAGGGATAAGGGATGAATCCGCGTGCGACCGTTCCTTCCACCGGCATACGCATGCCGAAACCGTCTTCGTAAAAATCACTCTTCATCTGCGCGTTCACTCTCGGCTGCTGCATCATCCAATCGAACGGCGGAAGGTACATCAATTTATTCCAGGTAAAATATCCGCCGCCGGCTGAAGCGACTGCAATGCCCGCAAGGAGCAAAATAAATTTCGGTTCGAACATCTGCGGTTTGAAATTCAGGAACTCTTCTGAATAGTACACCGCATCGACTTCCCCGCCGAGTCTTTTGAGAAGGTCTTTTGCTTCCTTCTCGTTGAACATTGGATCTTCCGCCTGAATCGTAATGCCGAATTTATCGGCAGAGACACTTTTCATGTACGGCGTGTCGTGCAGCGGATGACTGTTGTTCGGGAATTTAAGGAATGCCGTGATCAGCGCACCTACGGTCAGCAGCACGGCAAGCAGCACGGCGATCTCGTATGTAACGGGAACGAACGCGGGCCACGACCAGTATGGTTTTCCGCCGATTTTGGAGTTTTATAGATCGCAGTTATCGCGTATAGATTGTTAGCCATGGTGCGCTCCGTTTCCATGATGTGTCGTCGGTTGAGCGCCCGGCACGACCGCTTTAATTTCTGACATAGCGATTGCAGGCAAGAATTTTATGAACAGTAACACGCAGGTAAAGAACAGACCGAAGTCCCACACGGTCGGGATGAACATCCCCCAACTTGACGGGAGAAAATCTCTGTGCAGCGACGTCACTACGATGACGAACCGCTCAAACCACATGCCGATATTGACGAAGATAGAAAGGATGAACGACGCGAGCAGCGACGTTCGAACTTTTTTGAACCAGAACAACTGCGGCGAGAAGACGTTGCACGTGAACATGATCCAGTATGCCCACCAGTACGGACCGAATGCGCGGTTGACGAAAACGAACAATTCGGTTTGATTTCCCGAGTACCATGCTGTGAAGAATTCCATCGAGTATGCGTAGCCGACCATCATGCCGGTCACCAGCATGATCTTGTTCATCTTCTCAATTGTGTCAATCGTGATCAGATGTTCAAAGTGGAACGCTTTCCTGGTGATGATGAGAACATTCTGCACCATTGCAAAGCCGGAGAAGATAGCGCCAGCAACGAAGTACGGCGGGAAGATCGTCGTGTGCCAACCGGGAATGACAGACACTGCGAAATCGAATGACACGATCGTATGCACCGAAAGGACAAGCGGCGTTGCAAATCCTGCCATGATCAGATACGCTCTTTCGTAATGCTGCCAGTGACGGTTGGAGAATCTCCAACCTAAACTCAACACGGAATAGATCGTTTTCTTGATCGTCGTTGTTGCGCGGTCCCGGAGTGTTGCAAAGTCGGGGATCAAACCGACATACCAGAAGACTGCTGAGACAGTAAAGTATGTGGAGACTGCAAAGACGTCCCACATAAGCGGCGAGGTGAAGTTGACCCACACGCCGTGCTGGTTCGGATACGGCAGCAGCCAGACCGCGGCGATCCACGGACGGCCGGTATGGAACAACACGAACTGCACCGCGCAAAGAACTGCAAACAATGTCATCGCTTCAGCGAATCGTGCAATGCCCGTGCGCCATTTCTGACGGAGCAAAAATAAAATTGCGGAGATCAATGTTCCCGCGTGACCGATACCGACCCAGAAGACGAAGTTGACGACGTCGAATCCCCACGCAACGGGCTGGTTGATACCCCACACGCCGACCCCTTCCCACAATGTCCAGCCGAGACTGACCGCGCCGATCATCAGCATTGTGCCGGTGATGGCAAGACCGATGAACCAATTGCGTTGGGGGAATTCGTCGATCGGTTTCGAGATCGCAGCATCAAGCGACGCAGCGGTCGGGATCCCTTCGACGACAGGAATTTCTTTTGAATAATCTATGACTGTTGCAGACACGAAAATTTCTCCGTGAGTAATAACAAATTGATATTGGATGCTGGATACTTGATACTGAAATTTTATTCGTTATGCTTTTTTATCCAGTATCCAGAAACGCGCATCAAGCATCTGTAACTTAAACTTCTACCGTGTTTCTCAACTTCGCAATATACGTCACGTTCGGTCCGACGTTGATCTCTTCCAGCACGCGGTAGCCGACCTCATGATGACGGTATTTATAGATCGTTGAATTCTTGTCGTTCACATTTCCGAAGACGATCGCTTCCGCGGGACATGCTTCCTGACATGCGGTCGTTACACCGGCACCCGTAAACTCAACTCCATCTTCAATTGCATGCTGGCGCGTCTCCATGATGCGCTGCACGCAGAATGTGCATTTCTCCATCACACCGCGCGAGCGGACAGTCACTTCAGGATTATGCATCATGTTCAGCGGCTGCTGATACTGATACTCGCTGTTGAACTCGTTACGGAAGTCGAGGAAGTTGAACCGGCGCACTTTGTACGGGCAGTTGTTGGAGCAATACTTCGTCCCGACACAACGGTTGTACGCCATCTGGTTCAATCCGTCCGGACTGTGCGTTGTCGCAACGACCGGGCAGACGTTCTCGCACGGCGCGTTATCGCAATGCTGGCACATCATCGGCTGGTTGGCAACGCTGGGGGCGTCGGATGAACCGGAAAAATAGCGGTCAATGCGGATCCATGTCATCTCACGTCCCTTCATCACTTGCTCTTTACCGACAACCGGAATGTTATTTTCAACATTGCATGAAAGTGTGCAGACGCCGCATCCCGTACATTTGTTCAGATCGATTGCCATTGCCCACTTCACACCGTCGTATTTGACGCGAGGGACGATGGTGTTTTCGTGATGCTCTTTTTCGATGAACTTCGGGTCGTCGATATATTGGATCAATGTCCCTTCCTGGACGATATCCCGTTTCTTCTGGATATCTTTCAGGAAAGTATCATCAAGCGAATGGTGTTCCTGTGTGGATGCAAGGAGATATTTTTCGGAGGTTGTCGAAACTTTCACATCAGAATACAACCATTGAGAAAGTTTAGATGATTTCGACATCAATTGATTGGCATTGAAGCCGACACCGGTCCCAACCGAACCACTCACGCTTCTTCCGTATCCCAGCATCACGGCAACAAATTTATCTGCAAGACCGGGCTGTACATGCACCGGCAATTTCATCGAGCGACCGCCGACTGCAACCTCGACCATCGTCCCTTCTTCAGCGCCGAGCTCTTTCGCCGTCGCGACCGAGATGGCCACGTAATTGTCCCACGCGATCTTCGATGCGGGGTGCGGCATCTCCTGCAGCCAGCCGTTGTTCGAGAATCTTCCATCGCCGACAAAATAATTATCATGGAGATAGAGAACGAAATCGTTTGACACTGCAGGGAGACCGATTGCTTTCACTGCATCATTCCTAAATCCTGCAATGCTTTGTGCTGGTTCGGAATATGTGATGACACCGTCATGCAGTGCGGAATACCAGAACGATTTGAAATCGACTTTCAATTTCAGCGCCGGATATACTTCCTTCTCCCAGCGGTTCATGATATATGCATGATAAAGAGCATCTTTGTTCTCGTTCGCATTGCCGTTCGTCCAGGACAATAAGATCGCTTCCTTCTGATGAGTATCATACAGCGGCGAGATGACCGGCTGCTGCAAACTCATCAACCCTGTGCGCGTTTTGTGGTCTCCCCATGATTCGAACGGATGATTGATCGGCAGAACGAATCCGCTCACACCGGCAGATTCATTCGTCAATTCAGCAAGCGTAACAATTGTTTCAACTTTCTTCAATCCCTCTGTGTAGCCGAGATCAGAGGCAAGATGATAGACCGGATTCGTATCGAAATGAACAACAACACCGACTTTTCCGGCATTCATATTTGCAACAAGTGATTCCCACGCTTCCTTCTTTGCAAGTTCAAGATGCTCAACGGACGATTGATCCTTTCTATAAAGAGCAGAATTTCCGAGGAGTTCATTCAACATGTTGACAGCGATGTGCACCGATTCCGGCATTGTTGAACCTGCGTGTACGATTGCGGCACCTTTGTTCGCGCTAAGATCGCTCGCAAGTTGTTTTACGACCGCTTCATCGAGCCCGTTCTTCTTTGCGAATGCTGAAAGTGAATATTTCGACAATTGGGCCGTCGGTTTGAATTCATTGATAAGTGAAAGCACAAATTCCAATTGCTGATCGGGGCGGATACGCAGGCGATAATCGGCATTCATTGCGGTGGAATGCATTGTGGCGTCGGCAGAATACAGCCGATTCCAGCCAAAAGACTGGCTGGCATGAAAATTCTTTCCTTTCATCACATCCCGCTTCGAAACGAACATGCGGGTCTGCTCCGGCATATTGCCATCGTAGCCAAGAAAATCCGATTCGATCGCAAGGATCACTTTTGCTTTGTCCCACTGGATCAGCGGGAACGATCCCCCATTCGATTTCGTCCATGCCGACCTTCTGTTCAGGTCGTTGAACAATTCGTAGGAATAGATCTTTGCTGTGGGATATTTTGCAACAAATTCAGTGAGAAGTCTTTTTGCCGAGGGAGATGTTACGGTGTGCGTAACGAGTGCGATCTCTTTTTTCTGATTGACTGCGGCGGTCAATGCAGCGATGATCTTTGTATTGACCTCTTTCCACGAACTCTTCGAAAGGATTCCCGAATTGACGAGCATCGGCTCTTTCAACCGCTCCGGATCATACAGGTTGAGAATGCTCGCCTGTCCCTTTGCACAGATCTTTCCTTGATTTACGGGATGATCGGGATTACCATCGATCTTGATCGGTCTTCCTTCACGGGTTTTGATTAATATCCCGCACGCTTCTGCACAGCCGGTACATGTGGATGCATAAAAATTCGGTTTACCGAGGGTGATCTCTTCCGGCTTTCTATTATAGGGTACAATCTCCCCTTTGTCACGGTAATCAGAACATCCTGCTGCAGCGAATGCAGCTGACGCTGCCAATGCACCGAGGAATTGTTTGCGCGACATCGGCGAGAGAGTATCAACATCGAAATCTTCCGTAACACCTTTTGCAAACTCACGTGCCTTGTCGTCACCAACGGAAGGATCGTTGTGATATTCGCGGAGGTTTTTCCAGTATTTTGATTCGTTCGGTTCGTTAGCCATTGATTTCGTTTTTTGTTTCGCATAAAAGTGACCGTCACCTCCAAGGTGACGGTCACTTCACACAATTATTTTGTACGTTTCACCGCCATCGGATTGATGGTGATAGAAACTGATTGTTCTGAATTCTTCTTCGTCTGTTTTGACCCGGTGAACAACTTGAATGCACCGAATCCCTCGACCATAAAGGTCGAGACTACAGATCCAATTCCGATCTTTGTGATAAATTTTCGGCGCTCTGAATTGACAATACTCGATTTCATTTCTTTTCCCTCATAATAAAAGATTTTCCAAATCTTTAAGATTTGGAAAATCTATACTTCTTACCGATGACACGCAAAACAGTTTTCCGGACCTTTTTTGATCCCCGGAATATTCGCTAATTTTACCGGTGCTGTTCTGTGGCACGAAATACAATTGTTCATTGTCCATGAGTTCGCCTGCTTCACCACATCCATCTCCTGGATATTGCCGTGGCATGTCTGGCATTCGATTCCCTTATTCACATGCACGCTGTGGTTGAAGTACGCATAGTCAGGCACTTTGTGTATCCGTTTCCACGGCATCAACTTCCCTTCATTGTAATATTGCGTCAAGCGGATGATTTCCGGTCTGTTCTTTCGCGCAACGGTATGACAGTTCATGCACGTGTTGACCGGAGGAACCATCGCATGCCGCGATTTTGAAGCGCCGGTGTGGCAGTACTGGCAATCGATTCCCATCGTTCCCGCATGTAATTTGTGTGAGTACGGGATTGGCTGTTCGGGTTGATACCCGACGCCATCGCGTTCTGCGCGGGAGATGTAATATGTAAATGTTAATGAAGCGAGTGCCACAAAGAGGATGATGGGTACGCGGATCTTGAGGAAATAATCAAGAAAAGACTTATTCATCGACAACACCTGCAAACTAGGGAAAATGGAATATACAACGATTGAATGGACGAAATGCTAACGGCGGAAGAAATAACGATCTTCATCAATAGAATGTTTTTCTTACTGATTGAGTAAAGTTAAGGATGACTAAAGTTGCACTGCGAATTGACGAAACTGATCTACATCTCACTACCAGCGGGGCCGAAGGGACTCGAACCCTCGACTTCTTGCGTGACAGGCAAGCGCTCTAACCAAACTGAGCTACGACCCCGGAAATAAATTCCAAAAACCAGAAAAAATTAAGAACAAAATCCAAGCACCAAATTGAGTCCCGATGTTTCTTACCGGGACGAAATCCCGCCGCAGTTTGGCGGGACTGCTTGTCCGCCATGCTTGATCTCTTGGCGGAAGATACGACCCCGTTCTTACAGAACGCTATAAATATACAAAATTTTAGTGCCGTCAGGCAAGATGAATTTTGGAAAAATGCGGGATTGCGGACTGCGGGAGTCTTATTTCTTCATTCGAGCGAGTATATAAAATGCTTTTTTCTTTCGATCCTTCCAGCGTTCCAGAATTTCAATGTTGGTGAGTGTCACGTTCATCTCTTCGTTCCGTATATCCTGCGCTTCGACAGCATCTCTTTTCTGCATCGATTGCATTTTTACCTGAAGCGAACGGGCAAGGGACATATATGCGTTCTTTTCCGCGATCTGCCAGGAGCTTATCTCATAATAAAACTCTTCGGAAAATCCAACAGCATAAAAATAGTGATTATCTCCCGGCAGCTCTTCCACCCATGACGGCTGTTTGATACCATCCAGGCGAATTCTTTTTCGAACATCATCGTGAACAATACAATTCGAGTCGCCGATCAACACAAGGGTCTTTTGCTTATCAATGTAAGAGTCAAGCACCTTCAAAGTAGATTGATAGAACTCGGTCAATGCCGTGTCATAAGTTTGTTCGTATTTCGCCCCCATGGAGTGGACTCCCGCTTCAGTCGCCCAAAAAGTTTGCCCTCCGGAAATCTGCATCATTGTATAGCGCGCAAGGAGATCGCATCCGAATCGAAATCCTTGCGATATAGCAGAATCCCGATAGTATGTCGGCGGCTGGGTGATCATTGTGACTGTATTTACACACCGGACATCACGCGGAAAAAGGAACCAGCGAGGATAGTCTTGTGCACAGATTTTTTGGGTGCCCAGCAAGATGAGAAAGAGAAATGTACTTTTCATAAAAAGAAAAGCCGCCGGGAAATCACGGCGGCTTGTTGTTTCTTGGGAATATACTATTGCGGAGTCGGGGTTCCCGATTGTCCTTTTTTGTAATCTTCGTATTTTTGAACTTCGTCGTCAAGTTCTTTGTAGGTCTGCGATGCGCGGAACCGTGTGTACAACTGTTCGTTCTTTTTGATCTGTTCGCGCAATGCTTCCTGTGCTGCGCCGAGAGGATACTCGATCAACACATACGCGCGCCAGTTGTTTCCGTCTTTCACGATCTTTTTCTGCTTCTCTTTTGAACCGCTTAAACTTGTGGAGACGACAGTCTTTGATGCTGCGGTAAATTGGTCCAACAACTGAGCATCATCGCCGATACCGGTCTCTTCCTGGAATCGTTTTTGAAGAGCATTGATCTTTACTTCCACCTGGCGTCCGACCTCGGTACGTGCTGCCTGCAACGCTTTGTCAACAGCAAGCTGCATGTCTTTCGATGTAGAGGTGTTTACAGCATAGAGGTAATTCGGATCACCCGGAACATTGGAATACCATTCCGGCACATCGCCTGTATCGGTCTGTGGGAGCGGTTGGCTTCCGCCGCATCCGATCAACAAAAGAGCAAAGAACGCTGCAACGAGTAGTGAAGAATAAGTGCGCATACATCCTCCTGTATTGTTATGACTATGGGGGTTACGTGAATTTTATCTGTGAATAAGGTAGTGCGAATATAGATAGTTTCATGATGAAAAGAAAGATTCTTTCAAGACACTTTACTGCTGAATTGACATATCTCACGCCTGCTTCTTTTACTCTCCCGGCTATTTGCGAAGCAACTTTGAATACTTGAAAGGAGAATTTTCGTTGAGTATTCTCATTGCTTTGAACGATAATCGTATACCGACTACAAGTGATATTAAAGCACCAAAAGCGATCAATTCTATATTGTTGATAGAAAGGAAAAAATCATACGCGCCGTGGAACAGTGTCGCAGCGACCAATCCCAACAATAAATAAATACGGTCATGCTTCTTGAACTTTGCCAACCCGACGAAATATCCCATCAAAATAGAAAATGACGCATGTGCCGGAACCGCCGTGAAAATTCGCATCACTGCAACATGCAAGCCGCCGTCCATGACATAGAGGATATTCTCCGATGTGGCAAATCCCATCGACACCATAACGGCGTACGTGATCCCGTCAAACGGTTCGTTAAAATCCGGTTTCGGGTATGCAACCAGATACAGACAGATGAATTTACACAACTCTTCGGTCAAACCGATAAAAATGAAATTATTGAGTGCAATTGAAGCAATCGACCCGCTCAATACAAATGTCTGCTTGAACCACATCTCGATCAATGCAGCGGGCACGATAATGAAAAATCCCGCAAAGAACGATTTCAGCAATAATGCAAGCGGCTCTTTTTCGTACTTGTCCCGCAGGTAGACGTAGAGCGCAATTGCTACGCCGGGGGCTATTGCCAGACCAAGGAGCGTATAATCCATGTTTTCGCCACACAAAAAATATTCACTTAATTAATTAATATCGTCATGCTGAGCAAGTGCCGCCGCATCTTGGTCCATCCTTCGACGCCTGCCTGCCGGCAGGCAGGTGCTCGTCAAAAACACTTGCTTGCTCAGGATGAATATTATACGGCGGCACGCGTCAAAGCACAATTCAAAAGATATAAAATCTCATTTTGCTGAAGACGTTATTTTTTCAACGACTCAAGAATTTTGGGGATGACCTTCTTCTGCAGCGATACTGCGATCTCATCGTACGCTTTCATTCCCGCTTTGTCGTAGTTGATGCTGACACCTTTCACATTATTGAACGATGTTTTGTACACCTCTTCGCCAGAATTCAAATCCAGTACGGAAATATTCGCATCCACATACACGGAATACAAGCCCTGATACTCTCCCCCGTCCCTTCCATTCGATTTTATGGAGACGACCATGTTCGCTTTCGCAGGATCGTCGACGAATGTGAACCCGCTTGATGACAGAGAATTCTTCAGCAGCGGCTCGATGCGCGGAAGTTTGAGTTTATTGCCAAGAAGCATCTCTTCGGTTTCGAACATGATCGTCAACGATACGACGTTCATTGTAAAACGCGCATCGGGACCGGTGAAACTCTTTGCAAGCATTACGAGCAAGGGTGATGCATTTTCTCCCATCATTCCGGCAACATTTGCTTCTGCTTTTACCAATTGTAATTTTTCTGTACCAATAACTTTTGCGATCTGCGTCGCTGCAATACCGCTTTTATCCGATTTTGAATTAGGGACGATGTCCCCGCTCCCGCGAATGAACGCATACTTCACCGGAAAATTCGGTACCGGCTGTGTTGTTGCCGTATTTGTAACGATCACTTCGAGCGGTGTGCGGAGCGGTTTGCCGACCTGCGCATCGATCTTCGGATTCTTCGCTTTCAACTCTACCTGATTGAGGAGCGACTGAATCGATGAGAATATTTCGTTGGTCAGGAAAATTTTCCCGGCGCCGTACTGCACTTCCATCGTCTCGTTGATGAATTTTTCCACTGCAGACAATGCCTGTACATACAGTTGAAGCGCATCGGAGAGCGAATTGTTCTTTTCTGCAGATTTTGCTTTGGAATAAAAGTCCAATCCGAGGGCCGTTGCCTTTCGCAGCTTTTCCGCCTGTATCCGTTTGTACTCTTCGATATTCAGCCGATGATAGACCCAGTATTGCCCGTCTCCTTCCCACGTATCGACAGCTTCGACCCCTTCAAGGTCCGCTTTTGTCGATGTGCGCACGGCTGATTCAAATTCTTCTTTCAGGTCGCCGAGTTTCTCCGAGATCTTGCTCATCTGCGAAGCATCGATCGAGACCATGATCTGCTGTGCAATGTCGTTGAGTGCCGCATCCTTTGCACGCTGCGTATATTCCTGCGTTGCACCGGTAACAGGAACAACACCAAGTCCGTGATAATAACCGGGATTATTGGGACGTTTATCGACCCACGATGGTTTGTCTCCTCGTGCAAACAGGAGAGAGAAGAGTGGAATAAGAAGTATGAGCTTTTTCATAGGAAAGTATGATAATGTGAGAAGGAATGACTGCGTAAAGATAAATTGATGCTTGATGATTTTCAAGACTATCAGTGAAAATTGTGTACAATCGTGGTCAGTTCCTTGTGCTCCACTCATTGTACAATCCCATCCGCTCCGACACTTTTGCAACGTAACTGCGCGTCTCTTCAAACGGAAGGTTCTTCTTTAAATGATCGAACACCTCGTCCGGTGTCATGGAATTGATTTTCGGTAATGCTTGTATCACATTCCGTTTTCCCGTAAATGCTTTTGCAACATTGCCGGGACCTGTATTGTATGCTGAAATAGCGCAGTAGATCCTGCTTTTAGGATCTTTCACACCTCGAAAATCAACGGTCAACAGTTTTGCAAGATAACCGGAACCTAATTCGATATTATTGTCAGGAACAAAAAGATACTCGCCTGTAACGAGCGTGTCGCGCTTATACACAAAAAAGTACGCATCGCGCGCGCCTGATTTGGGAACGAGCTGCATCAAGCCGTACGCGGGAACATACGAACGCGCCTGCGGATTGAAATAACTTTCGGTGTGCATAATGGCAAAAATGAGCGTCACATCGATGCCAAACCGTTCCGCTTCCTTCTGGATCTGTTCCTTGAATCCCGTCGCCCGTTTCTTCACGTGATTCGGCACAAGAGGTATTTGCACCCCCACGACAACACGCTTGATCCCATCCTTTCCCTCAATCGTTTCTTTCGATACCGAAGAGGACTGAACCGTTTGTTCCGCAAATTGCTTCGCATTTTGTTCAGATACAGGGGCGCCGTTTTTCATCACCACCTGACCTGCGATGAGCGGTTCTTCTGCTGCGGCAATTTCCATCTTCTTTTCGAGCGGATCGTCTCCTCCTTTTGTTGTCACTATTTTTTCAACCTGCGCTTTCAATTTCTCCTGCAACAATTTCTGATTCTTGGCTTCAGATTCTGTGACGAGAATTTCCACTTTGGCGGTACCGGATTCAAAATCTATCTTCTTTCGTGAAGAGTATCCTTCATCGTATGCTACATATTCTTTCTTCGTGCTTGTTTGGACATTCTTCTTTCCCCATTTTTTCTCGATCTGTCCCGTATACTCCTTGAACAATCGTTCTTGTTCCACCACATAATCGGCGTATTGCTTCGTCACTTCCGCTTTGTACTGCCGGAACGATTCATCCTCCTTCTGCACCCCCTGTTCCTGTTCCTTTTTGAATATCTCGAATTCATCCTTCTCTCGCTGATCCTGCGCAATGGCAATTGAGCAGCAAAAGATGAAAGCGAAAAAATATGATAGCATATTGGTCGATGTCATAATGAATTCCTTGTTTACGGAATTGCCCCACCTGATATTTCATCTTTATAGATGAACAACACAGACGAGCAATCAGGCATGATAAATACTCCTGTTTCTTTATCGAGTTCAGTCTGCCACACTATCTTTCCGGTACTAAGATTCAGCAGTGTTGCCATTTTATTGATACAATAGAAGAGATTGTTTTTGATGAACATCGGACGATACTGAACGGAATTATCGCTGTAATCCCATTCGTAATACCACAATCTTTTTCCGGTCAGTGGATTGATCGACGTAACACCATCTTCACCCAAAGCGATAAGAGAGTTGAGTGAAGGAGCGTAATTCACCTGTAACACTCTCGAAATTCCGCTATGATATTTCTCCCCGGCAATATCTTTTGGCAGATATGCAAAATTCGAATCGGTAAAATATCGCAATGAATCCTTTGCCATCATATGCTCTCCTTCCCAGTACGATGACTGCCGGAAGAGTTCGTCATACGAGTATGAACCGATCCCGCTGTCCGAGAATTCGAACGACCACCGGAGTGCGTTTTTCTTCAACGACAGGGTGTATAGAAATTTTTCCGAACCGAACAATAACAGCGTATCGCCAACGGTATATCCGGAAACTGAATATGCCGGGAACAACGGCGATGGATCAAATTCAAATTCTTTCTTCCACAATACTTTCCCGTTCGACGTGTCGACGGCAAGCAGGGAATAGTCGTCCTCCTCCCAAATCTTTTTCGTTTGAAGTTTCTCCTTCTTTGCGTCGTATGAATATTCCGTCCTGCTTCCCCCGGTACGGGCATAAAGTATCGTGTCGATCATTGCTGCATCGAGAACATAGCTGCCGTTCAGGTCTTGTTCGATCAGCATCCAGCGCAGCGTTCCGGTTTCAGTATCGAGCGCAACCAGGTTTTTGTTCCCGGGCAGAATCACCATGGAGCCGAGCGCAAGCGGTTTTGCAAGCGCTTCAAACCCTCCCTTGAACGATAATCCCTGCGCGATCTGCATATAATTTTTAAATATGACTCCACCCGATTCCATATCGACAATAACCATCCCCTCCCCTCCTTCAGTATCGGTGTTTGGTTCAATCATATCAGAAATTGTGTGGATGAGCACCCTTACTTCACTATCATTCGACGTAATGCTGTACGTAAATCCCGCCTGTTCAAATCCGAATGAGAGGTGATCGTTATCCGCTGCTGCAGAAATCGGTTTCAACGGCAGTTCCCGCTTCGGCAGCGATTCGTCCGAGTGTGCGACGAGCGTTCTATATAGTACCTTTCCAGTCAACGCATTGAGACTCATAACATATAATTTGAGATCATCGGTCGGATCGATATACGTGACGATGACGTTGTTCGTATCGCTTGCAACGAACCGGTGCACAAAACCGTTCACATGAGGATACTTCGGGGCGGTCTGCCAGAGCATTTTCCCGTTGTCGAGATTCAATCCGATCAATTTATTTTCAAGACTGATGATCATGACTTCTCCGGAATCGGTCGTCGTCGTCACGTAATTTCTTATCTCTCCGATATCGATTACCGATTCGGATACTTTGCCGGTTTCCACATTGATATGGAGGAATTTTTCTTCGCCGAAAAATCCGCAGCCGGCAGTCGTTGGTGCGATGACATTGTATTGCTCATCGACGGAGAGGGGACGGCGTGCAAGGAGTGAATCTTCTTTGAGATCGACAAGTGCTACATCTTTTTCGCTCACGAGAGCGATGAATTTTTGGTGGTGGGGAAGATAATACCATGCCCGTTGTTGCTTGATGAGATCGCCGTTCGGTACGCATTGCGGCAGAGACAGGAGTCTCTTTCCCGTTCCTGCATCAAACAATGCTGCGGAACCATCTTCAAGAAATGCGAAATACTTATTCCTTCTTTCAAGCATGATGGCATTCTGCGAACCCTGCTCGATCAGATCTTTTTCGTACTGCACCTGTTTCCGCCATACTTCCGTGCCGCCCGAAAGTGTTACGCAAAGATCGTTGGAGCCGAATGTCAGGATAAGCAGCGTATCGAAATGTTTGATTGATCGGAATTCATCCTGTTCGATGGCGGGATATCGTTGCTTCCAGAGTAGTCTGTTCTGGAACATTGCAAAACATTTCAACGAATCTTCATCACTCACTATATAGAGCGAATCGTATACAATCTGATGCATTCCTTTTTCGATGTACTCTTCGATTTTGACACCCCATACCTTTTTTCCGGTTCTCGTTTCATACAGCCATGCATATTCATCCGATTGGAGAAAAATATACTGACCGCTCATGAGCGGACGAATGTGTTTGACCTCTTCCTGAAGTTCATGCTTCCAGATAGAACTATTTTTCGTTTGAGATATTGTGAGGATTGTGAAGATGCACAGAAGTGAAAGAATGGATTTCATGGATCCCCCAAAAAGACGTGACGCAAAGAAAGGAAGACAATCAAATAGTTGGAGCCCGTCTCAAAGGTGGACTCCAACCGAATTTGCTACCGCACTCCGGATGTATTATCGCGATACCGTTGCGCAAACTGTTTGGATGGCGAAGAACGGTACCCTTCAGAACGGATAAACTGGTTGACCTTCAGCATCCGTTCGGCGAACTCGTCTTTCTTCATATAATTGTCGTCGAAAATATCGGGAGTCGCTGTCGGTGCTTCCTGAAGGCGGCTCAGCATGCTTTGCAGTGCCGTCGGATCGTACCCGGCACGCTTCAAATAGAGCATTGCAAGTTTATCGGCATCTTCTTCATATGCCAATAACCGCGGAGCGATGAGATTGTTGTATGCATTCGTTGCGTACTCTTCCAGATCTTTTTCCTCTTCTCCCATCGGTCCGGTCTCCTCTTCCAATTCGGCAAATGCCTGTTCCGATTTTATGTTTGCCTCGCTTTTTTTCAATTCTTTCAGTCCGTGCCTTTGCACGACGTGCGACATTTCATGGGCAATGACAGCGGCAAGTTCCGCTTCATTATTGCAGACCTTGAAGATTCCCTTGGTAATAAAAATATAACCGCCGGGGCAGGCAAATGCGCTGGCGCGCTCGTCATTGAGAATATAGAAACGGAAACCGAGATCGTACGCTTTTGTATATTTGGAGAGATAATTGCCGATGAGATTGATGTACCGCGTCGCCGTCCGATCACTCACCAATCCTTTTTGTGAAGCGATCTTCTGCGCAATTCCTAATCCGATCCCTTCTTCATGGAAGTACAGATCGAACGGTTTTTCGATTTCCATTTTTCCGCGATACGGTTCAACGGTGAAGCCGTGTTCAAACGAATCCATATCATCGGGTGTCACTTCCGGATCGGAATACTTGCTGATATCTTCCGACGGTTCTTCACTCCCATCAACATATTTTTTCCCGAATCCTTTCACCGCTGCAGCCAGTTCAGCCCGTGATGCGCGGGTGGATGCCTTTCCTTTCGTCACACTCTCGTCACGGACATTTGTTCCGCCGCGAGAGGAGAAGCTGTTTTCCGAGAGCCAGCCAATATCGCTCTGGTCGGTCTTCACTTTCAGCCAACTCCCTTTTTGGTCCATCTTGGTCACATCGACCTGCGCCTGGATCATACCGAGGATCTGGAAGTACGACGCAGGACCTTCACGCAGGTAATTGGTCGGTTGTGTGGTGCGCAGTTTTTGTGCGCTGCTTTCTATGACGAAAAGAAATGGAAGGAAGTATACGAATAGTTTCATAGTCACTCTCCTGTTTTAACGTCGGCAATCTACGTAAATTTTGGACATCGTGCACAGGTGATTTATCGCAATGAGATGACCGTCACCTCGAGGGTGACGGTCATCTGGTCATCACTTGGTTGTCATCACGTCGAAATAGGTGGAGTCCACCTCGAAGGTGGGCTCGACCTGAAGCCTACTTACTCGTCATCACGTACACCCCATCCCACTCCTTGCCGGGGGGATTCTTTTTGCATTCTTCGCATCGTTCAATATACATTGCGGACGCGTAATCCTTTTCATTCAACTTCAACACCGTTCGGAACATCGCGATCGCATCGTTCCAATGCTGTTCGCGGTATAATTTCAAACCGGACTCGAAGGTCTGGACGATCGTGAGGCGCTCTTCCGATATCTCGCTTTTTCTGCAGAACACCTCATAGATCTTGATCGGGAGTTTCTTCCCCTTCACGCGGATCAGATCCATTTCGCGCAATAAAAATTCATCGAGCACCTGTTCGTTCACTGTCGACTCGCTGATCATCACCGAGGTGCCGTAGTACTTGTTCACCCCTTCCAGTCGCGACGCGAGATTCACTGTATCGCCGATGACGGTATATTCTTTCTTCGTCCTGCCGCCGATGTAACCGACAACCATATTTCCGCTGTTGATACCGATACGCGTAGAAAAGACCGGTTCCCCTCTCTCGCGCGCTGCCTTCGTCATGTTATAAACAGTCTGTGAAAATTCAAATGCTGCGCGCACGGCATGTATGCGGTGATTCGGATTCTTGAGCGGAATGCCGAACTGCACCATCACTGCATCGCCGATGAATTTATCGATCGTCCCCTCATGCTTAAAGAAGATGTCGCTCGCCGTGGAAAAATAATTGTTCAGGAACTCTACCAGTTCTTTCGGTTTTTTTGTTTCGGAGATCGATGTGAATCCTTCGATATCCGAGAACATGATCGAGGCATCGACCTCCTCGCCGCCGAGTTCAACTCCTTCCGGATTCGCGCTCAACTGTTTGACGATATGCGGATTGACGAACTGTCCGAAGATCTTCTGTATCTGCCGTTTGCTTCTCCCTTCCGTTGCAAAGTTCCAGGCGACCGAAACGATATACGTGAGCATCGCCGAGGTTACCGGAAAGACCGCTTTCAGCCAGATCAACTGGTGCGTGAAAAGCTGATTAGAAACGAGAAGGAATAGTGCGATCACCACAAGTACTCCCACGGTGCTTGTCACAATGTTCTCATTGTAGTTCGAAAGGAGCGACACCGCGATCGCGATGAAGATGCAAATAAGCAGCAACAGGAAGAACGGAACTTCTTGAATAAAATGATTCTGCAAGAAATTACTCAATGCCGTTGCGTGAATCTCGACTCCCGGATACGGTTCAAGGTATGTGAACGGCGTCGGACGGAGATCGAGCAGTCCCGGCGCGTTGGAGCCGATGAAAACAATTTTGTCTTTGAATATGCCTGCGGGAACATCGGGCGTCATCCCCTGTAATTCTTTCATCGCCGACACGACAACAGAGTGGATCGAATAATATTTGAAGACGCCATCCGGTCCACCCCGTCCGTACCAATAGATCAAGTATGGAGACGAGACAGTCCGGTCGATCGATGATTCCTGACGGAACAGATCGTGATAGATCGAGAATGATAATGCATGCAATTGCTTTCCGTGAAGTTCATAGACAAGCGGCACCCTTCTGCACACACCATCTTCGTCGGGAATAAAATTTACCACCCCTATCCCTTTTGCACCTTCCTGAAACGGGATCAACGGTGCAAATGTCTTGTCAAAATGATATTGTTGCGTTACAGGGAGATCGGTTGTATGGTCCGGAAATTTTATCAACGTATCTCCCGGCTGATCTTCCTCGTACTGATGCGTCAATTGCGTGGAGAGGAATACATTGCCGGCATTGCGGATCGATTGTGCAAAGAGTGAATCGTTGTCCGCTCCGGATGAGATGACGCGGTCCTCGTCCGGTTCGTTGAAATGGAAATCATACACGATCGCCTTCGCCCCTCCCTTGGCAAGGTAATCGGTCGTCACGGCATAAAAATCACGGGGCCAGGGCCAACTTGTTTTGCTGTTGTGTTTGAAGTACTGCAGGCTGTTCTGATCGATCGTGAGGATAACGACCGATGAATCGGGCTTGTGCGAACCTTGCCCGAACCGGAATTGAATATCGAGAGCATTCATTTCCACACGGTTGCCGACAGGAGACAACGATATCAGCCATGCTGTCATCAATCCGGCAATTGCGGAAAAAACGATCCGTATCTGTTTCGTAAAGAAAAATTTTTTATGCGCTTCAGACATTTGAATTTCTTAAAGTTGATGCGTCGAAGGTGGATCTGTCATAAGAAGAACTGCACGAAAGAAGGTATTTTTGACGTGAAATTCAATGAAAAAATGAATCTGTTATTTCGAGTCCCGTTTTGCGGAACAAGAAATCGGGGGTACGATCAGATTTATCATCCCGATACAATTCATCGGAATTTGAAATGACAATGAAGATAATTTTGATGCGGATTCTAATACCGATTCTAAAAAGTAGTTTTCTATTTTGGAATCATACTTCGACGCGATGTCGCCGTAATGATCATCCTGAGCAAATCCTGATGCTTCATATCAGGATGAGTCGAAGGATATTTTGTGATGGCGACATCTTGCTCAGTATGACCATATTTTATTACAAGATCATTTAATAGAAATGGCTCTAGTTGCTTACTTTGATTGCAATCAATTTTAGGATGGTGCCGACATGCGAACGCTTTTTCACTTCTATCCGGATTCCTCTCCCCTCCGCGTACTTTCTGGCATTCTTCAATTCGGATTTTATTTTTTCCGGCAGGCCGCTCTTTTCCACCTCCCGCACAGCTTTATCTCCAAAGACGAATGAAAGAATAAAATATCCGTTACGGGCAGAAAAGAAAAAGAGATTTCGCTTCTTGAGGAGCAATTTTAATGTCCAGCCGATCTTTGAGCCGTAGAATTTCCACTCTTCGATGACGGTACCATGTTCTTTATCAACGGCAGACCGTATCTCTTCCCACAATAAAAATGTTCTACCCAATGCTGCAGATAATTTTGCACGATCAGGCATTTCCGTTTTATTTCCGAAAATATTGCTCACGATGTTCCGGGCGTGTAATGCAAAGATCCGTTACTGAAGCTCTTCAACACTGTACGTTCCGTTGATCCGCACCCGTTTCGGCGTGCTTCTGTGACCGACTGAAAATACAAGCGTGTAGCCGTCAGCGATGGGCCAATCGATCGCAGTCCAGGTGCCGACCACATTGTCACCCGAATATAATTTCACCGTGTAGGTTTTCGGCTGGCTTTGCGAGAAGGATGTTGTCGTAACGATTGCAACGACGGCAAAAATACAGATGGCGGATGCGATGAAGAGTTTGGTTTTCATGAACGATCCTTTTTGTTATGATTGGGTGATTATTTTCATGATGGCTCGTTTGGCTTTTTACTTAGTAAAGAGGTTAGGCAGTGCTTACTTTAATGAATAAGTTAACAGTCTTCTACTACTACCCAATTTATTGCTGGACGAATATGTATCCGTTTTTACTATCCCAACGTTTGGATTGAGATAGATCAAATTGTAACCTACCGTGGTGTCTCTAGCTGAATTATAGACTTGATAAGTATGACAGGTAATTTGAGCCTGATCCACGGTAACTGTGTCTGTCATTGAAGTTAACTTTATTATTGAGCCGCTGTTTACTATTGAATCACCAATGTTCGAAGGATATTTAATTAAATGATCAATTGACGGATCTTGATGTGAACCAAATTGTTGACTTAAATACAGGATGTACAGTCCATCAATCCGATTGATATAATAATTTTCACCTGTTATTTGATGCGATGCACTCAAACTATAGTGTATTGCAAACCATCGTTCATTCCCGATCATAGAATCTCTCACCACAGTCATTGTATCCATTTGAAACGTTGAATCAATACTTGGAACACCAAAACTATAATTGGTGCGATATATCCAAGTATTTCCCACTGCCAACGGAAGTATTCCTTCGATGTCATCGTTCGAGGATGTGAAATTACTCTTGCAACTACTAAAATTGAGGGCAATAAAAATAATTGCCAATGATGGAATTATGCCAATTGTTTTCATATGCAACTGTTTTTGTGCTGGCTAACGGACTGGAACTCCGCCATTAGCGTATATGCAGATTCCCGTCAGAATGCAGCCGCACCTGTGTGTTGAAGCACTTCGGTGCGCAAGCACACCTTTTTAATCTTATTCGTACTTCCTGCAGTCCCGCGTTGTGTGCGGGAACTGTTTATAATAGAATGATTCTTTTATTTGGTTCGTGCAACATATTGACTTTTTACACAGTACCTGGTTAGCCAGCCGTTATTTTATTTCAAATATTACACGAACTTGACTTGTCACAGAAATTGTTTGTGCGAAAAAACCTGACCCTCTTGTTTCATCAAAACTATTCGATTCAAATGAATTTGTAGATGGATTAAAAGGATTGGGATACGCCCTTGCGCCACGAATGGCTATATTATTTGACAGCGGTTGATTTTGTAATATTTCCTCAACGAATAGGACTTTCCCTATTGTTGCTCCCAATGCTTTTGCAATATCTTCGGCTTTCTCTTTTGCTTTTAGACCTGCTTCAATCCTTGCTCGACGCCTTAAACCTAATTCATCTTTAAAGGAGAAATTTATTTGCGAAAGATATTCTACTTCGGCTTCACTGATTGTGAATATAATTGATTGTAACAACTTAAGACTATCTATTTTAATGGAGGTTTCAATAAGTGCACGATAATCACGATTCGATGAAAGAAAAGATTTATCTCCATAATTTTCACCACTGAAAAACTCAGAAGTAGATATATTTTTAGACTTAACTCCAAGTCCAATAATTTTATCAGTTAATTCTTTAGTTTTGCTGCCTGCGCTTTCAACTGCTTGACGTAAACTTGCTCCGACACCTTTTATTCTGAATGAAACAACAGCTTGATCTGCTACTTCTTTCAGCTCAACACTTCCTGTAACAATGAATTGGTTTTGATTTTCTTCGACTTTTTGAGCAAATGTAGTTTGAAGTAATAAAAATAAACCTAAAACATATTTGAATTTCATTTGTCTCTCCTTGAGGCTGGCTAACGGACTGGAACTAAGCCGTGTGGCAACGCTCCAGAGGGTTGATTATAGTTTTAAATTTAAAATGCTGTATCGCAATGTAGTATGTATTTTGATGACTCGACACTCAAAATTTCAGAGCGTCGGCGGTTGCCACATCGGCTTGAGTGACTGGTTAGGCAGCACATTGAGTTTTGCTGACAGTTGAATGTGCGCCGACAATTTAGTTTTGCACAAGCAACGATGCGCTGTTTGCATTGTTGCGATGTTATTATTGCCGACTGCGCAAGCGAGTTGTCTTTTAACTTGCTTGCGCACGCACTCTGCTGAATGATCCCGCCGGGAACACCGCCCAACCTTTTGATACAACCAAAACTCAAAGAACAGTTACAACTCGTTGAACATGCTGCCTAACGGACTGGAACTCCGCCATAGGCGGACAAGTAACCTGCTTTGTAACGCTCCAGAGCGCCGCGACTGTTGATTAATTTGCTGATAAGTATTTTGTTCGTATGTCATGAGTAGAAAACTCAGTTATCTCAGTTCACGCGCGGGCGCGGTTGCAACGTCAGAAGTTATGTTTAAAAAGTCTACCTTGATCTTCCCCCGAAATTGTGGGCATGAGAAAAAGCCATTATCTTTGGCAGAAGGAGGTTGACAATGGAAGGTACAGAGCACAGCAAACGAAAACAATACAACAAGGAATTTAAACTGGAGGCAGTGCGGTTAGCCCTTGAGAATGGACGTAACGTTGCCTCAGTTGCACGAGACTTAGGGATTAGTCAGAATGCGTTGTAC
>JACPGG010000116.1 GCA_016182545.1 Ignavibacteriales bacterium
ATAAATTATTCGAATAATGTTCGCCAAAGAAGACATACTGTTCCGCGATTACTGCCTCAAGAATAATCTTGTCACCAAAGATCAATGGGATCACTTTGTCGACTTTGCGAGCAATTATGGGATGAACCAGGGGATTGCCCATGCTCTGGTCGATGCTAAAGTCTTTACCGAACAACAACTGGTTCAATGTTTCGGGAAGGCGTTCACTGTTCCGGTGATGAAGTTGTATGCCGAAACAAGCTCTGCTCCGAAAGAGATCATTCCGGATTCGTTCATTCGAGAGCACCGGGTTATCCCGATGTTCCTGTTCGGCAACGAACTCACCGTTGCCATCGTCGATCCGCCGTACAAATCGCTCCTTGATGAGATCGCAAAGATAACGGACAAGAAGATCATCCCGGTTGTCGCCGAGATCAGCGACTTTGAAGAGACGCTGAAGATCCAGCAGGGGGGATTTGACGAACTCAAACGCATTGCACATGCGATCGATCTTGAAAAGCTCGATGTGATCCGCGGCGGTGAAAAGGAAGTGAAGCGGCTGGAACAGATGGGGGATTTCCCTCCGTTGATCATGCTTGTGGAAGAAATATTTCTCCGCGCGGTCAAGTTCGGCGCAAGCGACATCCATCTTGAGCCGTTCGAGAACGAGGTCCGTCTCAGGTTTCGGTTCGACGGGGTTCTGCAGCGTATCGCATCCTTCCCGAGAAGTATCGCCGAAGGGCTTGCCGCCGTCATCAAAACAAAGGCGGCGATGGATATCTTTGAGAAACATGTTCCGCAGGATGGCCGAATCACATTGACGATTGAAAATCGTTCCTTCGACCTCCGTGTCAGTGCACTGCCGACGATCAACGGAGAGAAGATCGTCCTCCGTATCCTCAGCCAGGGATCGATCGAGAAAAAAATCGAAGATCTCGGTTTTGCCCAGCACAATCTCGCCCTGTTGTTGCACCTACTGCGCCAACCGAACGGATTGCTGCTGGTGACCGGTCCGACGGGAAGCGGGAAGAGTACAACATTGTACGCGGCGATCAATCATGTAAAATCTGTTGAAAAAAATATCGTGACGGTCGAGAACCCGGTCGAATATAAAGTCGACACAGTCAATCAGGTCAATGTCGATCCAGATCGTAATCTCACATTCGCCAATACGCTTCGCGCGATCCTACGCCAGGATCCCGACATTGCGCTTGTCGGTGAGATTCGCGATACCGAAACGGGAACGATCGCAACGGAGGCGGCATTGACCGGTCACCTTGTACTTTCGACGTTGCACACGAATGATGCGATCAGCGCCGTTCCGCGGTTGATCAACATGGGTGTTCCACCCTACTGGCTCGCTCCGGCTTTGATCGGTGTGGTCGCGCAACGCCTTGTCCGAAAAATTTGTCCGCATTGTAAAGAAGAGTACAAACCAGGCGACGAACTGATGTATCATATGGGATTGAGCGGATTAGCCGAACGGACAAAATTTTTCCGCGGCACCGGCTGCAAGCAGTGTAATTTTCAAGGATACAGAGGGAGGATCGCGATCCATGAGGTGTTCAGCGTTACTGAGGAGATCCAAAGTTTGATCTTTGAGAATGCCCAGACCACGAAGATCAGGGAAGTTGCGGTGAAGAATGGTTTTCGCGATCTGCGATTCGACGGTTTGAAAAAGGTGATCGCCGGATTGACCACATTGGAAGAGATCCAGCGTGTTACTCGGTCCACTTTATAGAATTGCACTTGATGTTATTGTTCTACACTAAATGATCGAAGGCAAGTATGAAACTCGACGATGTTTCCGCGCTGATTATCGATGATTCCGATCATATCCGTGCTCTGTTTTCCGTTACGATGAGAAAAGCCGGAATAGCAAAATTATTTCAGGCGGTGGATGGGGAGGACGGGATAGCGAAATTTAAACAGCATGCGCCGTCGATAGTTTTTCTCGATAACATGATGCCAAAGGTCTCCGGTATGGAAGTGTTACGGCAAATAAAAGCATTGAATCCGCAGGCGATTGTCGTGATGATCTCGGCAGTATCCAATATCGAAACGGTGCAGGAAGCAAAAGCGACAGGGGCGAATTATTATATAGTGAAGCCGTATGCCCCGGACAGGGTTATCGAAGTGATGTATAAACTTTTGAATATCGAAAAGGCTCCGTCATGATCTGTTCAAACTGCACGAACGACAACCCCCGGACGGCGCTGGAGTGTATCTTTTGCGGCACGCGGCTCAGCACGATCCGCTGCAAATGCGGTTTCCTCAACTCGCTGATGGATCATTACTGCGGCAATTGCGGCAGCCAATTGATAAAGGCAACGGCGTTGGCGCGGATGCAGAAATTTGAAACGTCGCTGGGTGTGTCAACAGCGTTCAGCGAGCAGGAATTAATGACCTTGATCGAGATCCAACAATCCATCACACAGTCGGAAACACAACAGAACAAAGTGACGCAGGGAGACATTGATACACTCTTCGGGTAATCGTATATGATCAGAGAAGAAGACATACGGCTGGCGCGTTTCCTTGTATCGAAGGGATACATCGATAAGGTGCGCATGGATAAATTTCAGCGTGCGATGAATGAATCTGCCTCCAAAAGGTGTACCGATGTGCTCATTGATACTATCGGTGTTCGGGAAGAGATCGTTGCCCAGGCAATTTCGGAAGAATTCAAGATACCGTTCATTAACCTGACGCCGGCGATCATTTCCGTGAGCGATACGGTTCAAAAAGAAGCGTATGTAAGAAAATATAACGCGCTCCCGATCATCCGCAGCGGCGTTGAACTGACAGTGGCGATCGTCAATCCTCCCTATAAAAATCTGTTCGACGCAATGAAGAGGGACGAGAAGACATTCGTTGTACCTGTGGTTGCGAAACGGAGCGCATTCGATGCGCTGGTGCTGAAACAGCCGGTTGAAGAGGCGGATGAGTTTAAAAAATTACAGTCGAAATTTCAGGTCGAAACATTGGATCTGCGCAGCAAGGGGAAAGAGAAAGTGTACGAGGTATTCCGGTCGGGAAAAGTACCGAATGCCGATATGATCGTGGATGAAATTCTTATCCGTGCCGTCAAACACGGCGCGACTGATGTCTATTTTGAGCCGATGGAAGGGGAATTCCGGGTTCGGTACAATGTGGATGGCATGATCGAGCATGCCGTATCGCTTCCCAAGGAACTGACCGAGCCGATGTCCAATGTTATGCGGGCACGCGGCAGTTTGAACGTGTTTGACAAACGCAAGGCGCAGGATGGTGTGTACACCGCTCAGTACGGCACAATGGCATTCGATCTGCGCGTCAGCACGCTCCCCACGATTGAAGGGGAACGGTTTTCGATCCGCATACTGAAAAAGGTGAAGCGGAGCGTTGATATTGACGAATTAGGTTTTACGGCAGAGAATCTGTTGCTGGTACGACATCTCTTCAATCGTCCGCGCGGATTGCTTGTTATCTGCGGTCCATCTGCCGGCGGGAAAACAACGACGATGTACGGGCTGTTGAATGAACTGCGTAATTCGCAAAAGAATATCATGACGGTCGAAGATCCGGTCGAGTATCGTTTTGAATTCGCAAGCCAGGTGCACGTGGATGTCGAACAAAATCTCGATTACGCTGCAACGATCCGGGCAGTGATGCGTCACCGCCCGGATATCATTGTGCTGGGAGAAATTCGCGATGCGGAAGCCGGTGCGGCAGCCGCAGAAGCTGCGTTGACCGGAGCGATGGTGGTTACGACCGTGCTTTCAAGCGATGCTCTCTCGGCAATTCCGCGCTTGGCGAATCTCGGCATTCCTCATGCGTGGCTCGCAACAACTGTCAACGGGATCATCTTCCAGCAACTGGTCCGGCGCATCTGCAAATTCTGCCGCGAAAGCTACACGCCGACAAAACATATGCTCCAGTCGGCGGGATTGGGACAATTAGAAGGATCGATCATGTTGTACAGGGGAAAGGGATGCGATGTGTGCGGAGGCGACGGGTATCTCGGCCGTACTGCGATCCACGAAGTGTTGGTTGTCGATGAATCGATACAGGATCTGATATTCGAACAAGCTTCACCTATTACGATAAAAGCAGCCGCTGCAAAAAAAGGTTTTGAAACGTTACGCTTTGATGCCGCAAAAAAACTCGTAGCCGGAACTATTTCGCTTGAAGAATATCTTCGGGTAATGGGTTGATGATTCTGACAGTATGAACCGCACAGACAGATTGTTTGCCATCCTTCTCGAGATCCAATCAAATCCCAGGATCACCTCTCAAAAACTTGCGGAACGTTTCGATGTAACGAAAAGAACGATCTACCGTGACGTGCTCGCATTGATGGAAGCGAACGTTCCCGTCACAGGCAAAGCAGGTGAAGGATATTCGATCGAAGAAGGATACTTTCTCCCGCCGGTCAGCTTTACAAAAGATGAAGCGTTGATGCTCATCCTCGGCGCCGGTGCCGTGGGGCAGCAGTTCGATCTGCAGTACAAGAAGGCGGCACGCTCTGCGGAAAATAAAATACACGCTTCTCTTTCCAGGGAGTTGAAGAAAGAGGTCGCCTATCTCAAAAGTTACATCAACGTCTTTTTCGGGATGCAGGGAGAACAGAAGGAATTGCACGATGCGTTGATGAAGATCCGCAGAGCGATTCTTGAAAAGAAACGTGTCGCGTTCCGCTATTTTAAGCCGAGTGCTCAATCCCCCGAACCGATGGTGCGCGAAGTGGATCCGTACGCGCTGGCAAATTATTTCGGCGTCTGGATGATGACAGGATTCGATCATCTCAGAAAAGATCTCCGCGTTTTTCGCCTGGACCGAATGGAAGCGGTGCTGGTGACAAGCAAAACGTACGAACGCCCGAAGAATTTCAGGCTTTCCCAATTGCAGCAGGAAGATCACTCACTCCGTACTCTCTACACAGTGAGGATAGCACGTGATATCTACCGCTGGGTCAAAGAACAACCTCCGTACAAAATCGTAAAGACACAGACCAAAAAGGATCACGTTATTCTCACGATTGCCACTTCGAACGAAGATTACCTTATCACCTGGCTGCTGCGCTGGGGAGAAAAAGCCGAAGCGGTTTCGCCCCAATCATTCCGCGACAAAGTAAAAGCAATCCTTGCCGCCATCTTGCAGATCTACGAGCAATAAGATTTTCCAAGTCTTCCGCCAAAGGCGGACAAGTAAAGATTTGGAAAATCTTAAAATTGACATCCCTGCTGACATAACGTTGTCACACCCCTTCCGTAAGTTTGTAATGTCATTCAACACAAACTATCGGAGGTTGTGTGCTACTGATAAAAGTTCCACTCTTTCTTGCCGGTATTTTTCGAAAGATCGTCATCAGTATCACCGTACATTCTCCGGAAAGGCTCCGCTTTGAAAAGGATCGATTATAAGAAAGAGATGAATTTTCTCTACGCTCCCTCTGCGAAAGAAATTTCCATTGTCGATGTACCGTCAATGAATTACTTGATGATCGACGGAAAAGGAGATCCGAATACGGCAAAGGAATACAGTGAAGTAGTTGAAGCATTATACGCTGTTGCCTACACGATCAAATTCATCATCAAAAAAGGGGAGCAACAGATCGATTACGGCGTGATGCCGCTGGAAGGATTGTGGTGGGTTCCGGATATGCGCTACTTCAGCGTTGAACGGAAAGATGATTGGCTGTGGACTGCAATGATCATGCAACCCGAAATTGTGACAAAAGAAATTGTTGTTGAAGCGATTGAATCTGTTCGAGAAAAAAAGAATCCGCCAGCATTGGAGAAATTGCGGTTTGATTCGTTCAACGAAGGAAAGGGAGCCCAAATCCTCTATTTTGGTCCTTATAGAAACGAAGGTCCGACGATAGAACGACTGCACAAAAGTATTGCGGAGAGAGGATACAAACGGAACGGAAAACATCACGAAATTTATCTAAACGATCCGCGCAAAACTGCGCCGGAGCGGTTGAAAACGATCATTCGTCAACCGATGAATTAACAATACATCACATAAAGGAGGAGTAATGAAATCACCAGTTATTGAGGTGGCGGTCTACAAAGTAAAGGAAGAAAAGCTTCAGCAATTCTTGCAGCACCAGCCCGTCGCCCACGGCATCATTAAAAAATTCAAGGGCTTCAAATCGTTACAATCACTTCGTGCGATTGATGCACCCGACACATTCGTTGATTATTGCGAGTGGGATTCGCATGAGGATGCGGTTCATGCCAATGACTGAGCAGAGAAAGGTGATTGTCTACATCGCAATGAGTCTTGATGGTTTCATTGCGAAACCGAACGGCGAACTCGATTGGCTGTTGCACTTCAATAACGCAGGCGAAGATTACGGGTACAATGAGTTCATCAACACGGTCGATACTGTCATCATGGGAAGAAAAACGTACGACAAGATCGTTGAGATGGGGTATGAATATCCACACGGTGAGAGACAATATATCATTTGGACTCACAATGAACAGCCGCCGAAAAAGAATTTTTCTTTTTATACCGGCAGTCTCAAAGGATTGATTACCGATCTTAAAAGCCAACCGGGAGGAAATATTTATATCGACGGCGGCGTGACGGTAAGCGAATGCATGAAGCATCATCTCGTTGATGAATACATTATCTCTATAATTCCGATTCTGCTCGGTGATGGTATTCCGCTCTTCAGCGCCGGACGTCCTGAGGAGCATCTGATGCTGAAATCGAGCAGAGGTTATGAGACCGGTTTGGCTCAACTGCATTTTATTAGAACAACATAATGGAGGCAACATGGAATCACTTTCCCCAAATATTTTTGTAAACGATATCGGCAAGACCATAGCGTACTACAAGATGCTCGGATTTGCGGTTGTACTTTCCGTTCCCGATAATGAGCCGTATAACTGGGCGATGATGACGAACGGAAATGTCAGCATCATGTTCCAGACATTTGCCGACCTTGGAAAAGACCTTCCCGATGTAAAACGTGTAGATGGCGGCTCGCTGATTCTTTACATTAAGCTAAAAGGAATCAGAAAATTCTACGAATCACTAAAGTCTCAGGTCGAGATCATTCAAGATTTGCACAAGACATTCTACGGTGCCACGGAGTTCGTAATCAAAGATTGCAATGAGTATATTCTCACGTTTGCCGAGGATGAAGCAAAATGAACGTTGATGAATTTCTTGAGCCGTACAATCCCGATATCAAAAAAATTTGCGGCGAACTGCGTGCCGTTATTTCTTCATTGCCGATTGTGATGGAAGAGAAAGTGTACCTCGGATGGAAGTTGATCGGTTATAGAGTGAAGAATGGAACCAAATCGCATTATGTCGGTTTCATCGCACCACTGAAAAGCGAAGTACGGCTTGGTTTTGAGTACGGTGTGAAAATTAAACATTCAGCCGTAAAACTTGAAGGGGCTGGAACTCAAGTCCGATACGTGTCATTCACAACACCGGGACATGTGAAACAAAAGGAACTCGTGCCGGTGATTCTGGAAGCGATTGAGATTGCAATGAAAAGAAAATAAACAGCCACCCGATGACATGTCCCTAATGCCATTTCTCAAAAGTTTTCTTGCGTTTTCGAATCATACTTCGACGCGACGTCGCCGTCATGTTCATCCTTAGCAAATCCCAACGCTTTTTGTTGAGATGCGTCGAAGGATTTTTAAGACGGCGACATCCCTGCCTGCCGGCAGGCAGGTTGCTCAGTATGAACAATTTCCTTACAAGATTATTTATGAAAAACGGCACTAGAACTCCTTTTAAAAATGCAGGGTCATTGCAAGAGAGTCCCGCTTTCAGCGGGATAAACTGCGCGACCGAAGTTCCGCTTTTAGAATCCCGCACGAGCGGAATCCAAAAGCGGGACAATCCCCGCAGTTTCAGGAGATTGCTTCGCCACAAAACGGCTCGCAATGGGTTTAAAGGTCAAAAAGTGTTGCTAAAATAACTGTAAGTTGTTCTTTGACATAGCGATATTGGTAGAAAACTCCAACAAGGTGTCGAATCGTGACTAAAAAAAC
>JACPGG010000117.1 GCA_016182545.1 Ignavibacteriales bacterium
GTTCCACACGAGCCAACCGTTGAGCATTTAGAGCAGCTCGAAAATAATCTTGAGGGAAACAGTTCGTTTATCCGATTCTCCGAAATGAATCATTACAACAACGAACGGATTATTCTCATTGACAGTATTGGTATTCTTGTAGCCCTTTATACGTATGCGCATGTGGTGTATGTCGGAGGGAGTTTTCGTCAGGGAATCCATAATGTTTTGGAACCGGCAATCTTTGGTGTACCTGTGCTCTACGGACCGAAACACACAAACTCTCAGGAAGCAGTTGAATTGATAAAACGCGGCGGCGGATTTGTTGTGTCGGATGAAAAAGATCTCTATCGACAATTACGGACTCTGCTCGAAAATGATGAACGTCGCATACACGCCGGGATGATTTCCAAATCTTTTGTTGAAGAGAACTGCGGTGCAACAGATCGTTTCATACATTACCTCGAACCGTACATCACATCATGATTCCACCTCTTGTTACTGTTGCGCTTCCCGTTCCGCTCCCGCAACTGTTCACATACTCGGTTCCTGCTATGCTTGCCTCAAACATATGCCAAGGATCCGTCGTTGTTGTTCCGTTCGGAAAGAAAATCTTCACCGGCGTCGTCTTTGATTTTACGGAGACAAAACCTAACGCAACTTTAAAACAGATCATCGACCTCCTTCCGGAATCAGCAAGTCTTTCGTTGGAACATCTTAAAACTGCAGAATGGATCTCCGCTTATTACAATGCACCGATCGGAGAAACTGTAAAACTGTTTTTACACGTCGGCTTGAGTCAGATCAGTGATCGAAAAGTATCCGTTGCAACCAATTCCGACATTCCATCTATGTCGGCGAAGAAAAAAGATGAATTGGGACGGATCGTCGCTGCATTACGGAACGGAGCGCTCACAATCCGTCAATTGCAGAAATCCACCGCCATCAAATCAATTCATTCTGTTGTCAATACANNNTCCTTCTGTGAAGACGGAATTGTACCTCCGACGATTGATCAAAGAACGACAGATCTCCATTGAGAAAAAAAATCAATCGAGAATTTTAGAATTACTTTATAATCTTGCCGTCGATGAAGTTCGTGTGAAAGACTTTCTTACGTCGGCAAAGACGACACTCTCAACGTTGAAGACCCTCGCACAAAACGGCTTTGTCGAATTGTTTCAAAAAGAAATTTCTCGAAAACAGATCGTCGAATCCGATGAACAGACTCAACGATCCTTGTCGATCCGATTGAACGATGATCAGCAGCGTGCGGTCGGATCTATCATCACTTCGATGGAAACGCATAACCATTCCGCATTTCTACTTCACGGAGTAACTGGGAGCGGAAAAACACAGGTGTATATTGAAGTGATCCGGAAGGCGTTGGAGCAGAGTAAATCGTCCATTGTCCTAGTCCCGGAAATATCGCTCACGCCACAAACCGTGAGAAGATTCCAGATACACTTCGGCGATTTGGTTATCTGGATGCACAGCAAAATGTCCGACGGCGAGCGGTACGATGCGTGGCGTTTGCTCAAGAAAGGCAAATATAAAATTGTCATCGGACCCCGTTCGGCGCTCTTTGCTCCCGTACAAAATCTCGGTTTGATCGTTGTGGATGAAGAACATGAATCCTCCTACAAACAATTTGATGCATCGCCGCGGTATCACGCCCGCGATGTTGCGGTTGTGCGCGGTGTGATGAACAATGCTGTCGTGGTGTTGGGTTCGGCAACCCCGTCGATCGAATCATACGCAAATGCGCTGGAAGGAAAATATACTCTGCTCACTCTTCCGGAGCGGGCAGACAATGCACAATTGCCCCCCGTAGAAATCGTCGATATGGTGGAAGAACGGAAACAGCGATATGCCCGGATGAAAGTGCGTGCCAAAGAGATCGGGAAGAAAGCGTTCGACGATGCAGCGAAAAGTATTTCGTCATTCCTCGAAGAAAAAATCCGGGATCGTCTCGAAAAAAAACAGGGGATCATCCTGCTGCAAAACAGACGCGGTTTTGCACCGTTCATCGAATGCAACAGTTGCGGACACGTTGAACAGTGCGACCGATGCAGTGTTACGATGACGTACCATGCGACGAAGAAACATATCCGTTGTCATTACTGTGGCAAAGTAAAAGCCCCGCCGACAACATGCTCTCACTGCGGTGGATTCGAATTTGCAATGCGCGGATTCGGCACGCAACGCGTTGAAGAAGAATTGAAAATACTTTTCCCATCCGCAAATATTCTGCGAATGGACCTCGACACCACTTCCCGCAAACATTCGCACGAAAAAATATTGCAACAATTCGGAAAGGGTGAAGCCGATATCCTTCTCGGCACTCAAATGGTGGCAAAAGGATTGGATTTTCCCTGCGTCACGCTCGTCGGCGTTATCTCCGCCGATACACAGATGATGTTGCCCGATTTTCGCTCTGCGGAAAGAACATTCCAATTGCTCACGCAGGTTGCGGGACGCGCCGGCAGAAGCACCCTGCGGGGCGAAGTTGTGATCCAGACGTCGCAATCTTCACATTACGCCTTAAAGCATGTTCAAGACCATGACTTCGTGAGTTTCTACGGTCCCTCGCCCGCCGTCCTCTCTAAGATCAAGAACGATTATCGCTGGCACATCCTGGTGAAGGCAAACAAAGAGACGGACAAAAACGGAACACGGGCAAGAACATCCGTTGCCCGTGTTGCCGAAGAATTGCAAAAAGAATCACTGAAGCAGAAAGTAAAAATTATTGTGGATGTCGATCCTGCGGGAATACTATAACGAATCATCAACAATGGAATCTACTTTGAAAGTGGACTCCATCTGACAATTACATTCCGAATCCCAAACCGACAAACACTTTGATCAATGTCCACACAACAAATACGCCGCCAACGGCTCCGAGAGATTTACCGATTGAAACATTCCACACTTTCGATAATCCAATTCCGGTAACATATAACATCCAGAACTCCAACACATTCATTGCCAACAGTACCTTGTGCACTTTATTTTCCGGATCAAAATCTGAAACGAGCAACGAACCTGCCGGTTGAGCATACAATGATCCCATCGCTACAACCATTACCATTGTAATTAATGTCGAGATCGGCATGATGTACCAGGTGAGGCCGTTTATTTCCAACACTTTGCCGTATGGTATTGTCGATTTGAACGCCACCTTTCCGATCAGCCAGTAGACCAATGTATAGACGAACAATGCAAACGCCAAAACAAACACAACACCGATAACACCGAACACCATAAACATCGTTGACCCAGGTTTTGAAAATTGCATTGCCTGGTCCGCTTGTTCCTGCGTCATCTTTCCATCGGCGATATTTTTCTCAAACTGCTTCATCTGAGTTGCGCTCATTTCGTCCTGGATGGCGGGTTGCGTGAAGACTACGAACGTGAAGACGATCGAAAATACGATCGCAAGAATGAACGGGATGACCCAGTTCGATGCTTTCGGTTCGGTTGACACAACAGATTGAAACACCTCACCGGGTGACGACAATATCTGGTCGGGAGTGCGAATTTCTTCGGGCATGATATGATCCTTTCGTGTGATTGTGAAGGCGATGTATGGTACTAAATGAAAAATCGAGTGTCAAATGAAGTTTTCATGTTGAATACAGTCCCAAAAAACCGTACATAGGAAAAGTATCGTAGTAGACAAGTCAGCTGCGCATTCCGGCGCGCTGACTGATTATTTGGATCTTATCTAAACATTGGGAATATATCCTATGTTCATCACCTTTGAAGGTATTGATTGCTGCGGGAAAACAACGCAGGCAAAACTCCTGATTGAAAAACTCCAATCCCTCAATCATTCTGTCCTTTTTCTGCGGGAACCCGGCGGAACGACCATTTCTGAAAAGATCCGCGAAGTGCTGCTCGACAAGAAGAATCTGAAGATGATTCAGGTAACCGAACTGCTCCTCTTTTCCGCGAGCCGCGCGCAATTGGTAAGCGAGGTAATTAAACCGTCGCTGACGCAGAACAAGATCGTCATTTGCGACCGGTATCATGATTCGACCACCGCGTATCAAGGATACGGACGCGGATTAACCCTCGGTGCCGTGAAGACCATCAACCGCGTCGCAACGACGGATGTTTTGCCGAAGAAAACGTTCTTTATCGATATTACGGTGAAAGAAATGTACGATCGCCGTACCGCAAATAATCAGGATATAGACAGAATGGAAATGAGCAATGAGGAATTTTACAACCGCGTGCGAAACGGCTACCATGAACTTGCGAAGGAAGAACCGGAGCGATTTGTTGTCATCGACGGCAAACAGACGATCGAAGCGATTCACGAAGAGATCTGGAAAATGATGGAGAGCTTACTTCCGATGGAGGAAACATGAAACCTTGCGAAGGTTATATGAAATGTATGAAACCTTCGCAAGGTTACACTACTCCACAAAAACAGAATCCCGCAGTCTGGACTCGTCCGGCTGGCGGATATTGATCGAGAACCATCCGTTTTGTAGTGCAACACATCTGTATTCCTTCCCATCAAGATAGACCACGACATCAGTGCATACGGTCGATGCGCTTCGTTCGCCGACCACGGTCAAATCAAGTCGTTGCGGTTGAAGTTTGTCGTCAAAGTAGGAAAAGGAGTAACAGCCGTTTGTGCCGATAGTACCATACAACTTGATAATGATCGTATCATTCAACAACACCGACGGCGCGTGGGCTATACTGTCTACCTGAACGGCAAAAAGAAAAGGCTCCCTGCTCGGTTCAGTAGAGCAGGAAATGAGAAGAACCGCAGCACTGATGATAGAAAGGAATTGTTTTTTCATTCTAAAATATATTTCTATTCATTCTTATCTTCAACAACAATGTGCGACTTACTCTTAAAGGAGTCGCACATAGTATCATTTAGCTGTAATCTTCCTCAAACATTCCCCGCACAACATTGCTCCTTTAATGTCGATATCGTCCACCGTTGTCGATGAATGCATCGAGCAGTCGAAATTCTTGCAATGGAGCAATCCGAACGTATGCCCCAGTTCGTGAACAGACTCTTTGATCGTCCGTTCAAAGAACTTGGCATTGTCAGCGGGCAAACCGTAGATCGTATCATCCAACCGATATGTCGACATGACCCCTGCAACGCCATCCAACTGCGCTTCGCCGAAGACGTACGTCAACACAGGGACAAAAAGATCGACCGAGGTAATGCCGAGAACTTTGGATTGACCATCGAAACGTTGCAGAAGTTCTTTGATGAGAAGTGTTGAATTGTATTGTGCGCGGGAATAATCATACACGTTGTCCACGATGCCGCGGATCGGCGATTCGACGGTGATGCTTGTGCGGAACATGTCGCTGAGAGGAGTAACAAGTGTGTGCACGAGTTCTTCTGAAACCGGAAGCAGCGGCACGAGGATGATCGAAGTCATACGATTAAGCGACGCTGGGTACCGGTTCCCTGTGCAGTACCAAAAAAGAAATATTGCATTTTTTTTGATTCATGCTTCGATGCGCGCCTCCGTATGATGGTCATCCTGAGCAAGCGAGAGTTGTTAATGAGCGCGTCGAAGGATGGACAAAGAACATGGCGGCGCTCGCTCAGTGTGACCATGCTATGTTCAAAGTTTATCCATTTGGTTCGGCACGAGATACTGGATGCTTCGACTCCTTCGCAAAAAAGCGCTCAATCGCTCAGCATGACTTCACTTATTTTTTGGCAATCTTTTTTTTAAATTATTCCAGAATCGAGCAACAAGCATCCAGATTCACGGTTTCTTCAACCCGTACTTCGCAATCTTGTTGTAAAGTGTCACCCGGTCAATGTCGAGGATCTCCGCTGCGCGGGTGATGTTCCAGTGCATTGTTCCGAGCACAAGCTCCACATGCTGGCGTTCAATTGCCGCAAGCGTGTCGTCCTTCGGTCCTTCGTGCTTCACAATGTTCTGGAACGGCAGGTCGTTCGGACGGATCGACGGCGGGTTGGCAAGCACCATCGCCCGTTCGATCACATTTTCCAATTCACGCACGTTGCCGGGCCAATCGTACCGCACCAGCAGATCCATTGCATCAGCAGAGACATCCTTCACCGTCTTATTCATCACGGCGGAATATTTCTTCACGAAGAACTGCGCCATCAACGGGATATCCATTCTCCGTTCGCGCAGCGGAGGGATCGATATGCTGAAGACATTCAACCGGTAGTAGAGATCTTCGCGGAACGAACCTTCCTTTATCGCCGCTTCAAGATTCCTGTTCGTTGCGCAGATGACACGGAAGTCGCTGGAGATCTGTTCGTTGCCGCCGACGCGGGTAAACTGCTTCGATTCGATCACACGCAATAATTCCACCTGCATCTTCGGACTCACGGTGCCGATCTCATCGAGGAAGATCGTGCCGCCGTCCGCCATTTCGAATTTCCCTTTGCGGCGGTACTGCGCGCCGGTGAACGCACCCCGCTCATGACCGAACAATTCGCTTTCGAGCAAAGTCTCGGCAACGGCACCGCAGTTCACGGTAATGATGGGAAAATATCGCCGAGCGCTATTCGCATGGATCGTCCGTGCGATCAATTCTTTTCCTGTTCCGCTTTCTCCGCGTATCATCACTGTCGTATCGGTCTGCGCAACGGTGAGCGAAAGATCGATCACCCGTTTGATCTGCGGACTTTCGCCGACGATCTCGTTCGCACCGGTAATTTCTGTGATCTGCTGACGCAATCGGGTGTTCTCGTCCGCAAGTTCTCTCTGTTGGATGGCGTTCGATACAAGATGCGACAGATGATCGGGATCGATCGGCTTCGTGACATAATCGAACGCACCGTCCTTCAACGCCTGCACGGCAGTTTCAACCGATGCAAACGCCGTCGCCATGATGATCTGTGAAGTCCCGTCGATCTCCCGCAGGCGTTTCAACAATTCCATCCCATCCATGCCGGGCATTTTAATGTCGAGCAGGATCACATCCCACGGACCTTTATCCATTTTTTTCAGCGCTTCGGCGGCGTTCTCCGCTGCATCCACTTTGTATCCGTCTTGAATGAACCATTTCGTCAACGATTCGCGGACGATCAATTCGTCGTCAACGATCAGTATTGATTGTTTTTTATTTTCTGGCATTGTCGTATCTCCGTTTCTATCATGGCGTTTCACCGGCGAGTTCATTGTTTTCCGACAGTTGAACTGTCGGAAACAAACCTGTCCGAGAGTTCAACTCTCGGACAACTTGATTGTTTTGTCGTTCAGATGTACCGCGGGCAATGTGATAGTGAATGTTGTTCCCTTATTCGGTGCGGAATTCACTGTGATTGTTCCGCTATGCCGTTCAATGATCCCGTACACAACTGCTAATCCAAGCCCTGTCCCCTTCCCTTCTCTCTTGGTTGTGAAGAAAGGTTCAAAGATGTGAGGTATATCCTCATCGCGAATTCCGGTCCCTGTATCGGAGATCGTCATCGTGATACCTTTTGCTTGTGTATTCAGAAGAGCAACCCGCAATTCCCCTCCCTGCGGCATCGCCTCCACGGCATTGATCTCCAGCGCGATCAGCGCTTGGGTTATCTGTTCAGCATCGCAGTAGATGGACTTCAATTGCGGGTCGAAATTCTTTTCAATCGTAATGTTGTTCATCTTCAAATGGTGGTCGATCAACTTCAAACTCTGGTCCATGATCGCTCTCAGATCATTTTCCTTCATTTCTCCCACTTTTCTGCGGGAAAAGAGGAGCAGATTCTTAACGATCGTGCCGCAGCGCGAAGTTTCATCAGCAATCATTTTCAATTCAGAGACGATCTCAGCATTGTCCTGTTCCGATACCGAGCCGTTCTGCAAACGCTTGCGGATCAATTTTGCGTACGTCAGGATTCCTTCCAGCGGATTGTTCAATTCATGCGCAACGGTCGCGGCGAGCGTGCCAAGCGAGACCATTTTTTCCACTTGAATGAGATTCGCCTGTGCACGGCGCAGTTCCTCAGTTTTTTTCTGTACGCGCTCTTCCAATGTCTGATTCAACAGCGTCAATTCCTCCTGCGTCTGCTTCAACGTCCTCGTCATGTGGTTGAAGGAGGTGGTCAACGAACCGATCTCGTCGTTCGTCTGCACGTCTATTGCATGATCGAGATTTCCCTTCATCACTTCTTCCGTCCCCTCGCGCAGCCGATGCACCGGGATATTCACGAGGCGCCAGATGAAGACGCCGCAAAAACTTGTCAGCAGAACGAGCAGTATGCCTGCACCCGCGTACTGGATGAATTTCAACTCGGCAATATTTTTGTCCATTTCGGAAAGAGGAAGGATCACATCAAGCACACCCAGCACTGTTTGCGATACAGTGTGCGCATGACAATCGGACTGATAACAGCTCTGCTGATTTCTGATAGGAGTGATCACTCCTATCATGCGCTCACCGTTTGGCGATGTAAAGTGGCGGACAAGTTCTGTATTCGAAGGTGTAACGCGGACAGATGCATCACGCGAATGGCAAACGTAGCATGCTTCCGCATTCATATCGACGACGGTACCGCGTTCCTTTTCCGTAGTTGAGAACGAGATCTCCCCTTTTTTATTGTAGATGCGGATACCGCCGATGCCGGGTTCGCTGCCGAGCGTGTTGATGATATGGTAAATATCCTCGCGACGATTGAGCAGCATGCTGTAGTGCGTCGATCGTTTTACAACGTCGCTGATGCGCAATGCGGAAGAGATCGAAATGCGTTCCAGCCGTACGGTTTGCACATTGATGACGAGAAGCGTGAGCGCACTAACGGAGACGATCATCAACACCACAATGCCGGCAAGCAAACGGAAGGCAAGTAAGCGAGTCAGTTTCATAGGCAGAAAGCTATGACGCTTTCTTTTTCTTCGAGAGGAACAACGATGGAGCGTGGATTCGAGATGGGCTCCATCTCGTACATACTCTCTGTGTAGTGAGAGGGACTGTTGAAAAGTACAGCGATATCGATTCAACAGCAAGGAGAATCATCTTGAATGCGGACGAAGCAGTCTGAAAAGCAACTGCGCAAATCTTTTCTCTCCGACAAATTGTTCAATGGTTTCAATGCGTACACCGCCGTCGAACATCGACGTGCCGATCTCAGTCCGTTGTTTATTCAACGTTGAATTCAACAACGCCTCCACTTTGTGGATGTCGTGATTCAACCGGACGCGATATTCATTCGATTCGTAAAAACGCGACACTTCTTCGTTCTCCGATTGCGGCGTGATCGTCAGTATCCATCCCTCGCCGTACGGATCGTTCGTTATCAAGGACGGTTTGGAGGAAAGAGCGCTGTTCGTCTCGATTGCAATGCCCGGAATGGAAGAGTGGATCGTGAACGTTTCGTCGTCGCGGATGAACCATGCGAACGGGGAATCTTTTTCGATGCGTGACGGCGGGTTGATCACCACCGCACCCATCACCGGCTGCAACAGCATTCCGAGAAAACTGTTCACGCCGATCTTGCATGTTCCGTTCGCGAGCTTCTGGATCCACGTATGGTTGGAGAAGTATAAGCGGTCGTCGGGGAGTTGGGTCCTTTTCAACGGCTCGATCAAATGATGGATCACATCGGTGAAGACCCGCTCCGAGACATCGTGCGCAACAACATGCTGGGCATCGAGCTCGCTTTGCAACACCGCCCGTTCTGAAAAGGGATGATGCTGGCTCTTCATGATCCTGTCGAAGGGACAGAACTCGCATTCGAAATTCTTATCACACAATTTATAATTGACCAGCCCTGCATCCATCCACACACAATGGTTCTCCCCTTCGGGTATGATATTATATGGTCCTGTTCCCATGCTCCACCGTCCGTTAAAAAGATGAACGAATCAGTTCTTATGATTTGCGTCTAGAACAATCTCACATCCTTGTCATTGCGAGCCGTTTTTTGGCGAAGCAATCTCGTTTTTGGTCTTAACCCAGGAGATTGCTTCGGTCGCGCAGTTTATCCCGCTGAAAGCGGGACTCCCTCGCAACGACCCTCCATTTTTGGGATGGCTTCTACTATACTTTCAGTTATTCACCTCAACCATCTGTGACACCGATTCAATATCCCGCTTCCATGCCACGGCGGCATGCGCAACTTCTTTTTCATGGTGCTCTTCGTGCGTGAAGACCGGGAAGTACTTTGCGATGAAGTAGAATGCGATGAATCCGATCGTCACGATCATCATCGTGATGGAGAATTCTGTCAGCGACGGGAAGTATCCCACGCCGGACCATCCTTCCATTCCGGTGATCGCAACATTCATCCTGTTCATTATAAATCCGCACACAACCATGATCGCGCTGACAAACAATCCGGTCGGATTCGAACGCACTTTTGCCTGCGCCAATAAAATGAACGGGACGATCACGCCGACGATCGCTTCGAGCCAGTACATGTACGTTTCAAAGCGAGGTTCCAGGAGGAGCGGAAGTATTTTTCTGTCGGAAAGGTCGACGAATTTCATTGTTGCATAAACGCCAAGCATCACCACGCAGACACGCGCGATATCCTGCAGTAAATGTATTTCCAATCCGCGTTTGAATGCGCGGCTGCTCAGGAACGATTCAAAGATGATCATGGCACATCCCGCAGCAATTGCCGAAACGTAAAAGAAAAGTGGCATGTACGCCGAGTACCATAGTGGATACATTTTTTCAGGAACAATCAGATAGAGCGAGCCGAGCGACGATTGGTGAAGTGTTGAGAGCAGCACGCCGAGAATGATCAACGGAATACTTATGCGCTTGATGATCTTTATCGTTCGTGTCAGTTTGAATTTTTCCAGGATAACGGGAGCGAATTCCAATGCGAGGACCGTGTTATAGAGCATCACGCACCACGCAACTTCGAACATCACCGAGCGGGGATTCCACATGATGATGGCGTGCCATATCTGCAGCGGACGACCGAGATCGAACATCAAGCCGACGACCACAAGCACGTAACCGAGGAACGCCGTCAATATCGTCGGGCGGATGATCGGTTCGAATCGCTTGATATTGAAAATATAGACGATCGCAGCGAGCGTGAATCCGCCGGCGGCAAGACCAACGCCGCACAGCACATCGAAGCCGATCCAGATTCCCCACGGAAATTGATCGCTCAGATTGGTCGATGCGCCGAGCCCTTCAAAGAAGCGAACGTATGTTGAATAGAGTCCGGCGGTCAACAGCACGACCGCAACAATTTTCCAGAATCCGAATGTTGTGAATACTTTTTTCATGATTGTACCTTTAACCTTTAATCAGTGTCATTGCGAGCCGTCTTTTGGCGAAGCAATCCCGTTTTTCGGCTAGACTTTGCGAGATTGCTTCTCTACGAGACCGTAGGTCGGTCGCGCAGTTTATCCCGCTGAAAGCGGGACTCCCTCGCAATGACCATGTATTGATAGAGTTTTTCATTTCTAATTTTCCGAACCATTATTCTGTTGCCGGTCGTTCATCCGCTGCTCGAATTTTTTCACTTCTTCGCGGCGATTAGTGATCCACCAGATGCCGAAGAGCATCACGCCGCCGACAGAGACGATGCCGGGGATCTTCGAGAGTGCGTTCCATGTCAATTGCGGCAACGGCGTCGTCTGCAACTGCGTGTGGAATCCAAGATTCTCGAACGGGACGGATGAGAGATACAATACTGATGTGCCGCCCACTTCATGCTCCCCGTAAATTTTCGGAACGTACTTGCCCGGTTCGGCATTCATACGCTCGTATGCTTCTTTGATCAGTTCATCGCGGTCGCCGAACTTCGTTGCGCCTGTCGGGCACGCTTCGGAACATGCGGTCGGCAAACCTTGCGCAAGACGCTCGTGGCACATGACGCATTTCTGCACGCGCGGGTATGTGCTTGACCATTCATAGCGCGGCACCTGGAACGGGCATGCCTGCATGCAATATCTGCAGCCGATGCATTTGTCCACGTCGTACACAACGGGACCTTCCGCAGTCTTTGTAAACGCACCGACCGGACAGACCGATGCGCAGGTCGGATCGTCGCAATGCTGGCACATCCTGCGGACAAAAACGCCGTCGTATTCGTCAAGCGCAGTATACGCTGTCGGCGAAAGAGTCTTCTCTTCGTCGCCGGGAAGTTTGTTCACCTCTTTGCATGCGGCTTGACACGCGTTGCAGCCGACGCAGAGTGTAAGATCGATCAGGAGAGCTTTTTTTGTTGACATGATTTCCTCTTCTTTCACTCTATGCGTAAAAATTCATTCTCAAACTTCTTGCATTGATCGGGATTAAGACTGTCCATGATCCCGCTTGCCGGCAGTCCGCCATCCTGCATGAATGCCGGTGTCGGTGCGGTGACATGCGCAAAGAAATCACGCAGGCGTCCCATCTCGTCTCGCAGCCATACACGCGTATCATCGCCGAGGAAAAACGCGCGGAGATCGTTCGTGCGTGCCGGTTTGATCGTGTATGCCCATCCTTCACTGAAGAGCGCATCGTTCAGCACGGAAGGATTGACCGCCAATGTAGTATTGACGCTGTCCACTGTTCCGTCGATCGGCGAGCGGACGATCACTTCGTTCTTTCCTTCCGTTACGCGGAGGATCGGTTCCCCTTTCTTCACCGGATCGGCATTGTTCTTCAACAGTGCGATCTGCGGCTTGGAGAACATCCGGGCGAGAAAATCGTCAATACCGAGCTGCACTTTTCCCGATGGAAAGAGCGACAACCATGTATGGGATTTGGTGAAGAAGATCCCTGCCGGCGTGCGCATCGGGATCGCCTTATGGACGATCGGCTGCACGGCGACTGCCTTTTTGCGGCGGACGAAATAATCGATCGTTAAGAAAACGACGATGGTCGAGATGAAAAGTAATACGGTCATTGTAGGCTCCTTTCAATTGCGAATTAAGGTGACCGTCACCTCGCAGGTGACGGTCACCTAATAACACGGCAACCCGCGTGCCAAAGGAGCGCTTCAATTCATTTTATCTTGATGAATAAACGGCTGCAATCATTGGGGCTTTGTGATGTGATTTTTGAGAAAGGAAGTTGAAAAGTTATACGCTCTTTGTCTGTTGAAATTATATACGAACAATCTGTTTCAACTGGATGAATCCGTAAATATTCAACACAACAATTGATTTTAAAGTGTTGAATTATTTTATAGCGTACGATGAGGAATTAAACGGAGAGGGGTTTGTCTGAATTGATTCAGGAGTCTCTTCCTTCCCAACAAGACACATTGAGAACGAAATAAAAAAATTTTAATTGAAACTCACAGTTAAAAAATTGGTTTCCCCTTCGACCTTTTTATTCGTCAGGTCTACTATAAAACTGTGCAAATTTATGCTTCAACTTATAGCGATAGTCAGATGTCATTGCTAATACTCTATCTACAATTCTCGGAAGTAGTACATCTCTGTGTACAGAAAATAATAAACTTAAATCAATATACGATTCAGCAAAGTTTCCTTCACTAGGTAACCAGAAACATTCAAATACTCTATCCCATCTTTTTAAATCATCTCTCTTTGATTGGCTACTGATATTTTGGATTGGGTGAACAACAGCAATTGTAAGAAATGGTTTACGGTCTATATCGCAAGATTGTGAGATTATTGCAACCTGAGTTTTAATTGAATCCACAATGAGAGATTCTTTATTTGTAGCAAAAGCATCTGGCAAATCATCTTTTTCATAGATGGCTTTTAATGGAATTTCTTTTCCGTTAATCTGAAAATTCAATTGATGACCAGAGGGAGGGTTTCGTACTATTGCCAAACGCTCTTGTAGAACTGGGATAACGAAGTTATTAAGAACATCACCCTGTGATAATAATTTGGGATCTGGAATAGGATCGTAGAACATGCGAAATCATGATTAATTTCCAAACGCTTTTCTAACGTATCCTGCTTTGTTCCAAAAACGGGTTATCCATCATTTCGGGTACTTTAAGATTTTCTTCAAAAAATAAAATCTGAGTGGGTTCAGAATTCACACCCGTGTAACTGTTACCAACAGCATTTACAGTATCCCCAGTAGTTCCCATCGATAATTCATTTGTCACAACAAAAATTGGTGGACTTGAAAATATTAAATCATCCCTTACTATATTGAATTTAGCTTTTGACATATTTCTACCTCCAGTGTTGAATATTATATACTAGCCCATTTGAAAGGGTTTCTAACCTGTCCATTCACATACACAGTTATTGCAGATTTTCCTTCAATACATATTGATTCAGATTGAAGTATCGCCCGCGTTGAATCTATTGTGAACGATTGTTCTCCCTTCACTTTTGCAGTCTCAATTTCATCTTCAATCAAAAGGGTGTTGTCCAAATCAAGATCTTTGTTAATTTCATTAAACAGTTTTTCCATTAAATCGTAAGTATTACCATTTGCATCTTCAATCATTCTACCTAATCCAATGGTTTCTCGAGCCTCACGTCTGCCTATAAAATGTTTGTGCGAATAGGCTTTTTGAGTAAGATTTTCGACAACTTTTTTCGCTTGCTGTTTAGTGAGTTTCTTTGAAGTATGCAAATCTAACATTCCTTGAGCCAATTTTCTAATCAATGAATGCGTTCTATTAATGTTGCCAAGAATTTTTGGTTCAACTTTATCACTTAGTGCTTTAAGAATCTCAATATGTCCTTCGTTTCCTGTTAATCCAATTTTGTTTTTTGAAAACTCAATGAAACCTATTATATCTTCAATAGCAATTTGCTGAACTTTTCCATCGGGTGATAAAAAGTTACCCTCAGGGTCAACAGGACTAATTTGGGAAAACGGCCCCATAACAATTTTGTCCGCTCCCAATGATATCAAAGTCGCAGCGCTTAGTGCTTTTCGTGGAACGATTACTTCGAAAATATCACAAAACTCTCTTATTAAATTTACAAGAGGCCATGGCGTATCAATATTACCGCCAGTACTATACAAAAAGAGTGATATTTTTTTTTGTTTTCCTTCACTGATCAGAATTTTTTCGAAATAGGGAATCGCATCGAGAGCAATTTTCGTGGAAAATATCTGACCCGGAACTCTATCTCCAAGACAATAAATTATTAGTTTCGATTTCCTGTTTTTTTGTAATTCTTTAAGTGCTAATAAACGAGTATCTTTTGGCATATGAACAATGATTTAACGCACTAATGTTAGCGGCGGGGATCCAAGGTATTATACAAAAACACGCAACTTTCAAACGTGCTAAGATGTGCTGAACCGTTGATGACTGTTATCTATTTGATTTCGAGCAAAGTCAAACGACTTTCTGTACGAGAAATTACGATTTTTTCCCAAACATTCAAGCTTCCATCCGCCACTGATAAAAATATAATTTAATGTTGTTTTATAAGCGAAATTTGTGCCATATAAAGAATGCCTAAAATCACTGATTTCGAGTCACTATTCGCATAGTTCGGAAATTATAACTTAACATAGTGCAATAATTGTAACCATTACAAAAATAAAAAAATTCCCTTCCTACCCAACCGACATTGCGAACGAACGGAGAGTATATCAAGAATGTTGGGTGTCTTTGGCTATTTCAGTAGTATCCTCACATCATCCACCTTCAGCATATCTCCCAACTCGAACGACGTTGCGTCCAGCGTTTTCCCTTCGCCGCTGATCTTCTCGTGCGCGCCGAAGACCGACAGGTCGCCGAGATCGACCACGCGCCCTTTCCACCATGTGCCGGTGGAATCGCGCACCTCTTCTTTATTGATCGCCACATCGGCAATGATCGAGGCGCGGCCGTCGGGAAATTTCAGCGTCACTTTTTCCACGATGATGTCATAGAGATTCTTCGTGTTCATCGGCAGATTGTCGTACGGCGCCGTGCCGCTCTTTTCGTACGCTCTGGTCGCGATGGAATGGAAGACGGAGAGCAGTCCGACGCAGTTCAATTTGCGGATGAACATCTTTTCAGGATCGTCCTTCCATCCGCCTGACTCGATCAGCACTGTGCTCGTCCCCCATTTCTGTATATTGTCGCCGAATGCGCGCGGCTCGAAAGCATCGTCATATTTTGCAATATGCCCGTTCGCGAATTGATTGAGCACGAGCGTCAGTTCCGACGCGACCTTCTTTGCGCGTGTGCGCACGGCGTTGTCCGTCTTTTCAACATTGTACGCTGGCGCAAGAAGCGAAATGACCGCAACGTTTCCCGATTCTCCCACTGTATAGCGTGGATCCTGATCGTGAAGGTTGAATCCGATCTCAGGATTGTACTTGTCCCGTGTTGATTTGAGGATGCGTGCTTCGGAGGTCTGCAGCCGGAGCGCATCGCGGTTGATATCGATCCCGTGCGACGAGCGGCGCTGGAACCGCTCCGCACCGTCAGGATTCAACATCGGAATAATGAGCAGTGTCGTTTCGGAGAGGATCTTTTTCACTTCGGCGGAATTTTTATTCTGCGCGACGTAGTTCAGGATATCGAGCAGCCCCATCGTCGCTGTCGGCTCATCGCCGTGCATTTGCGACCACAAGAAGACCTTCGTCTTCCCCGTACCGAGCGTCAGCAGGTTGATCGATCGGTTCTCGCCCGAACCGCCGATCTGCTCGATCGTGATCAGGCCGCCGAGCGATTTTTTCAGCGAATCGAGATGTGTCATCAACTCTGCATGTTTGAATCTGCGCGAGGAGATTTCGTTAAATTTGTAACTGTCATACGTGTCGAACAGTTTTTTGGTGAATTGTGCATCTGCAAGTTGTGTGGTCATAGTGAATACCAAAAGATAAAATATGTTTTTCATATTGCTCCGAATAAACGAATTCAGTCAGGTTGTGCCGGGGATGTCGTTAGAAACGACTCAACCAAGCGCCAATATGCTTCCAGCCCACGACTTAAGTCGTGGGCTGATGTGAAAAAAAGTGAAAATAAAAAACCGTTTCAACGGTTTCATAAGAACAAAAATAATCCTGCCCCGCTTGTGCGGAACAGGATTATTGTAACGAAAATTTGATTCAATAACATCTTAATTTGACATGGAAGCAATCCGAACATTCGAAGGTTCGAGAGCGGATGGGGTCAGTTTTCCGATGCGTGAACCGGATGCTTCGACTCCTTCGTCAAAAAACGACTCAGTCGCTCAGCATACACATTTTTTTTCTCAACTACTTTCGTACTCAACGGCTGGTAGTGAGCTACATTGACATTACGTCTCCTCGAACTCGTTTCAAGGTCTAAAAGAAGATGCTGAAACAAGTTCAGCATGACGATTTATTTTGTTTTTGCAAATCATTAAAATTCAAAGTAGCCCACTACTCAACGACTCAACTACTTCAGCATCAGCATCCGTTTCACGTCGGTGAATGTTCTGCCGTCGTTCAATCGAGCAGTGATGCGGTAGAGGTACATACCGCTCGCAACGGTTCTCTCCGCCGCACTTGTTCCGTTCCACACAACACTGTTGTATCCGCTGCGCGCGGTGCCGTTGAACAATTCCCTGACCACATTCCCGAGCAGATCATACACAACGATTGTTGCATGCCCTCCGGAAGGAAGCCTGTATCCGATCGTCGTTGACGGATTGAACGGATTAGGATAATTTTGTTCGAGGCTCCATTCAATTGGACGACCGGCAAGTGATCGGTCATTTTTCACATTCGTTACTTGTCCCGTAAAATATTTCTCCGCCAGCGTAAATGCTGCCGGACCGATCTTTTTTCCGATCTCTCTGCCGGGAATATCGTCGATCGGAGGATGGATCCCCCCCCAAATTCTTGATAGGCTGCACTGATCGGAACCGTCGCGGTATGTCGCCCACTGCAATGTGATATCCCTGCTCGGACCATCTTCAAAAACAAGATACTGATTCTTTACTGCGTGGAATTCCCCGAGCCCGCCGGGAAAATATTCGTCGCCCGTCAGCAGCGTCATCACTTCCGCTGCGGTGCGGGAGTATGTCGAATGTCCGGAAATGAATCCGGCGAACGGCGGCGTAACGAATGACGGACGCTGATAGGGCCACCAATCGCCTGCAAGGATCCAACCAACTCCCGCAGTGTTGACGAGAGGATTTGCAATGTGGTAATGCCCGCGCCACGTATACAATTTTATCTTGCCGACATTTTTATTTCCTTCTCCTGCCAGTGAATCTCCCACCTGCACAACTTCGATCAATCCGGGTATAAGTGGGATCCCTGCCTTTGAATAATTCGGAAGCGTGGAATCGGTGCATTGTCCCCTGTCTGCCATATACCTGATCGCGGAGATCGGACGGACGTAATCGTACCATCCCTTAATACCCCATGCGGTGATGGCGGCATCGTGCATCGCGCCCCCCATCATAAAGTACGATTTCACATCCCATTCCAGATCATCCACAACGGGACCTTTCCCGTTGAATCGCTTTTGGAATGATGGATGGTTGCTCACGTAATTTAAAATTGCGAACCAATGTCCGGGCGGAGTTTCGGATGAAGGACCATCAGCCCAGAACTCCGCCAGCACGCGCGTGTAATCGCCGCGCGGTACGATCTGCGGTGTGTACGGCAATCCCGTCTTTGGATTGACCGCCCGCCCCGTTCCGATGTCGCCCCCTTCTTTGAGTTTATAAAAATTTTTCATCTCCGCGGCGGTGTGGGGAAGCGTCGTGATATTTCCGATCGAGGCGGGGGAGATATCCCACAGTACGCTGTCCGACGGATCGAGATGCGACTGCCAGACCGAAACGAGTGAGAATGCCCATTTATAGAGATCGGTCGATTCGCCGTTCGGCTGCAGTGTGTCGAGCAGCGCCGGCGTGCCGGGATCGTGATAGACGATGTAATCGTGTCCCCCGCGATTAAGAATTTTTTTATCTGCAGCGGTCAATGCAAACGGCGTCACCTGTCCCCATTCCGGGGACAGTTTATATTCGAATTAAGAACCGTCCCTGAACAATTCGTCTATGTATTTATTTACCTTTTCAACCGCTTTAGGGTGGCGCATAATCAAAAGGTCTCCTCCTGCCTGTATCAATGCTGTGGCCGTAACCACCTCCCAGATTATGCCGCGGTCAGACTCAAGCCCCCAGGAGGGAAATTCCGCCAATTTCGCCTTTGCCTCCTTTGCCCTCCAGGCTTCATGCCCCACAAAACATACAAAAGGATTGGCTACTGTTCTATCTCCGGATAATGCGGCCAGGCGGCCGCGCTCCATAATAGAATAAGCATACTC
>JACPGG010000118.1 GCA_016182545.1 Ignavibacteriales bacterium
ATGAACAATTTTCTTACAAGATTATTTATGAAAAACGGCACTAGTTTTATACTTTTCCCCACCACACAACCAGATTCCCGTTTGAAACATACGGGAATGACGCGTATTTTTTTTCTCCCCCTTTTCAAGGGGGAGATACAGTGGGGGTTTTAGTTTTATACTTTTCCCCACCACACGACCAGATTCCCGTTTGGAACATACGGGAATGGCGCGAATATTTTTTCTCTGTGCTCTATGTGCCTATGTGGTTTGCTTTCCCCGACGCCACTACCAGATTGCCACGTCCCGACGAACCGCGTCGGGACTCGCAATAATACTGTAAATGTTTTTGTCTCCCCGTGTCTTTGTGGTGTACTTTTTCGGCGTCTCTGTTTTTTTGTTTTTTCCCGCACACGACCAGATGTTTCGCTTCGTCCCGATTGAAAAGCATCGGGACTTCGCTCAACATGACACGGAATTTTTCAACCTTTCATACCTCTGCGCCTTTGCGCCTCCGCCAAACAACGGCGGACAAGTCTGCGGTGAATCTATCTTTTTATTTCTTTGAACCTTCAGTCGGTAACACCGGTTTTCTGCCGATCCCGAAATAAGTGAATTTCAGTTCCCTCATTTTTGCGGGATCGAAAATATTCCTGCCGTCAAAAATGATCGGCTGCTTGAGTTTTGCCTTGATGATGCCGAAATCCGGATTGCGGAATTCATTCCACTCGGTCAGAACCAACAGCGCATCGGCGTTTTCCAGCGCACCGTATTCATTATCGGCATACGTGATGGTGGTGCCGAGATCGAACTTTGCAGTTTCGTTTGCAGCGGGATCATAGGCGGTCACCGACGCACCCTGGCTGAGAAGTTTTTTAATGATCACAACGGAAGGAGCTTCCCGCATGTCGTCGGTATTCGGCTTGAATGCCAATCCCCACACTGCAAAATGTTTTCCTTTGATGTTGTTGTCATAGTATTTCAAGATCTTGTTGACCAGAACCTCTTTCTGTTTTTTATTCACCTGATCGACGACCGTCAACAGCCGGATCTCCGAACCGAAATCGATCGATGTTTTGATCAGCGCGTTCACATCTTTGGGGAAACAGGAGCCGCCGTATCCGATACCCGGAAATAGGAATCGTTTTCCGATCCTGGAATCCGACCCCATCCCTTTGCGGATGAGATCGACATCGGCACCGACCTTTGTACAAAAATTCGCCAGTTCATTCATGTAGGTGATGCGCATCGCCAGGTATGCATTGGCGGCATACTTTGTCACTTCTGCGCTTGCCGTATCCATTTCTATGATCGGATTTCCCTGGCGCACGAACGGTTCGTACAATGCTTTCATCCGCTCGGCAGCATATCGTGTTTTCGTACCGATGACGATACGGTCGGGCTTCATAAAGTCTTCCACGGCAAAGCCCTCGCGCAGAAATTCGGGATTGGAGACCACGTCGAAATTTTTGACGTTGTGTTTTTTGATCGCTTCAAATACCAATTTCGACGTTCCCACCGGCACGGTGCTTTTATTGATGATGATCTTTTGCTGTGCATCGCCGCCGGCGGTTTCAAAAATCTTTCCGAGATCATCGGCAACACCGAGTATGTACTTCAGATCGGCAGAGCCGTCCTCTCCCTGCGGAGTCGGCAGGCAGAGAAAAATAAATTCGGATGATTGGACCGCTGATTTCAGATCGCCGGTAAATTCAAGCCGCTTTTGCTGGATGTTCCGCTGGAAAAGGACCTCCAGTCCGGGCTCATAAATAGTGATTTCTTTGTTCTGCAGTTTTGAAAGTTTTTCAGGATTGTTGTCAACGCAGACGACGTGGTTCCCCGTTTCCGCAAAACATGTTCCGGTCACTAAGCCGACATACCCTGTTCCTATAATTGCAATTTTCATCTGTACATTTTTTCCGTGGTGAGGTTCTTACTGCTTTTGGACGACAGCATTGATGGTTGAAACAACATATTCAATTTGTTCTTTTGTCAACTCGGGAAATATCGGCAGCGCCAATGATTCTCTTGCGGCGGCGTTTGCAGAAGGATAGTCATTCCCCTGGTTCAACGAGCGGAAACATTCCTGCTCATGGAACGAGACGGGATAGTACACATCGTTTCCGATCCCTTGTTCGGTGATGTACTTCCTGACAACATCCCGATGCTGCACGCGGATAATGAATTGATTGTAGATGTGGTAATTATGCACTCCGCTCTCATCGTAGATCGCCTTTGGAAGCAACACTTTGTTCTTGTCGTTAAAAACCGTCATTCCCGGTTTTTCAGACAACCCGCTTTTTATAAATAGATCGGTATAGAGTTTCGCATTCTCCCGCCGCTTTGCAGACCAGCCGTCCAGATGAGGCAATTTTACCGAAAGGACAGCCGCCTGCAGCGCATCGATCCTGAAGTTACCCCCGATGTACTTGTGATAATATTTCGGATTCATGCCGTGCACCCGAAGGTATTTCATTTTCTCTGCAAGCACCGGATCATTGGTTGTCACCAAACCGCCGTCGCCGAAGCAGCCGAGATTTTTGCTCGGAAAAAATGAGAAGCAACCGATATTGCCGATAGTGCCGGTCCTCCGTCCATCCTTGTAATCGGCTCCAATCGCCTGCGCTCCGTCTTCAATAACATATAAGTTATGTTCCTGTGCGATCTTCATGATCTCATCCATCGGGGCACTTTGTCCGTACAGATGCACCGGGATGATCGCCTTGGTCTTTGAAGTTATTTTGGGGAGGATCTTTTTCGGATCGATATTGTACGACAACATGTCAATATCGACAAAGACCGGGATTGCATTTAACCGTGAAACGACTCCCGCCGTGGCAAAGAATGAATAGGTCGGGACAATCACTTCGTCACCCGGCTCAATGCCAATCGCCATCAGGGCAAGGAGCAGTGCATCTGTTCCGGATGAGACTCCCAACGAATGCTTACATCCGATGTACGCATTCATCGCTCGTTCCATTTTCTCCACTTCCGGTCCCAAAATAAAATATTGAGACTCTACCACACTCTGAACAGCAGCATCCAAATCGTGTTTAAGGCTTTTGTACTGCAACTTTAAATCTAATAACGGGACATTCAATGACGCAATTCCTGTATGCTAAATGGAGTGGGCCCTGCCGGACTTGAACCAGCGACCCGCTGATTATGAGTCAGCTGCTCTAACCAACTGAGCTAAGGGCCCCTAAAACTTGTTGAATATACTAAAAATTGACGAGTTGAACAAGAAATGGAGTTTAGGAAGTAGCCAATATCACAAAATGCTCTTCAAAAAATTCCCTGTATATGATTGCGATTGCTTCAGCAGTTCTTCGGGTGTTCCGGTCGCGATGATTTTACCCCCATTTTCGCCCCCGCCCGGTCCCATATCTATTATATAGTCAGAACATTTTATCACATCAAGATTATGTTCGATGACGACGAGCGAGTTACCGGCATCGAGCAACGCGGTAAAGCATTTCAATAATTTGGCGATGTCGTCAAAATGCAATCCTGTGGTCGGTTCATCAAAGATGAAGAGCGTATGCCCTTCCTTTTTTTCAACAAGATGCGCTCCGAGTTTTATCCGCTGCGCTTCGCCGCCTGAGAGTG
>JACPGG010000111.1 GCA_016182545.1 Ignavibacteriales bacterium
AGGAATGAACTGTGCAACCGGACCGAAAGAAATGTCCGAACATATTCGTTACCTCACACAAAATTCACGCATCCCTGTTTCGTGCATTCCGAATGCAGGACTTCCGGAGAATGTCGGCGGCGTTGCACATTACCATCTCTCACCGGATGAGATGGTGCATTGGCTTTCGCACTTTGTCAAAGACTTCGGCGTCAATGTGGTCGGCGGTTGCTGCGGAACCAAACCGGAACATTTAAAAGCAGTCGTCAGTGCTGTTGGGAATCTTTCTCCGAAACGGAGGCAGATTGAATACCAACCTTCTGTTTCGAGTTTGTACTCCAGCCAGACGATGATCGTCAATCCCGCTCCGCTGATCATCGGTGAACGGACGAATGCGAACGGTTCGAAGAAATTCCGCGAACTCCTGCAGAAAGAAGATTACGATGGTATGGTGATGATGGGGAAAGAAGCGATCAAAGAAGGGGCGCACGTTCTCGATGTCTGCGTTGCCTATGTTGGCCGCGATGAAGTTCGCGATATGAAAGAATTTGTCTCGAAGTTAAACACACAGGTGCCGTTGCCGTTGGTTATAGATTCAACGGAAGCGAATGTCATCGAAACCGCTCTTCAACTTTCGGCAGGAAAAGCGATCGTTAATTCCATCAACCTGGAAGATGGCGAAGAACGAATTGACAAAGTTGTTCCGTTGTGCAAAAAATACGGCGCCGCAGTTGTCGCTCTGACGATCGATGAACGCGGAATGGCAAAGACGGCAAAAGATAAATTGGAAATTGCAAAACGTATCTACGATTTGGTCGTCAATAAGTACGGTATGAAACCGAGCGATCTTGTTTTTGATACACTCACATTCACGCTCGGTTCGGGGGACGAAGAGTTCCGCAAGGCGGGGATTGAAACGATTGAAGCGATTCGCTTAATTAAAAAAGAATATCCTGAAGTCGGATTTGTGCTGGGTGTCAGCAATATTTCATTCGGACTCGCTCCGCATATTCGCCATGATTTGAATTCGGTCTTCCTGCACTATGCGATCGAAGCAGGGTTGACACAGGCAATTGTGAACGCGCAGAAAATAAAACCGCTGTACAAGATCGATGAACGGGGACGCGAATTATGCAAACAATTGGTCTTCGACGAACGGAAGTTTGAAGGAGAACAGTGCATCTACGATCCGCTGACGGAACTGATGGCGTTCTACGCCGATAAGAAATCGGATATGAAGGCGGAAAAGAAACAGCGTGCCGGCACGATCGAGGAGATACTGAAGAACCGGATCATTGACGGCGATAAGATTGATGTGAGTGTTGATCTCGATGAGGCAATGAAGAAATACACACCGCTTCACATCATCAATGAAATACTCCTCGACGGAATGAAAGTGGTTGGCGACCTTTTTGGGCGTGGTGAAATGCAGTTACCCTTCGTCCTCCAATCTGCCGAAACGATGAAAGCATCCGTCGCATATCTCGAAAAGTTCATGGAGAAATCGGATGCAACGAACAAAGGTTCGATGGTCCTCGCGACTGTGAAGGGTGACGTGCATGATATCGGAAAGAATCTCGTTGACATCATTCTGACGAACAACGGTTACAAAGTGTACAATCTTGGCATCAAACAGCCGCTGGAGAATATCATCCATTCGTGGGAAGAGAACAAAGCCGATGCGATCGGCATGAGCGGCTTGCTGGTAAAATCAACCGCCATCATGAAAGAGAATCTCGAAGCCTTGAATGAACGCAGACTCAAACCACCGGTAGTTCTCGGTGGCGCGGCATTGACACGCCGATTCGTTGAAAATGATCTCAGATCGCTGTATAAAGGGACGGTCGTGTATGCAAGCGATGCGTTTGACGGATTGCGCTTCATGGAACAATTGAAGACGAAGGGAATAGAAAGTTTTGCTTCTTCGTCAAATGGTGAATCGGCTGTTGACGAGGATGGTGATGAACTTCTCACAGGGTCGGAGGCAAAAATTGCGGCGGCATTGAAAGAAAATCGTGATACGAATGTCCGCTCCAAAGTTTCGGCCGATGTTCCGATCCCAACGCCGCCGTTCTGGGGGACTAAAGTGGTTGAGCATGTTTCGCTCGATGAGACGTACAAATACATTAACGAAGCAGCATTGATCAAAGGACAATGGCAGGTGCGGAAAGGTAAACGGAGCGAGGAAGAGTATCGCAAGGAAGTTGAAGAGAAAGTGTATCCCGACCTCCAGCATCTGAAGGAACAGTCGAAACATGAAGAATTGTTGCAACCGAAAGTGGTATACGGATATTTCCCCTGTCAATCCGATAAGAACGATCTGATCATCTTGAGAGACGACCGGAAAACGGAATGGCTGCGCTTCACATTCCCTCGGCAGCGGAATGACCGCTTCCTTTGCTTATCAGATTATTTTGCGTCGAAGGAGTCGGGAAAGGTCGACGTCGTCGCTTTCCATATGGTGACGATGGGGAAGAAGGCATCAGAGCATTCCGCAAAATTATATGCGGCGAACAATTACAAGGAATATCTCTACTTCCACGGCTTGAGCGTTGAAACCACAGAAGCATTGGCAGAATTGTGGCACAAAAAGATCCGTGAAGAACTTGGTATTGCCGGAAAAGATGCAAAGGAGATTAAAAGACTCTTTAGTCAGGGTTACCAGGGTTCGCGGTACAGTTTCGGCTATGCCGCATGTCCGAATCTTGAGGACCATACAAAGTTGTTCGAACTGCTGCAGCCGGAACAGATCGGCGTTCACCTGACGGAGGAGTTCATGATGGAGCCTGAACAATCGACCGACGCGATCATCGTGCATCATCCGGAAGCGAAATACTTTAATGTGAAGTGATGAATGATGTTGAGATTTTTCATCAGAACTAAGTTGTTGAGAAAGTAGGGAGAGTTCATTACATTTAAGTAATATTAGGAGGGCATGTATGAGCACACTCAAGGAAGTTTCGATTGAAGCGATTAAAAGACTGCCTGACGATTGCAGTTCTTCCGATATCATGTACGAACTCCATATAGTTTCACAAGTGATGGAAGGATTGAACGATGCTAAAGAAGGCAAAGTGTTTACGACGGATGAACTTCTTCAACAGGTCGAAACATGGGGCAGGTGAGGTGGACAAAGAAATCAGCCTCTCATCTCGAAGAGATTCATAGTTTCATTGCAAAAGGTTCCCCGCTTTACGCAACCCGTTTCATGAAATCACTCATTCAAGCAACTCTCAAATTAGAAACACTTCCATTGTGCGGTAGAATAGTGCCTGAATTGGAAGAGTTTGGATTCAGGGAAGTTTTTTATCGCAATTATAGAATAATCTATCGTATCGTAAGTTCATCAAATGATGTAGAAATTTTATCAATTATACATTCTGCTCGAATTGAGATTTTTAAAAAACAAGAAGAGTGGATTCTTTAGAGGAAAATAATTATGCCTCACTGCATCTTAATCCGCCACGGCGAATCACAATGGAATCTCGAGAACCGTTTCACCGGCTGGGTTGACGTTCCGCTCTCCCCAAAAGGGGAACAGGAAGCGAAATCTGCCGGAGAAAAACTCAAGTCATATAAATTCGACAAAGCGTTCACTTCCGTACTGAAGCGTGCGAACGACACGCTCCGTTACATTCTTCAAGCATCAAACCAATTGAGCATTCCCACAGAACATGATCAAGCGTTGAATGAACGCCACTACGGTGCGCTGCAGGGATTGAACAAAGCGGAGACCGCCGCAAAATACGGCGACGAGCAGGTAAAGATCTGGCGCCGCAGTTACGATGTACCCCCACCGAAGGATAAAACGGAATTGAACCCCGACGGCTACAGCGAAAGTCTGAAAGATACAGCAGCCAGAACCCTTCCCTATTGGGAGAAAAAGATCTTTCCCGAAATCAAAAATGGGAAAAATATCATTGTGGCAGCGCATGGCAACAGTCTCCGTTCTATCGTCATGCACCTTGATAAACTCACAAAAGAACAAGTTTTGGAGTTAAATATCCCGACCGGGGTTCCACTCCTTTATATATTCAATGCAGATGGCACGATTGTTGAGCGAAAGTATCTGTAGAATCCGTATTCTCAACACTCGAAAAAGTTTCGAAACTGGAATAGAAAGTCTGAATTCAGAACAGTGTTGAGTTTATCTACACAATTTCTTACTTTTTAATCAGACAAACAGACATACTTCTTAGTTAAGGAGAAAAAGAATCATGGCAACGTTTATCACTGAAGAATGCATTAACTGCGGCGCGTGCGAACCCGAATGTCCCAATACGGCGATCTACGCCGGTGGCGCACAATATGAATACAAAGGTCAGATGGTCGATGCAATTTCGAATGATTTTTATTACATCGTGCCCCAAAAGTGTACGGAATGCGTCGGACATTTCGATCAGGAACAATGTGCAGCGGTGTGCCCCGTCGATTGCTGCGTTCCGGATCCTAACCACGTCGAGGCGGAAGAAGTTCTCTTTGTACGCGCAAAGGAAATTCATCCCGAACGTCAATTTGCAGAACTGAGTGCAACAAATTCACGGTTCAGAAAATAATCAACAGTATCATTGCTCCAAAGAAAGTCGGTTCATCTCTGGACCGACTTTTTTATTTTAATGCAGTAGTTGAGTCGGGATGTCGTTGAGTAGTTGAGACTGTTGACTGATATGGTCTCAACTACTTACATACTCAACTACTCAAATACATGCTTCATGTCCACTCAATTCAAAATATGGGGAAGTAACATAGAAGACGAAGCGCTGGAACAGATGAAAGCGGCTGCGTCGCTTCCTGTTTCCGTTGCGGGGGCGTTGATGCCTGACGCGCATGTCGGGTACGGACTGCCGATCGGGGGCGTGTTGGCGACGGAGAATGCCGTCATCCCGTACGGAGTGGGAGTTGATATTGCGTGCAGAATGATGATGACGATCTTCAATGTCCATCCGAATGTATTGAAGCAGGATTCTGACTTTTACAAACAGGCGATTCAGGAAAACACCCGCTTCGGCGTTGGTGTGGAATGGAAGGATAAAAAAATACACCCAGTGCTCGATGAAGATTGGGACGTCTCGCCCGTTACCGCACGAATGAAAGACAAAGCGTGGAAACAACTTGGCACATCCGGCTCGGGAAATCATTTCGTGGAGTTTGGGGAAATTGTTTTTGAGGAAACAGTAATTGGAGTTCCGAAAGGGATATATCTTGCGCTTCTCTCTCACAGCGGCAGCCGTGGTACCGGAGCAGAAGTGGCGAGTTATTATACCAAACAAGCGAAGGCGCAGCATCCCGAATTGGATGGGCGAATGAAAAATCTCGCATGGCTTGATCTTAACGGCGACGGTGCAGAATATTGGGCTGCGATGGAGTTGATGGGAAAGTACGCGTCGGCAAATCATCATCTCATCCACGAAGCTATCATTCATTCGGTTGGTCACGATGTGTTGAAGCAGGTAGAGAATCATCATAACTTTGCATGGAAAGAAATCCATAACGGTAAA
>JACPGG010000115.1 GCA_016182545.1 Ignavibacteriales bacterium
ATATAATTATCGTGGTGTCTCAAAATACCACTTCCCGATGTATCTGAAGGAAGTAGAATACCGTTTCAATCATCGCTCTGACAACTTGTTGAAACTTTTTACTAAAATTTATTACGGTTACGTTTCTACCTAATTACCAAATTAAAACAACCATCAAAAGTCACTTTTCAACATATTGATCTTGCACATGCGAGGTTTTCGGGAACAAATCTAGCAGAAGTGTATTTTATTGATATTAATTGGCTAAAAATATTTCAAAGAGCTGCCCTAGGAGATGAAATAGAAGTTAAAAGTAAGTTAAAGCAAAAAAATGGTGCAAATTTATCATTATTGGGAGACATCGAATTAGTCAAGTCTCTGTACCGACAACTGAAATCGAATTATGAAAAAAACAAGAATTACGGTGAGTCAGAGGATTTCTATTACGGGGAGATGGAGATGGGGCGACTTAAATTGTCAAAATGGAGGCGAGTAGCTTTTTCATGGGAAGGGTTGTATTGGTTGATGAGTGGATATGGTCAACGATGGCAAAGAACTTTTCTGTGGATAATTGGATGTCTATTGACTTTCCCTCTTTGGTTCCTCGGTTCTGGATTGAATTGGGAATATAGTTACAAAGATAGTTTGATTGAGAAGTATCTTAATGCTTTTCAATTTAATTTTTGGGCGCTTACTTTTCAAAAAGAGTTTAATCAGTATTACAAACCAGAAGTATTTACAAAAAACCTGGTTGTACTCGAGACATTACTAATTTCAATTTTAATTACACTTTTTATCTTTGCATTGAAAAGAAAATTTAAAAGGTAAGACTTTATGACCACGCAAGATTTCCATACCCTTTTTGAATTCAACTTTTGGGCAAATGCCCGCACACTACAAGCGGTGGATGGTCTGCCGGAAGAGAAACTGTATGTTGATCTGAAGAACAGTTTCGGCAGTCTCCACGGTACGTTGGTGCATCTCGCCGGCGCAGAGGATATCTGGCTCCAGCGAATGAACGGTGCCGATCCCGGTAAGTTTATGAAGAAGGATGAGTATCCCACGTATGTTTCGGTGAAAACTAAATGGAAGGAAGTTGAAGCAGGATGGCAGAAATATATCTCCACCGTGAAAGAGGAAGATCTCGATCGCACATTGGTCTTTCACAATTTAAAAGGGGAACAGGTCTCGCAACTAGTGTGGCAGTCGCTACAGCACCTCGTCAACCATTCCACGTATCATCGCGGGCAGATCACCACAATGATACGCCAGAGCGGCGGGACACCGGTCGGGACCGATTTGATTACTTTCTATCGGTTGAAGAATAAAGAGCAATAACCACTAAGACACTAAGGACACTATATTTAAAAGCACAAATCCCAATCAATTACTGATTGGGATTTGTCATTTGGGGATTGGAGTTTATTCAGGCGACATCTTCCTGTTTCAATTCTTCCGGTGCCTCGCCTCCTTCGTCGGGATGGCTGCCGGAAGTAAACATCAACTCATCCTTCTTTTTATTCATCTTCACTTTGATGAGAGTCCCTTCGGGGAAGGAGCCTTTCAGAATTTCTTCTGCGACCGGATCTTCAACGTACTTCTGCAATGCGCGACGCAACGGACGTGCGCCGTACAACTGATCGAATCCTTTCTCAGCAAGAAATTCTTTTGCCTGCTTGCTCAATTCGATTGAGATGTTCATCGTGCTCATTCGCTTGAAGAGTTCCTTGACCTGAATGTCGATGATCTTTGTGATATCGTCTTTCGTCAATTGATGGAAGACGATCGTATCATCGATACGGTTGAGAAATTCAGGATTGAAGACGCGCTTCACTGCCTCGTCGATGGTATCTTTCATATGCTTATACTTATCGCCGACCGTTTCTTCTCCGAATCCGAATCCTTTCGATACTTTAATGTCGCGCGCACCGATGTTCGATGTCATGATAAGGATCGTATTCTTGAAATCGACTTTTCTGCCGAGCGAATCGGTCAGTTGACCGTCATCAAAAACCTGCAGCAAAATATTGTAAACATCAGGATGTGCCTTTTCAATTTCGTCAAGAAGGACTACAGAGTATGGTTTGCGTCGCACCTTCTCTGTCAATTGTCCCCCTTCTTCGTAACCGACATATCCGGGAGGAGCGCCGACCAATCGAGAGACGGAGAATTTTTCCATGTATTCGCTCATATCAACACGGATCAACGCTTCATCAGAATCGAACAAGTATCGTGCAAGCGCTTTTGCCAGTTCCGTTTTACCGACGCCCGTCGGACCGAGGAAGATAAAAGAACCTATTGGACGCTTTGGATCTTTCAGTCCTGCCCGCGTACGACGAATTGCTTTTGAGAGTTTTTCGATTGCTTCATCCTGCCCGATGATCTGCGTTTTGAGGGCAGAATCCATCTTCAGCAATTTTTGTGTTTCAGACTCAGCGATCTTGTTCACAGGGATGCCGGTCATCATAGCGACGACGTCGGAGATACTCTCTTCGGATACTTCGAAAATCATCGACTGAGATTTCATTTCCCATTCACGCTTTGCAATCTCAAGGTCGCTCAACAACTTCTTTTCAAGATCACGCAATCGTGCAGCTTCTTCAAAATTTTGACTTTTGACAACGCTGTTCTTTGATTGTTTGATCTTTTCTATCTCTTCTTCGAGTTTCAATATCTCCTGCGGGACGACAATATTGGATAAGTGAACGCGCGCGCCCGCTTCATCAAGAACATCGATCGCTTTGTCCGGAAGGTTGCGGTCTGTGATATATCTGTCGCTGAGTTTCACTGCAGATTCAACTGCTTTTTCAGAATAGCGAACACCGTGATGTTGTTCGTATTTCTCTTTAATATTCTTTAAAATCTGGATCGTATCTTCGACGCTGGTGGGATCAACCATGATCTTTTGGAATCGACGATCGAGTGCTCCATCTTTTTCTATATACTGCCGGTATTCATCAAGCGTTGTAGCACCGATGCATTGCAATTCGCCGCGCGATAATGCGGGTTTGAACATATTCGAGGCGTCAAGCGATCCCGATGCACCGCCCGCACCGACGATCGTATGCAACTCATCGATGAAGAGGATAACATCTCTCGCTTTTTCGAGTTCGTTCATCACCGCTTTCATACGCTCTTCGAATTGTCCGCGATATTTCGTTCCCGCCACCAGTGCGGCAAGATCGAGAGTCACTACTCGTTTATCGTGAAGTACACGGGAGACCTTTTTGTTGACGATCCGTAATGCAAGTCCTTCTGCGATTGCGGTCTTTCCAACACCCGGTTCGCCGATGAGCACCGGGTTATTTTTCTTTCTGCGGGAGAGAACTTGCGCAACACGTTCAATTTCTTTTTCTCGACCGACGACCGGATCAAGTTTGTTTTCTGCAGCGAGCTTCGTGAGGTCACGCCCGAAATTATCCAGTACAGGAGTTTTTGATTTTTCCTGTTTCTTTTCTTGTTGCTGTGTTTGACCTGCCGACGGCGGGGTTGACGGTTTGCCGCTGATGATATTATCCAATTCCGCGCGGACTTTATCATAGTGAACTTCAAATTGATGCAAAATTTGTGCAGCGATATTATCGTCGTCACGCAGCAAAGAGAGAAGTAAATGTTCCGTGCCTATAACATCAGATTTATAGAGTTTTGCTTCAAGGTAGGTAATCTTTAATACCTTCTCTGCTTGTTTCGTGAGTGGAATGTTGCCTATCGTTAGTGTTCCACCCGATGTACGTACTGTATCTTCAATTGTCTTTTTTAACTTGTAGAGATCGCAGCCAAGATTGCGAAGAATTTTCACTGCAATTCCTTCGCCTTCCCGAATTATTCCAAGAAGCAGATGCTCGGTACCGATATAATCATGCCCCAAACGAAGCGCTTCTTCACGGCTTAAACGGATAACATCTTGAACGCGATTTGAAAAATTGCCTTCCATTGAGTATTCCTTAGTGTTGTAAAATGTCGTTTTCTATAACAGACGAATATTATCGTTAGTTTCTTTTAAAGAAATATACCTAAATAGACAGGGGGTGTCAAGAAATCAGAAAAAAGCATTCCAAAACCCGATACAATGTGTACAATGCACAAAACGTTGACTTTTCTACTACATTTAACTATATTTGTAAGCCAAACCTTGAACAATTGAAGAAATTGTTATGATTCCGCGGTAGCTCAATGGCAGAGCATGCGGCTGTTAACCGCAGGGTTGTAGGTTCGAGCCCTACCCGCGGAGCGTAAAACCAGATAGAAATTTTTTCTATCTGGTTTTTTATTTTAAAAAAGTTCTTGACAAAAAGATTAAAATGTGATAAACTTCTACCATTCCATGTAAACCTTTACATTTCCAGTCATCATTTATACACTAATCATTGGCATACTTTGTAATGTAAAGGTTTACATTAAAAATTTTCAACTGACGGTGTTATGCATTCAAACATAATTGATGTTGCCAAAAAGGCTGGGGTCTCGATCGCAACCGTTTCACGTGTTCTCAATGATAGTGAAAAGGTAAAATCGGAGACCCGTGAAAAAATTCTCGCGGTTATCGATGAACTAAAATATGTTCCAAATCCTGCGGCGAGGGGATTGATAATGAGGAGGACGGAAGCGATTGGTTTATTGCTGCCTGATTTGCATGGGGAATTTTTTTCTGAAATTATTCGCGGTGCCGACGAGGCAGTTCAGGCACAAAGTTATCATTTGATCGTATCTAGTTCTCACAACGATTCGAAAGAAATCGAAGCGGCATTACGATTTATGAGAGGAAGGGTCGACGCAATCATTGTGATGTCCCCACAAGTTGATTCAGAAATTTTACTTGCAAATCTACCAAAGAGCGTGCCCGTTGTTCTTCTTAATTGCCGAACAAGCAATCCTCATTTTGATACAATTATGACAGATGGATACGGCGGAGCAAGAGAGATGACGAATTATCTACTTGATCTGGGACATACTAGAATCGCCGTTCTCACAGGCGGGGAAAATAATATTGAATCTCAAGAACGTCTTCGCGGTTTCAGGAGCGCATTAAGAGAAAGAGACATCACCCCGAATCGATCATTAGAATTCGCCGGCAACTTTACCGAAGTTTCAGGTTACGAAACTGTTCGAGAAGTTTTGTTGCTGAAAGATCGCCCAACAGCTATTTTTGCGTTCAACGATTCAATGGCAATCGGGGCGATCAAAGCTATCCGCGAAGAAGGCTTAAAAATCCCCTCGGACATTTCAGTTTGTGGATTCGATGATATCCCTGTTGCAAAATTTTTAAGTCCATCGCTTACTTCTGTTTGTGTACCGATTCACGATTTGGGTGTTATGGCTGTCAACAGAGTCTTTGACCGGATAAAGAAAAGGACAAAAGGGGCATCTGCACATATGTTTGTGTCAACAACATTATCTATCAGAAACAGTTGTAAAAAAATAAACACTATGTCAAACTTAGAAAAGGAGGGGAATGCAGCGTGACAATACAATTGTTGTAGAGGTACGGTGAATATTAAACTATCTTCACCGATCGATCCACCAAACCACAAATCATAGGAGCATTTGTTATGAAAAAAAATCTCTTGACGTTTGTTGTATGCTTGATAGTCATTTCTTCGTTGACAGCATTCGGACAAATGATCAAACGTACCGATGCAATTTGGGCGCGGACGACATCCACCCCGCTCACGTTGGATGGTAAGTTACTCGAAGCGGATTGGGCAAAAGCAGAGTCACTGTACATATCGTACGGCAAAGACAACGGCATGCCCGGTTCCGGTTATACAACTGACGGTTGGAATGTTGTGCCGACCGATCCACTGAACAATGCAGTGGTAAAATTTCTGGTCAGTGGCGACAGTTTATACATCGGCATCAGCGTAAAAGATAGTTCAATTGGTGGTGGAGGATGGCCCGGACCGGCAAAATGGGAAGGTATTTTGTCCAATATGCGTAATAAGTCAAAAGTGGACAGGCCAGTACCAAACGGCGAAATTTACTACGCATGGAATACCGAAGGCTGGGCTGATCCGGGTACCGGTGCAGTTGGTGCAATGCCTGGATATTTCGGTCCTGTGAGTGGATATAATCGATGGACTGATTCATCGAATGGTATGCTCAAAGCCCAAATCTGGGATGCGAAAACATTTGTCGATGGTCTGACCAATGCCGACTCGGTCATTGATAAAGGTTACACGATGGAAATCAAAGTTAACCTGAAATTTTACGGCTATGATCCGAAATCTGTCAATGGTGACATCATCATGTACAGTTTGTCCATTTACGATTGCGACTGGCAATGGTACAGAGGTGCGGATACAACGAAGAATAGATTTACAATCAATAAAGGTTGGGCTCAAGGTCCCTGGGGCGGAAACAACAATAACCACATCAGGGTATTCGTTAAACCGAGTGTCACAACCACAAGCGGAGCAGTTCCGACTGTGAATGCAGATCTTGTGATTCCGAGTGCAGGCAGTCTTGCCGCGCCTACCATTGATGGAAAACTTGATGAACCTATCTGGAATGGAAACGGGATCGGAAAACTGTTGTTGCGGTACGGGAATGATGCGATCCGCAATGCATATCCGAATACCGCTCCATTCCGTAGCGGTCAATTCCAACCTGATGTGAACGGTGGAAAGGCTGCAATTTTTGATGCGGACACGGCTATCGTTAAGTACTTTTTCAAAGACGATTCTCTCTATCTCGGTTTCGATGTCAAAGATAAATATGTGCAATTCTTCAACGCATTTGATCGATGGGACGGTTTCCGCGTAATGATTACAGACCGTGCCAAACGAGACGGAGATTCTGTTCTTGTCGGACGAAACATCACATTTATCATTGACTCGACCGGTGGGAATGGCAGACGCGAAGACCTTTCATCTCTCTCCGGTGCATGGGATTCGTCAGGTCAAGCAGTGAACGTTAAAACGTCCTTGAACGTTGGTACAACAGTCGATACAGTTGGAGCAACACAGGATAAAGGGTATACCGCCGAAATGAGAATCAATCTCCGCAAACTCGGCTATCCTGCAGGACGCGGAGATGGTGTTCTGTTCCTTGGAGTATGCAGAATGGACGGCGATCCAGATCCGAATCCTGTCAACAGTTACGGATACAGAGTGTGGTTCATGAGAGAACAAACATGGCAGGATGGCGTTGCGTGGATGTACATGGATCCGAATACTACGATTACATCCGCAGGCAACGATAATGCTTCGGCACCGAAAGAATTCAAACTTTTCGGCAATTATCCGAATCCGTTCAACCCTGCAACGACAATCAAGTTCTCAATGCCCAATACAAGCGAAGTAACGCTGGAGGTGTTCGATATACTTGGTCGTCTTGTTGCCGTACAGCAACTTGGTGTTCGCCAGACCGGTGATCATGAAATTGCATTTAATGCATCATCACTTTCGACAGGTGTCTATACCTATCGCCTGAGAACAGCGGCGAATCAAGCGCTCGTCGGTCGTATGATGTTAGTGAAGTAATTGTCTTACAGCATGTCCCGATGAACAATCGGGACATGCTTTTTTTATCATCTGTTGCAGTGAGGAACAATATCGGATTGATTGTTACGAAGAGTATTTAGCGGGTATGTGGTTATCATTTCGAATTCTCTCACGCCGTTCAGAAACAACAAGTTTCTACCTCACTGTGTACAAAAGATATAAAATCCCGGATTTTTTGTGAACCATTCTCTAAAGCATGGATATGGTATGACATACTATTTACGGTATCACGATAGACGTTCATCCTTTCTGGTGATAGTGTTGACGTTTCTGTTTTCAACACAGCTCATTGCCGGCATAACCGGAAAAATATCTGGACAAGTTACCGACGCAAAAACGAGCGAAGTCCTTGTCGGAGCAAACGTGATTGTCACAGGAACAAATCTTGGCGGTATTGTTGATCTGGAGGGCTACTATACTATCCTTAATGTACCTCCGGGAGTCTATGAAGTGCAATTCAGATTCATCGGATATCGGACATTCGTGATGAAACAAGTACAGGTAACATCCGACAATACGACCAAGATCAACGCCAGTATGCAGGAGGATATCGTTACCGCTCAGGAGGTTGTGGTCACCGCCGACAAGCCGGTGGTACAGGTGAATCTCACCAGTACTGTTGCCACGGTCAGCGATCAGGATATTAAGATGCTACCCGTTCAGGAACTTCAGGATATCGTGAACCTCCAGGCAGGAGTAGTTGACGGACATTTTCGCGGCGGCAGGGCAGGCGAAGTGCAATATCAGGTCAACGGTGTTTCGATCAACAATGCATACGATAATACAAAAACGGTCAATATCGATCGTTCGATCATCCAGGAGGTTCAGGTGATCACGGGAACATTTGATGCCGAATACGGACAGGCGATGAGCGGCGTGGTGAATACAGTTTTAAAATCCGGCAACGATCAATTTGAATGGAATGCGGAAGTGTACGGCGGCGATTTTCTTTACGGAAGCGGCGGCAAGCGCGGATTGACATACGACGCACATCCGTTTTCGACTCAAAGTTTCCAGGCAACCGTCAGCGGTCCGACCGGTATTCCTCAAACTTATTTTCTCTTCAATGGAAGACATTATGTGTTTGACGATTATCTGTACGGAACACGAACATTCAAACCGATATGGACGCCTAAAAAGGATTCCCTCGGAGGCATTGTCGGGTACGATTCATTGAGCGATGGGAACGAGGTGGCTCTTGGATACAAACGTGAATGGTCGGGGTTAGGAAAGATCACGAATAAATCTCTCGAAGGCATTGAGATCAGTTATCAAGCAATATATAATTACAGCGAGGGGGTGAACACCGATATTGCCTGGCTGCTGAATCCCGATGGAAGAAAAAAACAAAAAACCGAATCGTATATTCACGGCATCGATATTACGCATGTACTTTCACCATCAACGTATTACACGGTCAGTATTCACGAAAACTTTTTCGATTATAAAGATAGGGTGTACGACGATTTCTATGATGCACGGTACGAACAAGCAGGTTCACCCAACTCTCTCCCCAATTCGAATATCATCATGCGAGGGGTAGATTTCGGACGCTTTCGCCAGAGGACAGATACATATATCGGCAAAGTGTCGCTCATGAGTCAGGTGTCAAGAGATCATCAATTAAAGATCGGTGCGGAATTTCAATATTCCGATTTGCAATTCGGGACATCCGGTACATTGGTGTATTTAACCGAGGGCGGCGTGACGAAATTAATCCGGTATGTCGATCTTCCTCCCGATTATCCTGGAATCCAGTTCTACAAACCAATTTCCGGTGCAGGATATATTCATGATTTGGTCGAGTGGAATGATTTAACGATTCGCGCCGGTGTCCGATTCGAATATTTTGATGCGCGGTCCACAATCCCCAGCGATCTGGCGAATCCTGCAAACGCCATTGGCGGGGCTCCCGTATCTCGCCCGCAAGCAACGTCGGTAAAGACGTCGCTTGCACCGCGCCTCGGCGTGTCGTACCCCATCACTACGACAGCAGGAATATTTTTCTCCTACGGTCATTTTTATCAATTGCCTCCGCTACGGGATATGTTTAGCAATTCAAACTACGACAAACTTGCCAGAATCCAGGCTGCCTCTTCAAACTACGGCGTGTTGGGAAATCCCGATGTGAAGCCGGAACGTACGGTGCAATACGAGTTCGGATACAAGAATGCATTGTCCGATGTGCTCGGTTTCTCGATCAATCTTTTCTATAAAGATATTCGTGATCTGCTGGGAGTTGAATTTATCTCGACGTACAACGATGCTCAGTATACACGCATGACGAATGTGGATTTCGGCAATGTGTCGGGATGTACGATTTCGTTGACACAGAGAAGAGTCGGTATCGTCAGTTCATCTCTGGATTATACGTGGCAGTCAGCACAGGGTAACTCCAGCGATCCTGCGGAAACGGCGCGGCTCGCCGAAGCGAAACAAGATGCACGGCCTAAACAAATTCCGTTAAACTGGGACCAGAGGCACACGCTCAATGCAAGCATGCAATTATCGGAACCAAATGACTACTCTGTCAGTACGATAGTGAGATATGGAAGCGGGTTGCCCTATACGCCGGCAATCGGTTCAGGATTCGGATCGCAAAGCGAAACAAACTCCGGCAGAAAACCGATAGGGCTTACTGTCGATCTGCGGGGGGAAAAAAGCTTTACTCTTTCAGGAATGCAAATGAGCGCGTTTCTTCGGGTATTCAACCTCTTCAACACCACCTATTTTAATGGAGATGTTTTTCCTACAACCGGTAGCCCGGATTATTCCGTGAACTACGTCGGCGATAGACTGCAATTAGTAAATCCGTTGCGATATTTTCCGCCGCGAAGAATCGAGATCGGTATTGCTTTGTCTCCGTCAGTGTCAGTTCAGTAACCAAGGGAGAATAGTCAGTATGAGAAAATATTTATTTCTTTTTTCCTCCATCTTTTTGGCGGCACATATTGTTGTTGCACAATCGTTCTATCCCGTCGTACCCCCTGCGAAGCGCGGTTCATCGGATGCTGAACGGGCTGGCATTCACGATGCAAACAACATTCGCACTCAATTTTCAAATTTCGGGATGGTAGGTAACTGGTGGGGCGGAGGCGTTGATTTGGCAACGCAGCACTCAGTCGAAGTTCCTAAAGGCACAGGAATGAATTACTCTGACGGTATCACACCGTTTGTTCTAGCAAAAATAAAAAACGATGTGGGGAAGGATATATACATCATGGAGACCGGTTACCGTGAAGGACAGGCGGCGAGCAGAAAGTTTAACCGGGTAATGCGTTTTGAACCTCGACCGGGATATTTCAATCCGAATCCCGCCATCAACAACGAACGCTCTCCTGCTGTCAGCACCAAGCCGCAAACGTGGCCCGAATCGTGGCCTGACAAAGACACCACATTCAACGGCAGATGGAACGGTTATTTCGGAACATCGCTGGCGTTTGCGCCGGATCAGGAGAGTTTCACGGTGATGGACGATCAATATTACGATTCATTTGATTTTACCCCTGACACAAGAGATGCTACGCGGCAAGGATTGGGACTTAAAATAGAAGTGCGTGGTTTTCAATGGGCAAATCCTCAGGCAGGCAACGTCATCTTCTGGCATTATGATATTGCCAACGAAGGGACGACGGATTATCCGATAAACGGAAATCCTGAAAATATTATTTTTGGACTCTATATGGATACGGGAGTAGGGAGCGGAAAAATTGACGGATGCGACGGCGACGAAAATCTTGATGACAATGCGAGATTCGACGTTTCATCCGGACTTAATTTGGTGTACACATGGGATAATTCCGGTCATGGTGTTGATCTTATCAGCAAGTGTTCCAGAACCGGTTATCTCGGATATGCGTATCTCGAAACACCCGGGAAACCATATGATGCCATTGACAATGATGATGATGGCATCAGGAATGAATCGCGAGATCCAAATTCCGGTACAAAAATTACCGGGCAGCAAAATATAAAAGCGTACGTGCAGGCAAATTATGATGTGGCAAAGTTTGAAGCGGCATACGGCAAAATTGAATCGCAACCGGCATACAAAGCGGGTGTGTGGTGGACGGGAGATGAGGACCTTGATTGGGTAGCGTCGGTGAATGATTTTGGGAAAGATGGAGAACCTGCAACGCATGACCAAGGAGAAGGAGATGGCATACCGACGAACGGAGAACAGAATTTTGGAAAAACGGATCTCCACGAGTCGGATCAAATTGGTTTAACAGGTTTCAGGATGTTCAGAATTACCGATGCCGTTGGCGGCGACGGAGGTATTTCCTTTTTCAAATCATCAACCGCAAAACAACCGACGGTGCGTGACTTTTATGACGGCGATTATCCAAACTTCTTCTACGATTATTTTATTGCTAATGCAAAGGGACCGGATCCCGGTCCGTTCGATTTAACTGGTCCCAATAACCTCAATATCGGTTTTTTATTTGCATCGGGTCCGTTTACGCTGAAAGCAGGGACGCAGGAAAGGTTTAGTTTAGCGTTGGCATTTGGAAACGATCTGAATGAACTGCGCAACACCGTCAAGGTGGTGCAAACAATTTACAACGGCAATTATAAGTTTGCAACACCTCCGCCGGTTCCCACGCTGACCGCTGAGGCAGGCGACGGATATGTTCAACTCCATTGGAATGATGTCGCAGAACGGGCGACTGATCCGACAACCAATATCAATGATTTTGAAGGATACAAGATATATCGAGCGACTGATTATAACTTTAATGATGTCACTTCCGTGATCAGTGCACGAGGTTTGTCGGTGACCAGTAACGGCAATCCCCTGGCACAATATGATTTGAAAGACGGTATCAGCGGGTATTCGACGCAAGTTGTCAACGGACTTGCGTACAATTTGGGTACCGAGACGGGATTGGCACATTCATATAGAGATACGACCGTCGTTAACGGGCAGGAATATTATTATGCAGTCACTTCGTACGATTTTGGCGCGACGATTATTCAAGGAAAGACGGGAGAAGAATTTACATTTTATCCGGCAGAGAATTCCATGTCGGTATCACGCACGCTGCTCGGCGGCGTGACGCTTCCGAAAAATGTCGTTGCAGTCCGGCCGAATCCCAAAGTGCCGGGATATCAGCAAGCCTCCGCGTCGGGCGTTACCAAAATCTCCGGCAGTGGTTCAGGGTCCGTGTCCATCAATATTCTCAATTCAGCGCTGGTTCCCAATAATCACATTCTGAAAGTAACTTTTAACACCTATCCGGACAGTGTCCATCCTGCTTCCTATAACCTTATTGACAGCACCGAAAACAATAAAGTCCTTTTCAGTACCGGCAATGACTTCAATGGAGAAGAGAAGGGAATTTCCGAATTGGGAATTCAGCCGGTCGTCACGACGCTTCCCAAGTACGTGATCGATACTGTCAATACAAGATTTATTGCAGGCAGCACTACTGATGCAAAAGCGTTGCACCCTAAAGGAGATCCCGATTTCCCGGTGAAATTTACCATTGTGACGAATACGCCTGAGGGTGAGAAAAAAGTAAAGTTTTCCATGTATGACTTTAACGGCGATTCGACATTGAGTTATTACGGCAATACGGAGGAGATCAGGATCTTAACGGGACATGATTCGCTCTTTCAATTTCAACGGGAGACATGGTACGTGAAATTAAAAGGTGCCGACTCACTCACAATGACTCCCACCAGGGGAGATGTGTTCGAGTTCAAATTGTTGGTCCCTTTCGGAGAGAACGATGTCTTTGTTTTTAAAAGCTCCGGGGAATCCATTGTAGCAAATCAAGTGAAAAATCAATTTCAAGACGGTCCGTACGTCGTTCCCAATCCCTATGTCGGTGCTGCCAGTTTCGAACCGGCACCATTCGGCGTTCAAGGAAGAGGCGATCGGCGCATTGAGTTCAGGAATATTCCCCGGTACGGTGTCGTGCGGGTTTACACTGTCCGCGGTGAACTCGTTCGCACGCTTGTACAAGACGGGTCAACCAACGGTTATATTCCGTGGGATCTTCGCACCAAAGATAATCTTGATGTTGCGCCCGGGTTGTATATTTTCCACGTTGATGCAGGGGATGCGGGAACAAGCATCGGTAAATTTGCGATCATTAAATAGACGAGGACACCTATGACAAAGAAATTGATTTCTTTTTTCTCTCTGCTTGTTCTCGTGTTTCTTCAACTCTCTTCGCAATCCAAAACCGGAACGAGCATCGGTGCATTCTTATCCATTGAGCCAAGCGCACGCATTGCTGCGATGGGCAATGCCGGAGTAACGTTATATAATGAACCCCAGTCTATCTATTACAACCCCGGGAGCGCAGGATACTTATCCGGGAGCGCCTTGCAATTTACACACAGTCTCTGGCTGGCAGATATTGCGTATGATTACGGCGTATTTGTTCTTAATGTCGAAGGACTCGGCAATCTCTTTGCCACGATTACGTCGCTGAATTCAGGAGAGATTGATGTTCGAACAGTCGATCAGCCGCACGGTACGGGCGAACGGTACACAGTTTCAGATGTTGCGGTGGGAGTTGGACTTGGCCGCCAGATTTCCGATCGATTTTCCGTTGGTGTTCAGGTCAATTACATCCAGGAAACGATCTGGCACAGCGCTCTCTCTGCTTTTTCCATCAGTGCAGGAACCATTTACAGAATCTCTCCCGATGGATTCCACCTTGGTGCGAGTATTTCTCATTTTGGTTCACGAGGACAATTCGAGGGGAGAGATTTGCGTGTCCCGTACGACCAAAATTCTTCAATATACGGCGACCACGGACAGCTACCGGCACAGTTATTTACGAATGATTTTCCTCTGCCGGTCATGTTTCGAGTTGGTCTTGGGTTGCCGTTTCAATTTGACGAAACAAATAAAATTACAATTGCCGTCGACGCGTTTCATCCGAGCGACAACACCGAAAGCATGAGTGTCGGTGCCGAATACATGTTTGAACGATTCCTTTTTCTTCGAGCCGGATACCAGAACATGTTCCTGCAGGACTCAGAAGTTGGGCTGACGCTCGGTGCGGGGATAGAATATGAAATGTCCGGATACATATTCAATTTTGATTATGGCTGGGCAGATCACGGACGATTGAAAGAAGCGCACCGCATTACAGTTGGTCTGTCATTGTAACAACGTGATGTACTGTTTTTTGTCAAAGGAAGTATTGTGAAAACATTTAAAACCAAGTACGGACACTTTTCTAATGATGGAAAGTAATACGTCATAACCACGCCCCGCACGCCGCGCCCGTGGATCAATGTTATCAGCAACGGCGATTACGGCGTGACGTTTTCACAAACGGGAAGCGGGTACAGCTGGCGCACACACGCACAATTGAACCGTCTGACCAGATGGGATCAAGATCTCATAAAGGATGAGTGGGGGAAATATATATACCTGAAGGATGAAAAAGGAAATGTCTGGTCTGCCGGCTGGAAACCTGTCGTGGCAACACCTGACTTTTATGAATGCCGTCATGGGGTCGGATATTCCGTCATTACATCAAGGAATTTTGGAGTTGAAACCGTTCTGACGGTATTCCTGCCGAATGATGATCCGGTTGAGATATGGAAACTCTCTCTGCGCAATCGGTCGAAGAAATCCCGAACGATACATTTGTATACTTTTTTCGAATGGGCTCTTGGTCAATCACCCGATTGGCATAGAGAATTCCACAAATCGTTCATTGAAACAGAATATGATGCGGCGACAAATTCCATCCTTGCGACAAAACGATTGTGGGAAGTCCCGACCGAACGGGGACATTGGAACACGAACTGGCCGTACGTTGCATTTCATTCCGCAAGTACCAAACCTGTTTCATTTGAGACCGACAAAGAATCGTTTCTCGGGATGTACGGCAGTCAATCGATGCCCGCGGCGTTGAAAGAAAAATTGTTAAAGAAGAAAACGGGGAACTGGCTGGATCATATCGCCAGTTTGCAAAATGAAATTACATTGAAACCGGGTGAAACAAAGACGATCTATTATACACTCGGCTGTGCTGATTCAAAAGATCATGCCGGACTTCTTGCAAAAAAGTATCATAGGGAAGAGATTGTTAATGCTGAGTTTTCCGCTATGCAACAGCGTTGGAATACATTGTTGAATACAGTTAAAGTATCCACACCGGACGATTCAATGAATGCGATGGAAAACGTGTGGTTGAAGTATCAAGCTATGGCTGGCGATCGATCCGGTTCGGACAAAGAATCAATTGAAACTGCATGCCCGTCATCAATTTAAGGACGGAACGGTCTATCACTGGTGGCATCCCATGTCGGAGATCGGTTTGCGAAATCAGATCATGGATAATTTGCTCTGGCTCCCCTTTGTGATGAACGAATACCTGCTGGAGACAAATGATTTTCAGATGCTTGACGAGCGTGAACCGTTTGTCGACAACTCATCTGCTGTAAGTATGTACGACCATTGCATCGCTGCTATCGATAAATCACTTGAGCGGTTCAGTCCGCGCGGTTTGCCGCTGATCGGCAGCGGGGATTGGAATGACGGATTGAGTGCCGTCGGATTGGATATGAAAGGCGAGTCTGTCTGGCTCGGACATTTTATCCACAAAATTCTCTCCGATTTTTCTCTCATCTCACAAAAAAGAAACGACAAAGCACATTCAGAGAGTTACCGCAAACGTTCGAATGAACTGAAAGAAAAGTTGAATACGCTTGCCTGGGATGGAGAATATTATTACGGAGCGACAAAAGATTCCGGCGAAAAATTGGGTAGCAAAGAAAATGCCGAAGGTTCTGTCTGGCTCAATCCTCAAACATGGGCAGTCATTGCCGGCGTTTCCGACGAAGAACGTTCCCGGCAAGTGATGGATGTCGTTGAACAAAAATTGGAAAAAGAGATCGGCACTCTGCTCCTGTATCCGGCATATAAAATACCCGATACGTTTGTCGGATACTTAACCCGGTACAGTCCCGGCATGAGGGAGAACGGCGGAGTATATACTCACGGAGCAACGTGGTCAGTGATTGCCGCAGCGATGCTTGGGAGAGGAGACACGGCGTTCCGATTTTATTCTAAACTCAATCCGATCAACCGTGGAAAAAAGCCTGATCGCTACGTCGCGGAACCGTATGTCACGCCGGGGAATATCGAAGGACCC
>JACPGG010000133.1 GCA_016182545.1 Ignavibacteriales bacterium
ATATAATTATCGTGGTGTCTCAAAATACCACTTCCCGATGTATCTGAAGGAAGTAGAATACCGTTTCAATCATCGCTCTGACAACTTGTTGAAACTTTTTACTAAAATTTATTACGGTTACGTTTCTACCTAATTACCAAAAATTATTACGTGTGAAAAAATTCCACACATCTTCTGTATAATATATTCCCTCATAATTTTTCTTGAGAACTTGTCTCCTCATCGGTGTGTTTATACTTTACAAAGGGATGATATATAACTGATTGTTTAACAATTCCAGATGGAGAGGAGGGTTGTTGTATGTGTAGGAATATTTGGATGCTCACAGTTGTTGCCCTGATTGTTGCAGGATGCGGTAATCAGGAAGAACTCGAGAATCGCAACCGAGAACTGGCGGCTCAATTGGCGTCAAAAGATATGATGATAGAAGAGGTGACAACCACCGTGAACGAGATTCACAATGCGTTGGAAACCGCGTGGGCGATGGAAAAAAATGTTGTCAGTCAAACGACTATGACGGCAGAAGGTGTTCCTATCACTCCCGCGGAATTAAAGGAACGGATTCTCGACCGGATCTCGGATATGCGTGCAACCTTGACGGAGAACCGGAAAAAAATGACAGATCTTGAACGACGGTTGAGAAGAAACAACACGCAGTACGCCGGACTCCAAAAAATGGTCGATGATCTGAAAACAAATCTTGAAGCGCGGGAAAAATCCATTGCCGAACTCAGCATGCGTGTTGAAGACCTTGAACACGATATCGTGCAGAAAGCGCAATTGATCGAAGCGCACGAAACAACCATTGCGTCGAATAAAAACGTTATGGCAACCTACGAAAGTACGATCAACGATCAAACGAAGCAACTCAATACCGCATACTATATTGCGGGAAACCGGAATGAATTGGAAGAGAAGGGCATTATTAGGGATGAAGGGGGAATTCTCTGGGGACTTGCGGGAACAACGACCGTCCTCTCGTCCGATTTTGACGATCAGCAATTCCAGTCGTTCGATAAGACCGCGGGAAGAACGATTCAGATCAACGGCGAGATCGAGGAAATCGTTCCGAAGAGAGACGAGAGCAGTTATGTGCAGGAACGGACTGAGAACGGCAATTCGGTTCTGATCATCGTTCGTCCTGAAAAATTCTGGCGGGAGAAACTACTGGTGGTTGTGACGGAAGAATAAAAAAAATCCTCCCTGTGGGAGGATTTTTTTTATTCTCGGATCTCACATCCAAGTATTTGTTGCAACGCCGGCGGAATCTATTTCTTTGAACTTTTGCTGACAACAATGTCGGGCTTTGTTGAATTTACGATTGCAAATAGTTCCTGCTGCTCCTTCGCCGGCACTTTGAATGTATCGAGCGACATCTTAAACTCGTCAAGAAGTGCTTGCCATTCGCGTTCGGAAATATTCAGGTGTTTGTGTGATTCTTTCATTGAACGACCGGCATATTTTTCCGGTCCGCCTGTTACCTGACAAACCAATGCAGTCACTCTGTATTTTAATCCCGGTTTTGGAACCCTGTCCCGTGCTTCTTTGATTGCGGGGTTTGCATTCAGGATGTCGTTGACGAGCAGTCGCTCGATAAAATCGTCTACAACAGTGGCAATAGCGTACGTGCCGCCAAGACGATCATACAATGAATTTTCTTTTGACTCTTTTTTTTCCTGTGCCGTACTAAAGGTCATGACTCCTGCAATCGCGAAAAAGAGCAGCAATGATGTACCGGGAATTTTCCGTAATGAAATAGTTGTAGCCATATTATCTCCCTTTCAAGGATGTTAGCGGTGGTGAATGTATGCCGGTGTGTGCAGATCCCGGGTTACCTGCGCACAACAGCGTGAGTGTATATTATTAACGGTTAAAAACAATTACGGTTTTTGTGCAACAAGAACGATTGAGATTGCAGCGAATTGCCGCGCTACATTTCTGGTTGAATCATTTGTGCTGTTCTTAAAATAATCCAGTCTCTCGATCACTGTTACTGAATGAAATCCCGCTGCACGAATAATTTCCAGATATTTTTCTTCCGGCATTGCACCGACAATACATTCAGCCCATAATTGAGGATTGTTTCTGGATTTCTCAGAGAGATCGCTACCCAGTACGATATCTGCGATTTGAATAAAACCGCCCCGTTTGAGTACACGAAAGATTTCTTGAAATGCCAGAGATTTGTCGGGTACTAAATTAAGCACACCATTGCTCGTCACCACGTTAAACATGTTATCCGGCAGCGGTATTGTTTCGGCATTTCCATTAATGACCGAGATATGCTGTGATCCGGATAGCGAGGCATTGGCTTTTGCTTTTTCAATCATTGCTTCGGTCATATCAAGACCATACACGTTTCCGTTTGATCCGGTCTTCAACAGAGCGATATGCATATCTGTGCCTGAACCGCAACCGACATCAAGCACAGTATCGTTTTGTCGAATTACATTGGCTTTGAACGGGCAACCAACACCTGCAAACGATTCAACCGCTGATGTCGGAATAGCGTCCAGTTCCGCCGCCGTGTATCCGACATATTCACAAGCAGTGCGTCCCGTCGGGAAATGAAATGTTTTCGATGGGCAAGTAGCGACTTGCTCATACATTTCCTGAACAGCTGTGAGAATCCGGTCGCGTAATTCTTCTTTGGATGCGGTGGAGGCTACAATTGCCATGGAATTCTCCTCTTAGTAACATTAAAATGATCACGTTCGTACGATTCGCGGTTAAACGGACAAAATTGTACTATTTATTGGCACACCGGTGCAATTCTATATGATACTTGTGTTACCGGACAGAAATAATTCAGACGTGGAAAAAGAATTTCTTAAACTTTGTTCATTCAAAAGAACAACATCAACACTACAACATGCCATTCAAAATTTATCTATGATGGCCTCTATTTTTTTCTGAAGGAGATTCGTTTTTTGCTGAATGTTGAGTTTCCGCAATCGGGATTTTAACAATTTCTCGAATTCGACACGGTCGAAACAATGACGACACGTTTCGAGATGATGTTCAAGTTCCTCCCGCGATGTTCCCTGCAGATAGTCGTCAATGTATGGGAAGATGCGTTGAATCGCCTCTTCACAGCTAATGTTCTGACTGAAATTCCTTTGCTTTGTCATGAATTTTCCTCCCAGCATGAATAAGACCCAAATCCTGGGCATAGTGATATAATTTTTTTTGAAGTAATGACCTTCCCCGCGCAATCCGGCTTCGCACCGTACCTATCGGAACATCCGTCATCGTCGCTATCTCATCGTACGATAATCCTTCAACATCGCACAAAACAATGGCAAGCCGGAATTCTTGAGGGAGTTCTCCGATTGCTTTCTGTATTTCTTCGTCCATTAATTTGTTCACCAGTTCGCGTTCCGGGTTTCCCCACCACAGTAGAAAAGGTTGTGACAGTTCAGCAAACAAAGAAAATCCTCCTCCGTCATCATGTGTTGTCTCCGTATATTCTACCATCGTGAGACCTTTTTGAGAGCGGTAGGAACTAATGAATGTGTTGCTCAATATTCTGAGCAACCAATGCTTTATTTTAGTTTTCTCTCTGAGGTTCCGGAATTTCTCACATGCTTTTGTAACTGTTTCCATCACAAGGTCTTCGGCATTACACCGGACATGACAAAGATGATAAGCAGTGCGATGCAGTTCTTCCAAATGAGGGAGAACCAAAGTCTTGAATTCTTGTTGTTCTTCTTTTGTCATACCTGTGAATGGCTATATCAACATGACGCAAAACCGTAGAAGAAGTTCCCACGTCAATCATAGATTTTCCAAAATCGCAAATTTTTGGAAAAATCTATTTCAGAATGTAACCACTTTCTCTGCCCATTCCACCATCTCCAAACAATCTGTCATTGTGGAAATCGGGCAAACATCGCTCCTTTCCTGATTTCTGGATTTGATGCAGGTGCCGCATGCGAACACGATTCCGTTGTTCTGTATAAATTCATCGATCTGTTTCTTGGCGTTATACTTTTCATGAACAATACTTTCAATTTCCACGCCCGCGCTCATAAGAAATATCTTGACTTCATGTCTTTGTTTGAGTGCAGTGTTGCCGAAGCGGACGGCGTTCCATGCTTTTTCCGGCTCATTTGTTTCAATGATGATACCGAGTTTCATATATCGGTTCCTTTGACTTTTTTGATCATATTTTAATGGGAATTTTTAACATCTTCGCTCCGACTTTCAACATGAATTGAAGAATACTTTTTCTTAATCCGAACGGAGCGAGCCACCATTGTTCAAAAATTACTTTTCCCCAATGCCATGCTCTGCCGATGTTGCGTAACTGAAGTTTAGGATTAGGATCGTTGAAGAAATCGCCGTACGCAAAACCTGCCATCCCTTCTCCCGCTTCGAGCATGCAATATCCCAATCCACAAAATTGCGCTGATGATGTTCGTCCGTTGATTTCATCGGCAATGCGTTGCGCGACAATTTCTGCATGGTCGTGAGCGAACACTCCCGCTTTTGGCAACATCATCGGAACATCGGGTTTCCATCTGCCGGGAATTTCGATAGCGGCAACATCGCCGATGGCAAAGACCTTTTCGAATTTTGTTTGCAGTGTCTGGTGGTCAACCGGAATCCAACCCGCTTCATTTGAAAGTCTTGCTTCACGTACAATGCGCGGTGCGCGGTGTGGAGGAATAGCAACGAGCATTTCGAAATGGACAGGTTCTTTTCCATCAAATGAAATTTCGTTTGTTTCGGGATTCACCGAAACAATCTTGTGCAACGGATGAAATGAAATTCCTTTTGATGTGAGCATCTGTTTTACTGCTTCACCGAGTTGCGGACCGGCAACGGGCATTGGCTGTGGTTCGGGAGTGAAGAGGTGAACTTCAACTTTGTTGCGTACACCTTTTCGTTGGAAATAATCGGCGATGAGCATCGCTCCTTCGTGCGGTGCTCCGGGACATTTGTACGGCAATGAACAAACAACAACAGCGATGGTTCCTCCATTGAATTCAACAAGAGCATGCTGCAATCTCTGTACTTCATCAAATGAATAATATGAATATGCGGTTTCAGAAAGTCCGGGAATGAGTTCAGAAGCGAGCTCTGCACCGAGTGCGAGTACCAAATAATCGTAATGTACACTCTGTGCGGATGTAAAAACAGATTTGCTTGCAGTGTCAATGCTGGTCACTTCGGCATGAATAATTTCGATTCCGGATCGAACCAAACTTCGCAGCGGTGTTAATATCTTTTCCGGAGTCCGGTCGCCTGTCATCAGCCAAAGATATGAGGGAGCAAATGTGTGCACAGGTTTTTTTTCGATGACTACAATGCGGTGAGAGGAAGGGAGCCTTTCACGCGGGTTTTAGCATGAGTTTGCATTTCACGATAGTGATGCTCCATGACCACATTTTGAATATAAGAGAATTATCAACTCAACAATTAGGTATTTCTCATCTCTATTTGTTTCGAAGGACATTTAATGTTTGCATATGAACAAAAGACGCAGCAATCGCCTTGTTTTGGACGTAGCATTGTTTTGCATTGTTCACATTGATAGAAATGAACGCACGCATCCACCGGCATCGTTTCTTCTTTTTGATAACCGCAGTGGGGACACGTGATGGTTGATTGCAAAATAAAATCATTCATAATTACTTGTTATTACTTTCTCATCTTGAAAGTACCGTACAAAATCGGTAAATCAAAACCTGTCTATTTCAATACTGTTAAAATTTAATTCTCATGCCTCCGTTCAACATAAATCCTTCAATGTGCGATGTGTACACATCTTCAAACGTCGGGTTGTTGTGGGGTGGAAACACGACCTGAGAGAATCTGCTCTGTCGTGTATCGGTTATGTTTTCCGCATTGATAAAGATTGACACCGTACCAATTGTCTTTTCAAAAAAGAGTCCCATGTCCCAGAACGACCTTGCCTTCGTACCGGAGTTCAAATACTGTGCGTCGGTAAAGTATGCTTCGAATCCCGTTTTATAATTTCGCTCTTCTTCAAAGATCATAATGATGTTCAACCGGCTCGGAGGAAGCAGCGCGACGGTTTGATTTCCTCTCCTGTATAATTCTTTCGCATCGGTAAAGGTATATCCCAACAACAATTTACCGATACCGTACACCAGTTTCATGTTTGTCTCAAACCCGAAGGACCGGATTGCCTGCGTTGCATTTTCAAAATAATATTGATCCGACGAGTTCTGCCGCAGTACCAGCGGTGTGCTGATGCTTGTATAGAAGAACATCTGGTTCATTGAAACTGATACTTCGTCGAGAAAAATATCCTTGTAATTAATGTCAAATGTTCCTCCGAGCGAACGTTCCGCCTGCACTGCCGGTGAAAGAGGAAGAACATTGTTGAACGCCACGACCTCGGCATCTTCGGTAAAGAGCGTGGGTAGTTTGTAGCCCAACCCGCCGCCGATTCTGCTGCTGAATTGTTCGTTGAATTTCATCAGCAGCGAAAAACGGGGAAGGAGAAAAATTTCATTCGATGTGCTGTAATCAAGCCGCAACCCGCTTTCCGCAATGAACTGTCCCGTGATATCCCACGTATCCTGCAGATAAAATCCGAAGACACACTGGATATAATTCCGCGAAACAAATCCGAACAAGCGATAGATCTGTATAACTTGACTGCTGTTGCCCTTCAAAGAGATAATCAATCACTTGCAACTGACGATTGAAAAAGCCGACGTGCTGTTTTGCGGACAGTATTCCCATCCCTTCAATTTCAGTTTCGTACTGAACGTACGTATTGTTGCGGAGTGAGATATTTTTCTCGCTGTACCGGTGTGTGCTGTCTGCGTTTCCGTCAATGACAAAAATATCTCCGCCGTGACGATCCTGATATGTTGTTGCATTTCCGATTTTAAGTGCCGGCTTATCGTTATCGAATAAAAACAATGTCGGATTGAAATTATATTCGCTTGTCTTCGGCAGTTCAGTAAAATGATCGCCATTCACGTCATAATAATCCTGAATGTGAACCGTTGCGAGGGCTGTTGCCCCATACTTTTCATTTCGCATCGCGCCGAATGCACCGATGTCGTTCCCCCCGGCGGAAGTTCTGTTGAGCATCAGTGTCAGCTCAGGTTTTTCTTTCGGAGTTTTGGTGATAAAATTTACCACACCGGCAATCGCTCCGCCGCCGTACAATGTTGACGATGGTCCCTTTATGACTTCTACCTGATTTAAATCGAGCGGAGGAATATCCATGACGCTCAAGCCCGAAGAAAATCCGCCGAACGCCGGAAATCCGTCCTTCAGCAATTGTGTGTATTTGCCGTCGAGTCCCTGAATGCGGATGCTCTGGTTTCCCGATGCGTAGGATGTTTGCTGCATTTGAATGCCGGTCGCTTCGTGCAGGATCATCGACACATTATGCGCGCGCATCGTGTTTTTTTCCTCGATCTCTTCCAGCGGCAAAGATTCGATACGCGTTGGTGCAGTCTCAATACTGCGGCTTGTGCGTGTGGTGGTGACGATCACTTCCTCGAGTTCTTCTGCCGCTTCTTCCAGTTCAATGATGATCTCGTTTTGAGTTGAAAGGGGAAACGTGAATGAACGTTCCACCGTTGTAAAACCGATGTGCGAAAAGATAATAGTATGTCTGCCGTCGGGAATTTTTTCAATGAGAATCGAACCATTGGTATCCGTAATACCACCGATTTTCGTGTTCTTAATGACAACGGCTGTACCGGGAACCGGTTCGCTGCTTTCGTTATCAATCACACGGGCAGAGAATGTATGTTGAGAAGATGCAATTGATACGAGAGAAAATAAAAGGATAAAGTACTTCATAGTCTTTCATATAAATTAAATAAATAATTATTGAATGCCCGTTAGAGGGAATTAACGGATCTGCATAGATATATCAGTGCGAATCAATTTTAACTGTGGAATCCGTGTTCTACGAAATTCTCGGCGGCTGCCAGATGGTTGAGAGTTCATCCATTTGAGGATGAAGTATCTGCGATATAATGCGATGAGAATATGTGAGCGGAGCATTCGGAACAACTAACTCGTCCGGTACTTCAAAAACGATGCCGCAGCAGTTACAGATACAAAGTGAGGTACAGTCATCGTCTGAGTTCTCTCCGGTTTGCTCCGCTGCATGTTTGACTTGGGATGAAGACACGATTCCGCCTTCGTCTGAACAGGGGAACACAGATGCGGTAAAGAAATACAATGACAAGATGAGCGAAAAAACTTTCATGGTTTAATATAGCAAATGGACGAATAATCTCACACTTTTTTAATGGTGACGCATCGTACCGGTGTTATATCCGCGCAGCAGATCGTACATCATTACCTGATGTTTTGTCAAAATCTCTTTTGTTTCAATATGTGCTTGTAAGTGAGTGAAGCGTAGTTTCCCCTGCAATATTCCGAGCTCGTTCGTCAGTTGTTCCAGGCGAGCAACTGTAATTGAATTGGATGTGAAAGCAGAATCTAACGCTTTTTCTTTTTCAATGATCTCTTTTCCCAAACGGACTGCATTTGATTTCATCGTGCTCACGATCTTTTTGAGACCATGCTTTTGTTTGTCCGATAATTCAAGAGTGTCGGCAAGATCAAGCACATGTTTCGGTCCGGGGTAATGATTCAACTCCGCCGCTTTTGCCAATCCCATTCCTGCGCCTGCCAGATATTGTTCGATTTCTTTTTCAGAAAGGGATTTTATCGTGCGGTGTTCTTCGCCAGCGTACGAAGATTGCTGTGCAAACAATGGCACAGAACAAAACATCGCCACGACAACGAACATCGACGTTGGTGTTCTCATTAAAAAATTCCTCCTCGTACTGTCCACATAACTATCATCATTCCCGCCATCGCAATTGCGCCCAGATACCAGTATTCGGATGAGATGCCCATCATGCCCCCCATTCCGGAAGATTGTTCTTCGCCAACGGAAAACTGAACTTCTGTTGAAACGGCATCAGTGTGTACTGAGAGCGTGAATTCTCCTGTAACTGTTGGTGTGAACGGAATGTTCAGTTTTCCATTTTTAATTGCGGCGTCGCCGTGAATCGTGGCAAATTCAGAGTTCGATGTTGAACTGCTTCCGTGATTGTGTGCGGATGATTCTGCGGCTCCGGAATTCTTCGAGATCATATAGTGAACATTGAGGCTGTCAGGCGCTGATATCGTGGAAGAAATTGAAACAGCAATCACCGATTCAGTTCCAACAATCATCGGATCAACGGTAACAGATAACGTCGCACCGTTCTTCGTCACTTCTTTTGTTACTTTTGTTGCCGCGTGTCCTTCGTGATCTCCGTGTCCACCCATCATCATCGTATGCATGCATGAAGTGAATGCAAAAGAAAAAACAGAGATAAAAATTACTATGTATTTCATAATGCCCTCATTATGTGAAAAGCAATCCGATGGCTTCGAGCCATCGGATTGCTCGGTTCAATGATTGTGTTTATGTCCTTTTTTAATATCTTTCAGCGTCTTTCCCGAAACATCTCCCTGTCCGTTTTTCCACCCTTCGTAACATTCATCGCAGACCGGTTTGCCTTCCTTTACTGCTTTTTTGCAACTGCACGATCCATGTGCTTTCAGACATTCATTACACGGTTCTTCAATGCAGCAGTTGTAATTTCCCGCAGCCATTGCTTTCATTTTTTTCTTCTGTAATGATTTCTGATCGCTCGTTGCTTTGACCAGATCCATTTTACATTTCGGGCATGTTCCCGGTTTGGATGATTTCACATCCGGATGCATCGGGCAGGTGAATTCAACAGAAGATTGTTTCTCTTCTGCTTTCGCAGTTGAATCCTCCGTTTGTTTGGAATGGTTATGTTGATTGTGATCTTGCATTTTCGCCATTGCCATAGTTTCGTTCGAACAGCATCCGCCTGCACACGATTTCTCTTTCTTTTCCTGAGCAGTGGCAAAAGAAAAGAGAAAAAGCATTATGACAAAAAATGTTGTTTTCATTGTAGGATTTTTCTTTCTTTTTTATGAATGATGAACCATGAAACCTGAAACTCAATTTGCTGTTACTGCTCACTTCATCCAACTTGCCATCTTCGATTTTTTCAACTCACCTTTTTTCAGTGCGCGCTCCTTCATATAACTGAAAAGCACCGGTGTCATAATGAGCACATGAATTGTTGACGTAATCAATCCGCCGATCATCGGAGCGGCGAGCGGTTTCATCACATCAGCGCCGACGCCCGTGCTCCACATGATCGGAATCAACGCAATGAGGCTTGTTGAAACAGTCATGATTTTCGGACGCAAACGCAGCACCGAGCCTTCAATCGTCGCTTCAGTAACATCATTCAATGTTACAGGACCTCGTTCCCCTTTTTCTTGTGCATGCAGTCGTCTGTCCAGCGCTTCATGCAGGTAGACAACCATAACAACACCTGTTTCAACAGCGAGCCCGTACAACGCGATGAATCCGACCCAAACTGCGACAGACAAATTATATCCAAGAATGTAGATCAGATATACGCCGCCGATGAGTGCGAAGGGAACCGAGAGCATGACAACAAATGCTTCGGTGAATTCTTTCGTGACAAAATAGAGCATCACGAAGATCAAAAGGAAAACTACCGGCATTACGATTGTGAGCCGTTCTTTCGCACGGATCTGATTTTCCCACTGTCCGCTCCATTGCAACGTATATCCGGTCGGCAGTTTCATCTTTTCCGCGAGGACTTCTTTCGCTTCCGTGACGAAACTTCCCATATCACGCCCCCGTACATTGAGAAAGACGATCGAACGAAGTTGCGCATTCTCGCTGGAGATCATCGGAGGACCGGGAACGATGTTGATCTTTGCCAACTGTCCGAGCGGAATGTAACTGCGCGATGAAACCGCGCTCATTGTTTCTGATTGCGGATTTGAGATCGCCGATTGCCGTTGCGATGTCGAACCGCCGCTCATTCCTCCCATTCCGTTGCTGCCATTGTTTGAAGAAATTGTCTGACTACCGGCTACTGTCATCTGACCGCCTCCTTTCGCCACATTCACCGGCACAAGAAGATTCTGTAAGTACTCAACACTTTGCCGATAATCTTTTTGAAACCGCACACGGATCGGGAATCGCTGCCGTCCTTCGATCACAGTGCCGATATTTTCTCCCCCGATCGCCGTTTCAACAATATCTTGTACGTCGCCGACATTAATGCCGTATCGCGCGACCGCTTCTCTATCGATTGCAATATCCACAAATCGCCCGCTCTGTGTTCGCTCTGCATACAAATCCGCTGCACCGGGTACCGTGCGGAGAATTTGTTCTGCTTGAATTGCAAGTTGCTCAAGGGTGTCGAGATTTTTTCCGAAAATTTTCACACCGAGATCAGTGCGTACACCGGTAGAAAGCATATTGATGCGGTTGATGATCGGCTGGGTCCATCCGTTGCGCACGCCCGGGATCTGCAACTTCGCATCCAACTCAGCGATGATGTCATCTTTCGTAATTCCGGGACGCCATTCGCTTTTCGGTTTCAGCAGAATGATCGTCTCGATCATACTCACCGGTGCGGGATCGGTGGATGTCTCTGCTTTTCCTGCTTTGCCGAGCACATGATGAACTTCGGGGACCGATTTGATGATCGCATCCTGCACCTGCAATATGCGATTCACCTCGGTGATGGAAGCAGAGGGGAGTGTGACCGGCATGAAGAGCAGACTTCCTTCATCCAGCGGCGGCATGAATTCCGATCCCATGTTCATCAACATCGGAATCGCGATGAGCAGCGCAACAACGTTGATCGCAATGGTCGTTTTTCTCCATTTTAATACCCAGTGGATCACCGGTGCATAAATATTATTGAGAACACGCGTGATCGGATTCTGATTTTCCTTCCTGAATTTTCCGCGCGTCAGCATTGTCATCAACATCGGCACGAGTGTGATCGCGATGATCGCTGAGCCGGCAAGCACGAATGTTTTGGTGAACGCGAGCGGGCGGAACAATTTTCCTTCCTGTCCTTCCAGCAAAAATACCGGAAGAAACGAGATGACCATGATCGCCACAGAATAGAAAATCGCCGGTCCGACTTGCTTTGCGGAGAGAATAGAAATCTCGATGTAATCGTTAGTGGAAAGTTCACCTTTCGTTTCCTGTGCATGAGCAACGTTGCGATAGGCATTTTCCACCAACACAATGGAAGCATCAACAATAACGCCGATCGCAATCGCGATCCCTCCGAGCGACATGATGTTGGAGGTGATGCCGAATGCTTTCATACAGATGAATGCGATGAGTACTGCGACCGGAATTTCGATAATCACCCGAAGAACGCTGCGTGCATGAAGGAGAAAAATAAATACAACGATACTGACAACAATCGCTTCCTCGATCAACGCGCTCTTTAATGTATCAACTGCTGCCATGATCAAACTGCTCCGGTCGTACGATGTTTTGATCTCGACACCTTCCGGCAAACCGGGAGAAATTTCGGCGATCCGTTTCTTCACGCGGTCGATCACCTCTTTCGCATTTTCGCCGTACCGCGCCACCACGATGCCGCCGACCACCTGTCCTTCGCCGTTCAATTCGAGCGAGCCACGGCGAATATCGCCGCCAAGTTGCACCCTGCCGATGTTGCGCACGTAGATCGGAGTGCCACTCGCTCCCGTGCCGACCACGATATTTTCGACATCGTTGACAGTTTGAATGTATCCCTGCCCGCGGATGAAATATTCCTGATCGGAGATTTCAAGAATTTTTCCGCCGACATCGTTGTTCGATCGCATCACGGCGTTGCGGATGTCGTTCACCGTGATGCCGTACGATTTCATTTTGTCCGGATCGATATCGACCTGATACTGCTTGACGAATCCTCCAATGGAGGCAACTTCGGCGACGCCCTGTACGCCTTGCAAATTTAATTTGATGTACCAATCCTGAATCGCACGCAGCGTACCGAGATCGTACTTTCCTTCCACAGTGTACCAATACACGTGACCAACTCCGGTTCCATCCGGACCGAGTTGCATCTTTGCTCCTTGCGGAAGAGCGGATTGAATAGTTGAAAGTTTTTCCAACACGCGGCTTCTCGCCCAGTACAGATCGGTACGCTCGTTGAAAATAATGTAGATGAATGACATGCCGAACATCGACTGCGCGCGGATCGCTTCAACTTGCGGTACACCTTGCAGCGCAGTGACGAGCGGAAATGTGATCTGGTCTTCGATCAGTTGCGGGGAACGCCCCATCCATTCCGTAAAGACGATCACCTGATTTTCGGAGAGATCGGGGATCGCATCGAGCGGCGTGTTGCTCACCGCCCAAATTCCCCAGCCTATGATGACGAGGTAGAACAGGATAACGATGAACTTATTCCGTGCGGAGTAATCTATTATTTTTTCAATCATGATTTTTCACTTTCATTTCTTAGTCACGCTGAGCGAATGAGACGCTTTTTGTCGAGTGAGTCGAGGGGTCATCCTTCGACGCGTCCCGACAAAAAATCGTCGGGACTTGCTCAGGATGACTTTTATTATCGTTCTACAATCAACTTTCCGTGCACCATTCCCATACCGCAGGCGAACGAGATCTCGCCAAGTTTTTTTGGTGTTATTATTACCGTAGTCGTTTTGAACGCAGGAAGTTTCTTACGGATGTTCAATTCCTCGAACACCACCTCGCTCGTACATTCGGAATCTTCAACACGGTGAAATTGCAGTTTCACTTCCTGCCCTAATTTTACATGCACAACTTCAGGATCATAACCGCCATCAACCGTAATTTTAATTGTATTTGAGGCGGACTCCATCTTGTGCGTAGAATGATCTTCCTCAGTTGAAGTGGAGCCGGCAGTGGACATGGACTCTGTCTTTTCCGTTCCGTGTCCTGCGTGTGGATCGGCAGAACCGGGCTGCTGCAATGCGCTTTCGGAATCAATGAGGAATCCGCCGGAGACAGCGATCATTTCTCCCTCTTCCAATCCGCTCACGATTTCGTACTCTGAATTTGCGGATTGCCCGAGCACTACATCGCGCGGCTCGAATGTGTTCTTCTGCGTTTCAACCCAGACAACAGTCCGTTTTCCCGTGAACATGATTGCTGAGGAAGGAACCGTAAGAGTTTTTCTTCCTTCCATATGCAGTTGCGCTTTCACGAACATCTTCGGTTTCAACATGCCGTGGCGGTTGTCGAATTCAGAGCGGATGCGAACAGTACGCGTCTCAGGATTCATCACCGGGTCAATGAACGTCACCCGTCCGGTAAATTCTTCGTCGGGATATGCATCGGTTTTAATGTGAACGATCTGTCCTTTTTTTACGAACTGAACATCTTTTTCGTACACGTCGAGATAGATCCACACTTTGGAAAGATTAGCGAGTTGATAAAGCACGGTCCCTTCATCAACATATTGACCTTCCTGCACTTGCTTTAGCACAACTGTTCCCGAAATAGGAGAATAGAATTGCACAGCCGTTTGCACACTGCGCGTTGATTCAAGATTTCGTATCTGCTGGTCTGTCATGCCGTAGTTCAATCGCAAGCGCTCGCGCATTCCATCCACAAGATTTTGCTGGTTACCGTCAAGCGCAAGAATGAACTCCTGCTGCGAGGTGACAAGGTCGGGGCTGTAGAGTTCAACGAGCGGTTTTCCCTTTTCAATATAATCACCGGTGAAATTGGCGTACTGTTTTTCAATTCTGCCGCGAAACCGTGCAGAGACGGTTGCCTGCTGTGTTTCCGCAACATCGACAATGCCGACAACATCGATCATTTTTGTCAGCGGCATTTTTTCAACCGGCGTGGTTGATACATTGGCGAGCACCCGCTGTGTCGGTGAAAGAGAAATGTGCCGGAGATTTTTCAATTCTTCTTTCCCAACATCCGTTTGCGCGTATTTTTTTACCAATGCCATGCCGCAAACAGGACAGGCGCCCGGTCTGTCGGAAACGACCGACGGATGCATCGGGCATGTGTAGACATCTTTTGCTTCCGCAGTGGCGGAAGAATCGGCGTGATCTTTGTGGTTCTCTTCTTTGCTTCCGCACGAAGCGAGAAGAAGAGCGAGTGTAAAGGTTATAAAGTACTTCATTGTAGTTTCCTTTGGAAAAATTAAACACCTAGAATTTCAATCTTTGCGTTCTATGTGCCTATGTGGTTCATCTTCATTAAAAATTTGTTTCAAAATCGGCGCCGATGGCGCGTTCGAGATCGTAACGGTGCATCAGGTAATCCGAAATTTCCATGTAATACTCCATTTTATACATTTGAAGCATGCGGAAACTATCGATCAGCGAAAGGAAATCCGTCTTTCCGGTTTGATACGCGCTCAACAACGATTCGAGCGTCTGCTGTGCGTTTGGAATGATCGACGTACGATAACGCTCCGCCTGTTCCCAATGTGCCTTTGCTTTCGTCCACGTATCGATCACCTCAAACCGCACCATCGTTTCCATATCCGACACGAGCGCTTCACTTCGCTGAAGTTTGTACTCATTCTCTTCAATTCTGCCGCCGATCTTTCCGCTGACCCACGGTGCGATCGGAATGCTGATACCAAGCATCACTTCCCATGTATCAGGCATACCAGTCTTCTCTTTATACAATCCGCCGATCATTAAATCGGGAAATCTCTCCCGTTGCGCCATTGCGAGTTCCGCTTTGCTCATCTCGACCTCGTTTTTCATCGCGGAAAGTTCTCTGCGCTGCGCAACTGCCCACACAGCAAGATCATCCTTATTGAGAGAGAATGAAGAGAGTGTGATCTCCGGAAGTTTTGCAACCGGGGTTGTTGTTGGCAGCGCGCGCAGCGTATTGAGCATCGCTTCGGGAACGCGCAGATCGTGTTCAAGATTTGCACGCTGGTTCTCCAATTTGGAAAGTTCAATTTCCAACCGCAGAATATCCGCCTGCGAGGCAAGCCCGACAGAATATTTCGAGCGCACCGATGCGATCATCTGTTTCAGGAGATCCTGATTTGCAAGATTCACATCAATGCGCCGCTGCGCGGAATAGATCATCGCATATTGCTTCTTGACCTCAGCAATGATCACACGCTCTTCCGCACTGTACAGATCTTCAGCAAACGCTACATTTGCTTGTGCCGCATTCTGTGCAGAGGCATTTTTTCCCGGGAAAGGAATCATCTGCGTAATGGAATATTCTCGCTCCAATCCATTCAGCGGATTGAGGGAAGTCAGCGGATTATCCATCATCGAAACCGCAACCTGCGGTGCTTCCCACATTGTTGCCTGATCTACTCGCGCTTTGGTTGCTTGAACGGATGAGCGGGATGCTTTGAGTTTGTAGTTTGCACTCAATGCTTGGTTGATGAACGACGCAAGTGAAACCGAATCAGTTTGCTGCGCATTCAGTAGAACGGTAATAAAGTGTGTGAGTAATAAAATTCTGAATTTCATCGCTGTCTCCTTGTTTGATTTTTGCAGTCATTGCGAAGCGTTGTTTGCTGAAGCAATCCCATTTTCAAAGAAAGATTGCTTCGTCATCCCGATTGACAAACATCGGGATTCCTCGCAATGACATTTTGTTAATCTCTATAAAGACAGCAGCCGGGAAGATTCTCGTACACATCGTCGGACGCCTTGAATTTTTCCGTGTCATGCCCGACAGCAGCCACGCGCTGTTGAAGCGAATCGAGCGTGATCGCCGAAGCATTATACTTCACCGTGAGCATCTTCGATTTTTTATCCCATGATGCAGACGAGACTTCGTTGATCTTCAGAGACTTTTCGATCCGCTTCTGGCACATGCCGCAGTTGCCGAGAGATTTGAATTTTACTTCGGTAGTGCTACCAGCAACAACGAATGATGCAAGGAGAGAAAATGTAATAATGGATGTGAAAATTTTGGAATACATGGATTTTTCCTTATTTAAAAGATTGAAAAATAATCTGTGAATCTGCGGTTTAAAAAGACTTCACCGCAGAGAACGCAAAGTTCACAGAGAATTTAAATAAGGAAAACGGAGTTGGAGACTTGGTAGTCTTTGTCAGGTGGAGGAGATGAGTCGCTGAGAATTACAAACAATGAACGGTGAATATCGAATGTCGAAATTTCGACCGGTGGCAGAATTCCGACCAGAGTAAGACTTTGTTCTAATGGAACATGCGGAATCTGTTGCACATCCTCAAATTTGACGCTTTTCAATTCCGTCGTGCAGCACATGTCGTCCATCGGCGTCTCATTATCGCACACGCACGGATCTTTTGCATCAGATGTCACAAGCAGTGTTTCCGACTCTCCTCCGCACGTGTGAACAAGAATGTTCACGCCGACGTTGAGCGTGGCGTAGAGAAGAAGGAATACTATGGTAAATGCTTTTTTCATTCGGTTAAAGATACACAACCTTACTAACAGAATCTACTCTTTCGTACGTTCCCAACAGATTAAGCAAGATGACCGTCACCTCAGAGGTGACGGTCATCTCAGTTAATTATGCGGTACTTGCACATTTTCCTCATGATGCGGAAAGTTGTGCATTGTTGATGCAAAATAGAGATAGATAGCCCGCCATGCCTGCTCGACTTCCGGTGTAAAATCTTTTCCAAGGACCGTTTTGAGTGCAAACATCAACGATTCCTGGAATGACATGAACTGATGTCCCTGCACGCCGTATGAATGATGGATCCGTCCCAGATTGAACAACATCGGCTGCAATTGTGCGTGATCGTCTATCCCTTCGATTGCGATCTGGAGCATCCGCATCAATTTTTCTTTTTGTTCCTTCATGTCGCCGCGGAAGAGAGCGACAGTTTTCGGTTCCAGTTCGAACAACTTTTTATAGAGCAAATCGGCAATCTCCGTTGACCGGGGCTTCACTTGCTCGAACGTTGTGCGAACCAGCGCCTGTTGTTGTGGTGTCATACAGATCTCCAATGAATAATTCCTGCTTATCTCTATATACAATTCTGTGCCGACAACCGCGGGAGATTCTCTTGCAAAAATGAGAAGTATTGACAACTGAGTAATTGCATTTAGAGCAATCTCTCTCTACTTTTATCCATCAAAATTCAAAGGAGAAGTTATGCAACTATTTCGTATGTTGACATTTGCAACAGTGATCTGTTCACTGATTATTGCTCAACACAAAGACAAACCGAAACAGCCGAAAATGCCTGAACGACAATACACAATAGAAAAGATACAGATGGGAGATGTCGGACCGGTCCGCATCGTGCAACTGTATGCCGATGGATTTGAAAAACTCACTTTGAAAGAGAAAGTCCTTACCTACTACCTTGCACAGGCGGCGATCGCCGCACGTGATATTGCGATCGATCAACGCCATCGGTATGCGCTCGAAGTGCGCGATCTGATCGAAGCTGTCTATACTCATCCGAAAGGGATCGATAAGAAGGTGTACGAGAATATCGTATTGTACACTAAATTCTTTTGGGTGAATAATTCGATGTATGATAATATCACCGCAAGAAAATTTGTGATGCCCTGTACATTCGATCAATTCAAGATGGCACTACAGACAGCAATCAAGAACGGCGCTAAGATCTCGCTTTCTGCCGGCGAAACGCTCGACCAAAAATTGGAACGGCTCCTCCCTTCAATGTTCGATCCAGCATTCGAACCGACACAGACCAACAAAACACCAGGACAGGATATGATCGCCGGCAGCGCCAACAATCTCTATGTTGGCACAAATTTCGCGGAGGTCGATGCGTGGGCAAAAGCGGGGAATGAAAAGAACGATCTCAATTCAAAAGTCGTGAAAGAGAACGGACAACTGGTTGAAAAAGTGTACCGTGCGGGAAACAAACATCTTGGCGGAACGGTGGAACCCGGCTTGTACGCAACCGATCTGCACGTTGCAATTTCGTATTTAGAAAAAGCAAAAGAGTACGCGAGCAATCCGTTGCAAGCTGAGAATATTTCCAAACTCATCAAATATTATCAGACGGGTGATCTCAAAGATTGGCGCGAGTACAACATCGGCTGGGTGAAGGAGACCGAATCACAGGTCGATATGATCCACGGTTTTGTTGAAGTCTATCTCGATGCCCGCGGAGCAAAAGGTCAGTTCGAATCGGTGATCAATTTTGCAAATCCGGAATTGACGGAGCTGTTCCAAAAAGTGGGGACGAACGCACAATATTTTGAAGACCGCATGCCGTGGGCTGATCAGTACAAAAAGAAAGATGTGAAGCCGTTGAAGTACACCGTTATCAATGTTGTGGTTGAAACCGGTGATGCCGGACCGGTGAGCGCGATCGGGATCAATCTTCCGAATGAGCAGGATGTGCGTGAACAATACGGCAGCAAATCGGTGACGTTGTATAACATCGTCGATGCGTACGAGAAGACCGGCGGCAAAGATATTCTGAAAGAATTTGCATTCGACAAAAACGAAGTCGCATCGCAGGACAAATACGGATCGCTTGCCGACAATATGCACACAGCACTTCATGAAGTGCTCGGTCATGCGTCGGGAAAAGTCTCGCCGAACCTGAAGGTCGACCCGCAAGCTGCGCTGCCGGGATATTACTCCACACTGGAAGAAGCCCGCGCCGACCTTGTTGCACTCTATCATATATGGGATCCGAAACTCGTTGAGATCGGCATTATTCCTAATACAATGGAAGTAGTGAAGGCGATGTATGATAAAGAAGTTCGGAATGCATGCCTTGTACAATTGCAGCGAGTTCCGAAAGGGCACGATCAACTGGAAGAAGACCACATGAAGAACCGTCAAATGATAGCACACTGGCTCTTGAAAAATGCCGATTGTATAGAGCGGATCGAGAATAACGGCAAATCGTATTTCCGCATTACGAGTTATGAAAAAATGCGCAATGGTGTCGGCAAACTACTTGCAGAAATTCAACGCATAAAATCCGAAGGCGACTTCGCTGCGGCAAAAACATTGATCGATACCTACGGATTGAAGATCGACACGGCGTTGCGAGATCAGGTTCTTGTCCGTATGGAAAAGCTGGACCGGGCGGTCTATACCGGATTCGTCATGCCGAAACTTGAACCGGTGAAGAACAAAAACGGTGAGATCTCCGACGTGAAGATTTCGTACCCGCTCGATCTCGGCAAGCAGATGCTGGAGTATTCTTCATTCACAAAAAAAGAGAAGGAACGTGCTGCTGCTGAATTGAGCAAATAATTCAGGTTGCGTCTGAATTTTCATTTCGTATATTACAAGTAATGAAATCAGAGGTATTCAATATTTCCATGATGTGCTGTCTAATGCTCTCTTCACCATCGTGAAAGACATTGTGGATTGCCATTCTTCAAAAAAGTCTTTCACCCGAAAGACTTTTTTGTTTTAGAAAGGACCATTTGTGAAAAAACATTTTGAAACGGAAGCCGTTCGCACGCAATCGAGAAAATCGTCCAACCGCGAGCATTCCGTTCCTCTCTACCTCACCTCCAGCTTCGTCTTCGACAATGCCGAGCAGGGACGCGCGTTGTTCGCCGATGAGATCGAAGGGAATATTTATTCCCGCTTTTCAAATCCGAATACATCCGAGTTCATCGAAAAGATGGCGGCACTCGAACATGCCGAGGACGGATTTGCATTCGCAACAGGAATGGCTGCTATCTTCGTCGGATTCGGCGCGCTGCTGCAATCGGGCGATCATGTACTCGCATGCAGGTCGCTCTTCGGATCCTCTCATCAATTGCTCACGAAGGTTTTGCCGAAGTGGGGAATCACACACTCGTACGTTGACGCATCATCGCCGGAATTGTGGGAAAAGGAGATCAGGAAAAATACTAGGATGATCTTCATTGAAACACCTTCGAATCCCGGACTTGAATTGATCGATCTTGAATGGCTCGGCAACCTGAAACGAAAACACAACATACTGTTGAGCGTTGATAATTGTTTCGCAACGCCGTACCTGCAGACACCTGTAGATTTCGGTGCAGACCTGGTGATCCATTCCGCGACAAAATTCATTGACGGACAGGGACGGGTGCTCGGCGGCGTTATCGTTGGAAAAAAAGATTTGATCAAAGAAGTTCGATTCTTCTCCCGGCACACCGGTCCCGCAATGTCGCCATTCAACGCATGGTTACTTTCCAAAAGTTTGGAGACGCTCGCTGTACGAATGGATCGCCATTGCTTCAATGCCCTCGCTCTCGCCGTGCAATTGGAAAAACATCCTGAAATCGAATTTGTGAAGTATCCTTTCCTTCAGTCGCATCCGCAGTACGCTCTTGCAAAAAAACAGATGAAGCAGGGTGGAGGTGTCGTGACATTTGCGGTGAAGGGTGGATATGAACGGGCGAAAAGATTTATCGATGCAATTCAAATGCTGTCGAGTACTGCAAATCTTGGCGATACGCGGACAACGGTAACTCATCCCGCATCGACAACACATTCGAAACTCACAGATGAAGAGCGCGCTAAGGTCGGCATTGTTCCGGGATTGATTCGCATTTCTGCAGGACTGGAACATATTGATGACATTCTTGCTGATGTTGAGCAAGCATTAAGTAAATCGCGATAAAGGTTTGAGGTTTCAGGTTTCAAGATTCATGCAACCGAATTGATGAATTGAAACGCGAAACATGAATCCTGAAACAATTAACCACTCTATATTGACGGAAGGGAAAAAATCATGGAATGGGTTTTTGAAACATGGAATTGGTACATCGCCGGTCCGCTCATCGGACTTTTTGTACCTGTGCTACTGATCGTTACAAATAAGATGCTCGGCATCTCTTCCTCATTTGAGCATCTCTGTATGATGCTGCTGCCGAGAGAGAAACACTCCATCTTTAATTTCAACTGGAAAGACAGCGGCTGGAAGATCTATTTTGTTATCGGCATCATGATCGGTGCGTATATCGCAACAAAATTTCTTTCCTCGACCGATGTCCCGTTCCTGCCGCATCATTATTATTCATGGTCCGGCATGGTGACATTGTTTGTCGGCGGTATTCTTGTCGGATTCGGTACGCGGTATGCGAACGGCTGTACATCGGGGCATTCAATTTTTGGATTGTCTATCCTTTCGTCGGCAAGTCTCAAAGCGACCGTCTCGTTCTTTATCGGCGGGTTGATCTATACTGCATTTTCCTATTTTTTGTAAGAGAGAAGTGCCATGAAAAATTTCATCTATATCGTGTTCGGAATACTGTTCGGCATCATACTGACAAAATCAGAGGTGATTAGCTGGTTCCGCATCCAGAGCATGTTCCAGTTCCAGGAAGCGCACATGTATCTTGTCATCGGTGCCGGGGTTGTGGTCGGCGCCATTTCGATGCAGATCATTAAAAGATCGAAAATCAAATCATTGTCCGGTGAAGAACTAGAATACAAAGGAAAGCAGTATCACAAAGGGTTCATCATCGGCGGAATCATTTTCGGTTTCGGATGGGCGATCACCGGCGCATGCCCGGGACCGATCTTCGCTCAGATCGGTGCCGGAGAATATCCCGCTCTTGCAACAATGGCGGGAGCGACGGTGGGTGCGTTCTTGTACCACTCCACAAAGAGTAAGTTGCCACACTGACAGAAGAACATGCTGAACCTTATTCATCCTTACGACATCCTAAAACTTTTTGAAAAGATACAAGAACAAAATGCCTTCAAGATACTGTCGCGCATAGTTTCTTCGAATGAGGGAAAGGTTAAATCGACCTGGAAACATACAACATCAGAGATTCGCAGCTGGACAGAAATTCCCGCAGTGCAATTACGAATCAACAAAAAAATTTCTAACGATGATAACATTGACCATTATACTTACGCGGCTCGTAAATACTTTTGTGACGGAAGGAAACGTATTGCTCTTTCCCTAGGGTGCGGAGCCGGAGGGAATGAAATCCTTTGGGCGAAAACCGCTTCATTTTCTCACATTGATGCGATCGACATTTCTGCACCACGCATTGAATCCGCGAAACAAAAGGCATTAACAGAACACCTTGACTCAATACTCCGATTTAGGGTTGGGGATGTTCATTCGGTCTTTTCCGCAGCAACAAGGTACGATGTAATTATTGCTGAAGGAATTCTGCATCACATCACACCGCTCAGAGATGCACTCCGTTCGATCAAGTCTCTTTTGAAGGACGATGGATTGCTTATCATTAATGACTTCGTCGGACCCTCGCGGTTTCAGTGGACGCAGCAGCAATTGGATGAGTCCAATCTCCTTTTGTCGTCTTTTCCAGAACGATTGAAAATCCAGCATAACGGGAACCCAAAGCGGAAAATTCATCGTCCCGGGTTGATACCGATGTATTTGTACGATCCTTCAGAGGCGGTGGAATCGCATGATATATTGAAATTCGTGGAACAGAATTTTTCCGTTGTCGAAAAGAAAGAATACGGCGGTACGATTTTGCATCTTGTATTCAAAGATATTGCACATCATTTTGTTCAACCTGACGATGAAGCACAGACCGTATTGCATCAATGCTTCTCGAAAGAAGACGAACTTCTGTTGAATCTATCCTTGAAAAGTGATTTTGTTTTTCTGGTATGTAAAAAATAGCTACGCCTGTTCTTATCCGCAGTGCTTTATAAGAAAACCGCACGCTGATATTCTTGAGAAGCGACCCGAGTTGCTTCCCCTCTAAAATCTGACTATCTTTACCCATAAATATTCTAAAAGCGGCTCAAAACCGCTTTTTTTATCATAGTGTAGTGAGAAAGTTGTATTGCAAATGGCTGATGATCAGTTAATAAAATCAGATTCTTCCCTGTCATCCACAGATGATATTCCTCAAACACTCCCCGTGCTGCCGCTCCGTGACGTGGTCATATTTCCGCATATGATCTTTCCGGTGCTCGTGGGACGCGAGTCGTCGCTGCGTGCGGCGAACCACGCGCTGGAGAATAATAAATTTATTTTCCTGGTCGCTCAAAAGGATTCTTCCATCGAAGATCCGGGAAAAGACGACATCTACATGGAAGGAACAGTGGCGAAGATCGTCCAGATACTGAAACTGCCGAATAACCTGATGA
>JACPGG010000126.1 GCA_016182545.1 Ignavibacteriales bacterium
CGTACCGTACAATGGCACGCATCGGCGCGAAGCTCTGGAAGAAACACGGCGCGCTGGAATATTTCGAATGTGTCGGCGACGATCTTACTCCGGCATATGCCGGAATTACATTCCCTCAAACCGTAAAAGCAAAAAAAGGCGAGACGGTGATCTTCTCGTTTATTGTGTATAAATCACGCAAACACCGCGACAGTGTGAATGCCAAAGTGATGAAAGACCCGATCATGAACGAACCCCAGAGCGCTGCAATGCCGTTCGACATGAAACGGATGGCATTCGGAGGATTTAAGACGATCGTAGAATTTTAAGACGAATAATCGATACTCAAGAGCAAAAGGAGTCTCAGTTATGGCAAACCCAAAACACAAAATCACACCGCACTTGTGGTATGATAAAGAAGCGAAAGAAGCAGCAGAGTTTTACTGCTCCGTCTTCCCCGATTCCAAGGTCACCAACATCACGACGCTTCACGATACGCCTTCAGGTGATTGCGATGTTGTCTCGTTCGAACTTTCAGGTCAACCGTTCATGGCGATCAGCGCGGGACCATACTTCAAATTCAATCCGTCAATCTCCTTCATTCTCAATTTCGATCCGTCGAAAGACAAGAATGCGCGGAAAAATTTGGATGCATCGTGGAAAAAATTGTCGAACGGCGGCACGATTCTTATGGAACTGGACAAATATCCGTTCAGCGAGCGGTATGGATGGCTGCAGGATAAATACGGACTCTCATGGCAACTTATTCTTTCAAATCCCGACGGCGAAGAGCGTCCCTTCATCGTTCCTTCGCTGATGTTCGTCGGCGATGTCTGCGGCAAAGCGGAAGAGGCGGTTAAATTTTATTTGTCCGTGTTTCAAAATTCAAAACAAGGAATCGTTGCACGATATCCCAAAGGGATGGAACCGGATAAAGAAGGAACGATCATGTTTTCCGACTTCAAAATCAACGGACAGTGGTTTGCGGCGGTGGACAGCGCAAGGGAACACAAATTCGCTTTCAATGAAGCGGTCTCTCTTTTAATACCTTGCGACACTCAAGAAGAAATAGATTATTACTGGAAAAAACTTTCAACCGTACCGGAAGCCGAACAATGCGGCTGGTGTAAAGATACGTATGGCGTTTCATGGCAGGTTCATGCCGCATTAATGGATGAGATGATGCAGAAAGGAACGCGCAATCAGATTGACCGCCTCACACAGGCATTCCTGCCGATGAAGAAATTGGATGTTACAGCATTGAAAAAAGCATACAAAGAGTGATAATAACTTGTTCTCCGACAGTTAAACTGTCGGAGAGGTTCCTGTTCGAGTGTTCAGTTGTCTCCCATTTTTTTGGTGGAACACTCAGACAACGGTAGAAATAAAGAATGGGAGATGAATAGTAATCGACGTTCCATGCTTTCGATGAGGTCATTAATATGTGGTGGAAAATAATAATATTCAGAAACGTCTTTCTGACGATATCGGTAGTTGCAACGGCAATGGTTGAACAACCGTCATTGCCGAAAACCGGCTATGCGCCCGTCAACGGACTGACGATGTATTACGAGATTCATGGTGCAGACAACGGCAAACCACCATTGGTGTTGATTCACGGTGGTGGTTCGACCATTACAACGACGTTCGGGAGAGTCCTTCCCTTGTTCGCACAACACCGGAAAGTTATCGCTGTTGAATTGCAGGGACACGGACATACTGCCGATATCGGCCGTTCTGAAACATTCGAACAGGATGCGGATGATGTTACGGCTCTCTTGAAAGAATTGAACATCACGCAGGCAGATTTCTTCGGATTTAGCAATGGTGGAAGCACAACACTGCAAATAGCCATCAGGCATCCGACGATTGCACGCAAATTAGTTGTCGCTTCCGCAATATTTAAAAGAGACGGAATGTCGCCGCAGTTTTGGGAGTGGATGAAGAACGCTTCGCTTGAGAATATGCCGGCACAATTAAAAGAAGCATATCTCAACGTTGCACCGAATCCCGAAGATCTGATCAAGATGCATGATAAGGATGCGAAAAGGATGGTGGAGTTTACGGATTGGCAGGATGATGATATTCGATCCATTAAGTCGCCAACACTCGTCATCAACGGAGATGCCGATGTCGTTCGTCCTGAGCATGCAATGAAGATGTTTCGACTTCTTCCTAATGCAAAACTGGCGATACTGCCGGGAGGTCACGGAGAATATATCGGAGAGATTATGACAGCAAAAATGGAAAGCAAACTTCCCGAAATGACTGTCACACTGATTGAGGAATTTCTAGATACACCATCACAAGGAGAGGACAAAAAATGAGGAACGTTATCTTTGCAATAAACATCACGATAGACGGCTACTGCGGCCACGAATCAGGCATTGCAGACGACGAATTGCACGAACACTTCACCGGGCTCCTGCGGGATTCAGGCGTTGAAATTTTCGGGCGCAACACTTATAATCTGATGTACCCGTACTGGCATGATGTCGCGGTGAATCAATCGGAAACCAAAACGGTAAATGAATTCGCACGCACGTTCGATGCGATGTCGAAGATCGTCTTTTCAACGACATTGAAGAGCGTGGAATGGAACAACACGACACTCCTCAATTCAAACCTTCGCGAAGAGATTCTGAAGTTAAAACAGCAGCAGGGGAAAAATATTGCCATTGGCAGTCTCAACATCGGATCGCAAGTTGCACAATGGGATCTTATCGACGAGTATCACTTTGTCGTGCATCCGGTCATCGCCGGAAAAGGTCCCCGCTTGTTCGAATCGGGCGGGGAGCATTCATTGAAACTTATCAGTTCAAAAAAATTTCAGTCCGGCGCAATTGCGCTTCATTACAAAAACATACGTAATCACTGATGTTACGCAGAGAAAATAATTGCCTAACAAAGTAAAGTCGTCATGCCCGAATGCTTTAGTCGGGCATCCATTATATAGATTCCCGCTTAAAACGTGCGGGAATGACTGTTGGTTTCGCGAAGTCATAACTGCCAAACCGGGACAAGCATCAAAACTGGCAAAATTGTTCAAGAAAGTTTTTGCTTCTGATCCAACCGCGGTTGTCATGACCGACCTGGTCGGGAATTACAACACCGTTGTGGTAGAGATGAAGGTGAAGAATTTGGCAGAGTTTGAAAAACAAATGGAAGAGGTCAAATCCGGAAAACCGGATCCCGACATGGATCCAAAAGTTGCGGAAGAAATGTCACACTACACCGAGATGTACCTGACGGGACGGAGGGAGATTTATCAAGTGGTGGAGTAACGAAAGAGGAAAGACAAGAGACAGCGGGATCAATAAAACTATTCCTATAACACATAGGCACATAGAACACAATAGGGTTTTTCTATCTGCCTTTATGTGTCTCTGTGGTTACAGAATTACAATCTTTGACAACAAAGGATCATATGAAATACATGCTTCTTGTCTATCTCGGTGAAGATGTGCTGACCGAAACCGAGCGCCTTCAATGCTACAAAGATTCTGCGAAGCTGTCCCGCGATCTGCATGCAAGCGGAAAATATCTGGCAGCGTCGCCGTTGCAGCCTGTCACGACGGCAACGAGCGTTCGTTTCCGCAATGGAAAACGGCTCATCACAGACGGTCCCTTTGCCGAAACGCGCGAGCAACTCGGCGGATTTTATCTGATCGATGCGAAGGATCTTGATGATGCAATTGCCATTGCAGAACGTGTGCCGGTCGTGACGGTAGGAACGATTGAAATACGCCCGGTGTTGGAGATCCCGGGTCTACCGGAAAACATTTAAAAAATTCACACTTCGTCCTGTCGGTTTTCGCTCTCCTCAAACGACTATATGATGAGGATTGAAAAATATCGGGAAGCGTTTTGGAAATGTCCATCATCATATAAACTTCAAGGAGTCACTGTGACAACACCCAATAAGCCTACAACAATCACCGTGCAAATCACGGTCAACGCGCCGGTCGAAAAGGCATGGAAAATCTGGAACGGACCGGAACATATCACAAAGTGGTGCACCGGTTCCCCCGATTGGCATACACCTCGCGCCGAGAACGATCTACGTGTCGGCGGCACATTGCGCACACGCATGGAAGCTAAAGACGGCAGCGCCGGTTTCGACTTTGTCGCAATGTACACCGATATACAACAGCATCGCGCCATAGCGTACACGATGGAAGACGGACGGAATGTGAAGATCGCCTTTTCGACAAATGGAAAGACAACAACGATTGTCGAAACGTTCGATGCGGAGAACGAAAATCCGGACGAGCTGCAACGGGAAGGATGGCAGACGATCCTGAATAATTTCAAAGCACATGTTGAATCAACCTAATACTAGAACTCATCTCAAAAATGGATGGTCATTGCGAGGGAGCGTAGCGACCGAAGCAATCCCCGCAGTTTCAGGAGATTGCTTCGCCAAAAAACGGCTCGCAATGACAATATTTCATTTTTGAGAACGCTTCTAGTGGTTCTGCGACAGTTTAACTGTCGCAGAGTATCCTGTCCGAGTGTTCAACACTCGGACAACTCAGGGAAATTTTTATTATCATCCTTTGCGTCTCAGCGCCTTTGCGGTAAAAAACATCTGAGTAGTTGTAGACAGTATCACAGACCATTATGAACACAGTTATCTCAAAAGACGGCACAATCATCGCTTACGAAAAAATCGGCAGCGGCAAGCCGCTCATTCTGGTTGACGGCGCACTCTGTTACCGCTCGTTCGGTCCGATGCCGAAACTCGCAAAGCTGCTTGCGGAACATTTCACTGTCTATTATTATGACAGGCGCGGGCGGGGGAACAGCACGGATGTGCAGACCTATTCCCCGCAGAAAGAAGTTGACGATATTGCCGCGCTTGTGAAAGAAGTGGGTGGTTCGGCATATCTGGCAGGACTCTCATCCGGCGCTGTGCTTGCGTTGTTGGCAGCAGAATCGGGATTGAGTGTGCCAAAGATCGCTTTGTATGAACCTCCGTTTGTGTACGAAAGAGGAAGTGAAAAATCAAAGATCAATCACGGCGCAAATCTTTCATCAATGCTTGCACATGATAAACGCGGCACTATGGTAAAGTATTTCATGGTGGATATGGTCGGTGCTCCGGCATTCGTCGGATTCATCATGCAATTGATGCCGATGTTCAAGAAACTGAAAGCGGTCGCGCATACGCTGCCGTACGATGCGGCGGTCATGGGAGATTTCACCGTTCCGACGGAACGCATCGCAAAGATCAACAATAGGACACTCATCGCGGGCGGACGAAAAAGTCCCGCAACACTGCATAATGCAGTGCAGTCTGTCGCCGATGCGCTGCCGAACAAAGAACTCCGCTGGCTGGAAGGGCAGACGCACAATGTGAAAGCGGAAGTTCTTGCTCCAGTACTGACGGAATTTTTCAACAATTAAATTACAAACCTTCACACCTATACCGTAAGGAGTTATTATGAAAAAATTTATCCTTCGCACACTTGGCGTGCTCGCAGCCGTTATTGTCATCATTCTCATTATTGCTTCGACAAAACCGGATACGTTCCGTGTCGAGAGAACAATGAGCATGAAAGCACCGCCGGAAAAAATTTCCGCAGCCATCGCAAATTTCCATCAATGGAATTCATGGTCTCCATTTGAAAAATTGGATCCTCAGATGAAAAAAACATTCAGCGGCGCCGCAGAAGGTGTCGGAGCAGTCTATGAATGGGAAGGAAACTCCGATGCCGGCGCAGGGCGTATGGAAATAGTGGAAGCGTCTGTGTCAAAAATTAAAATCAAACTGGATTTTCTTAAACCGTTTGAAGGGCACAACACCTCTGAGTTTATTCTCGAACCCGATGGTGAGATTACTAAAGTAACGTGGGCAATGTACGGTCCGAATCAATATATCGGGAAAGTCATGAGCGTCTTCTTCAGCATGGACACGATGCTCGGGAAAGAATTCGAGACAGGACTTACGTCGTTGAAATCAAATGTTGAAGCATAAATTCAAAAACCAATCTAATGATGAGATGTAGAACATGAATTCTGAAACTATCAATACTCTGAAGGAAAATTTCTCTGGCGCGGTCATCCTGCCCGATGATACGGATTACGAACAGGCGCGCGCGTCATACGCACAGAAAGGTTCGCCCGCGATCGTGCTTCGGCCGAAGAACGCCGCCGGTGTAGCAACGGCTGTTCACTACGCGCGGAACAATTCATTGATCATTTCTATCCGCAGCGGCGGCCATAGCGTTGCCGGGCACAGCACGAACAACGGCGGACTTGTCATTGATCTTTCTGAGATCAATACTATTGACGTCATAGATAAGGCGAAGAACATCGTTCGGATTGGATCGGGTGCAACATGGAAGAAAGTAGCCACCTCACTCCAAGAACACGGCCTCGCTCTTTCTTCCGGCGATTCAACATCTGTCGGTGTCGGCGGATTGGCATTAGGCGGCGGCATCGGCTGGATGGTGCGCAAATATGGATTAACGATCGATCGTATGGTTGCCGCAGAGATCGTCACCGCCGACGGCAAGATTCTTCGCGTGAGTGCGGAGGAACATCCCGATCTCTTCTGGGCGATCCGCGGCGGCGGTGGCAACTTCGGTGTTGTAACGCATTTTGAATTCACCGCAATTCCGGTCCGTCAAGTGTATTCCGGCATGATCATATATTCTCTCGAAAATCTTCCGGCATTGCTCACAGGATGGCGTGATTACATGCGAGTGTCGACCGAAGATCTCACCGTCATGTTCTTGCTGATGCCGGCGATGATGGGAAATCCGCCGTCCGCGATCGCGTGGTGCTGTTATGCCGGCGATGATGAAGCAGGAGCGAAGAAAGCGATCGACCCGCTGCTGCAGATCGGTACTGTCGTTCAAAATCTGGTGATCAAGAAGAATTATTGCGACGTGCTTGAAGAACCTCATCCGCCCCAAGGGGTGAAGATCATCGTGAAGAACGGTTTCACAGAAGATCTCAGCGACAAACTGCTTGCTGAAATTGCAGCACACTACGGCAAAGAGACAAGTCCCGTATTACAGATACGCTACATCGGCGGCGTTCTAAAGAGCATACCGCCCGGTGCGACGGCATTCGCTCACCGCAAAAGCGAAGCGCTGCTTGTTCCCGCAATGTTCCTGCCGATGGATATTTCCGACAGCGACACGGAGAAGGCGTTGGTTCCATGGAAAAAGATACAACCATTCCTCTCCGGCGCGTATATCAACTTCTTCAGCACCGCGACCGATGAAGATGTTGCTGCAATTTATCCCAAATCAACCTATGATCGTCTCTCAAAGATCAAGAAGACGTACGATCCGGGGAATATTTTCAATCAGAATTACAACGTGAAGCCGGCGAAATAATTCATGTACATTTGAAAGCAAACAGTACAACATGGATGTGAACAACGAAGAAATAGCAATTGCGGCGACCGGACAACCTTCTCCACGGAACAGCGTTCGCTCACTACTGCACGCACTGGGTGATGCGATCCGCGGCACCGAAGCGGACTACACGCAGATCGGCATGGGAAAAGCGATCTTCCTGCTTGCCGTTCCGATGATCCTGGAACTGATCATGGAGTCCACTTTCGCTGTGGTCGATATTTATTTTGTCGGAACGCTCGGTGCATCGGCGGTCGCAACGGTGGGACTGACCGAAACGTATCTGTTCCTGCTCTATTCGATCGGGATGGGACTGTCGATGGCAGTCACGGCGATCGTCGCACGGCGCATCGGCGAAAAAGAAAAAGAGAAAGCGGGCGTTGCAGCAGTACAGGCGATATTTCTCGCAATCGCAGTTTCAGTACCGTTCTCTCTCGCAGGGATTTTCTTTGCGAAAGATCTTCTTGCGTTAATGGGTGCAGATCCGTGGACGCTGGAACATGGCTACGGCTACATGCAGTGGATGCTGGGAGGGAACGCGGTGATCATGCTGCTGTTCATCATCAATGCGATCTTCCGCGGAGCCGGCGATGCAGCGACTGCAATGCGCGTTCTCTGGATCGCAAACGGATGCAATATGATTCTTGATCCCATTCTTATTTTCGGGTGGGGACCGTTTCCGCAATTAGGGATCGAAGGTGCGGCAATTGCCACCACGATCGGTAGAAGCGTCGGAGTGATGATGCAACTGTGGATACTCTTCAAAGGCGGCAAGCATATCCGCGTTTATCGCGAACAGATCCGGATCCATTGGGAGACCGTCGTCAACATTCTCCGTACGTCGCTGGGGGGCATCGGGCAGATGATCGTTGCGATGACATCGTGGATCTTCATCATGCGCATCCTGGCGGAGTTCGGCAGCCACGTTGTTGCCGGCGCAACGATTGCACTGCGGATCATGATGTTCACGATGATGCCGGCGTGGGGAATGTCAAACGCGGTTGCAACGCTCGTCGGGCAGAATCTCGGCGCCAAGCAGCCGGAGCGCGCCGAACGTTCCGTGTGGGTGACAGGCGTCTGGAACATGCTCTTCCTCGTCTGCGTGTCGGTCGTCTACAATCTGTACAGTGATTCGCTGGTGGGATTGTTCTCGGACGATCCCGGCGTCATTGCGGTCGGCTCGCTCTGGCTCACGATCGTTTCGTATTCCTATTTTGTATACGCATGGTGGATGGTTGCGACGCAGGCATTCAACGGGTCGGGGGACACCGCCACGCCGACCAAGATCAATCTCGTTTTTTTCTGGCTCATCCAGATCCCGCTCTCGTACACGATGGCGAAGATACTCGGACTGGGATACACCGGCGTCTTCTGGGCGATCTTTATTTCGGAAACGTCGGTGGGACTCTTCACACTGTGGCTGTTTACCAGAGGTGGGTGGAAAAAAACGGAAGTGTGATTCCGTCCCATCTCCCCGAAAAAACCTTGTCAAGATCATAAATTTTGCGAAGTCTTCGTTTCGTCCCCCCGAACATTGAATAGAAACATTTCAAGGCAGGTTTGTTTCGGCATCTTTATGTAGATGTTGACATTCGTCAGCATGACGAGGTGTTTAACTTTCAAACTAAGACACCACCCAGATTCTTGGCGGTGGGTTACGTTGAATTCTAATAATTAAGCGGTCATTGCGAGGCGTTTTTTGCCGAAGCAATCTCCTTTGATTTAGGAGATTGCTTCGTCGCTTCGCTCCTCGCAATGACAATTTATTCCAAAGTCGCCCACTACTCGATTCTTGCATTCTTCCATAACTACGTTTACATTGGCTGAAACAAAAAGTCAAACATTTCTTTAACGGGGGATTCCATGGGTGCAATAAAGACCAAAGCGACAAAACTCAGTATCGGCGATTTCCTCAAGAGCATCGAGCCGGAGAAGAAAAGAACCGACAGCATTGCGCTGAAAAAAGTGTTCGACAGCGCGGTACAAGAAAAACCTGCATTATGGAACAACAACATGATCGGCTACGGCTCGTTCCATTACAAATCCGAACGGAGTACGCAGGAAGGAGATTGGCCCCTGACCGGATTCTCGCCGCGGGCGCAAAATATGACCGTGTATATCATGCCGGGAGCGAAGAAGTACCCGGAGCTGCTGAAGAATCTCGGCAAATTTAAGATCAGCGGCGGCTCATGCATCTACATCAACAACCTTGACGATGTTGACCTGAATGTGCTGAAGAAGTTGATCGCGGCTTCGGTGAAGGATATGAAGAAGAAGTACGGGTGATGGAGCAATATGATTTACATTGGGTGAAACAAAAGTACAGTTAAAAATAAACGCTATAATGTGTAGATACAGGAGTTGTGCCTTAGATTAAAAAGACAATGAAGTGCATAATAATCATACTCATTTTAATGTTGAGACTTAACTCAGCGAGCGGCCAAATTGCAGTTTCAAAAGATTCGGCAATCAACAAAGCATTGGAAGGCATATGGACGTTAGACTGGAGTTTTGACGACAAACTTTATGCGTTAGGCGGCGACGACAGAGTTTTACGAATTTATAGTGTCGGCGATATGAAGTTATTCAAAGCGTATAGTTTTTCTGAAATGGTTAGAAGCATACGTTGGCACCCCAATAAAAAAAATATACTTGCTGTTACTACCTGGGGTGACAACAATGGAATACTGAATATTGAAAATAATGAATTTATTCCAATTGATCTTCCGCATGGTTCGAGGGCAGTTGACTGGAATTTCAATGGAGAACTGCTGGCGACAGCTGATAATGCCGGATTGATTAAGATATGGAATTCGAAAGGTGAATTATTACAATCAATCAACAAACAAGATGCAAACAGTTACTTCTCCATGGATTGGCATCCAAGCAAGAACATTATTGCAGTGAGCGGCGATGATATAAGAATTGTTGATACAGCAGGCATCACACATAAGGTGATAAAACACAGAGAAGAACATACGGGCGTTCTATCCATCCGGTGGCATCCTTCGGGCAATTTTTTTGTAACAGGTGATTATGGACATCGCAATGAGGGGGTAGAAACTTTGCTGCAGTTCTGGTGGGCGGACGGTACACCGATAAAAACGGTGTATGGAAGTAAAAGCGGAATTCGAAATCTTGAATGGGACAGAACCGGCAGGTATTTAGCGACAGCCAGTGACCGGCTTCGCATATGGAATGTTGACGGACAATTATTGTACGAAGCAAAAGAAGGAGACGGCTTTTGGGGAATTGCCTGGAATCACAAATCTGACTCAATTCTTACCGCAAGTTTCTCCGGCAACATTATGCTGTGGACAAAAGAAGGGAAGTTGTTGCAAATCATTAATGGGAAATGAAATTAATAATGAGAAGCACAAAATGACAAAAAGTAAAGTCCTTCAAATGCACAATGTGGGCATCGTCGTAGAATCCCTCGACAACGCCATTTCGTTTTTCACAGAGTTAGGACTGAAACTTGAAGGACGAGCCATGGTTGAAGGTGAATGGGCAGGACGGGTAACGGGACTTGGAAATCAGTCGGTAGAAATTGCGATGATGGTTACGCCCGACGGACACAGCCGCCTTGAACTTTCACGATTTCTAACCCCCGCTACTATATCCGACCATAGGACTGCTCCTGTTAACTCACTCGGCTACCTTCGTGTAATGTTCGCGGTTGACAACATTGACGAACTGGTTGCACGATTAAGCAAACATGGCGCTGAAGTCGTTGGGGAAATAGTTAATTATGAGAACATATATCGCCTTTGTTACATTCGCGGGACGGAAGGACTTCTTATCGGCTTGGCTGAACAACTCGGCAATAAAACAGCGACGGATATTGTAGAAAATTCTTGACAGAGGAATGTTGCTTACAAATCATGCGACAATATTTTATATGAACGTACGAGAACAAATCAAAGAGTATATTACGAGCCAGCCAGAACCAAAACGGAGCGACATGCAGGCGCTGCACCGCAAGATTCTGGAAGTAATGCCGAAATGCAAATTATGGTTCCTGGATGGAAAAGACGATAAAGGCAAAACTGTTTCTAACCCCAATATCGGATATGGACTTCGCACCATGCACTATGCCGATGGAACAACCAGGGAGTTTTACCGGATCGGTATGAGTGCAAACACAACCGGGATCTCAGTCTATATCCTTGGTATTGAAGACAAGAAATACTTAGCCCGGACATATGGAAAAAAACTCGGCAAGGCGAGCGTGACCGGGTATTGTATTAAGTTCAAAGCGCTGAAAGATATACACATCGATATACTGGAAGCGGCAATACGATACGGGGCTGCGGCGGCGAACTAACTACGAATTTCAAACAGTTGTGCCTTGAACGAATAGTAGCACAAATGCATAACAGGCGTTTAACAAAAAAGCTGGTTAAAAGTGCGAGTATAAACATTTTCTCCACCTTCCCAAACTCTGTTTCAGAACATTGTTGTTTGCAAATTTTCAATTAGTCAAATAGCATGAAATGAAACCACCAACATTATCGATCTGAAATTTCTCCATTTCCTCTATCTCACTCCAAAAAATAGTACCTTCAAAAAAATCTTCCGGACCGCGTAAACACTTTTGCGGTTCGCCGCGTCTTACTATACAGAACAGGGAGTCAGTTATTGCATAACGATACCGAACTTGTTGAGCGCGCGCAACAGGGCGATCTGACGGCATTCAAAGAGCTCGTAACAGGACATAAAAAGATGGTCTATTATCTGGCATACGATCTTACCCGGAACAGGGAAGATGCGGAAGATGTCTCGCAGGAGGTATTTGTGAAAGCATACAGATCGTTGAAGAGTTTCCGGCTCGATGCAAAGTTCAGCAGCTGGCTCTACAGGATCACGGTGAACACCTGTTTGTCATTGAAGAGCAGAAAGAGTTACTCGACCATGAAGACATTTGAAGAGATCGGATCGTCAACCGAACCTGAAGCGGGCGAACCGGGTCCGGAGCGCGAGACAGAATTCGGCTTCATCAGGAGTCACGTTGAACAGGCATTGTCGAAATTATCCAAGCGTGAGAAAGCGATATTCATCATGAGAAACTACAGCGGAATGTCGTTCCAGGAGATCGTCGAGATACTAAAGATCAAGCCGGCGACGGCACGCAATTTCAATTTCAAGGCATTGCGCAAACTCCGCAAAGAACTTGCATTCTACAAGAAAGAGATCTGAGAGGACGATATGAACGACTGCAAAAAAATTGAATCGTTGATGGAACGGGCGCTGTATCAAGAACTAACCGCCGCCGAATCTGAATTCTTTGACCGCCACATTGCTTTGTGTCCGGAGTGTGCAAAGGATTATGAAGAATACAGAACGATCATAACCGCGTGCGCCGCAGAACCGCGTCCCGAAGCAGATACTGCATTCATGAACAGATTCTGGGAAACGCTTGCGCCAAAGATCAAAAAGATCGAAAAGAAAAGATCCGCGCGCGTGCATTGGTGGATCGATCTGGTTCATGCATTCCGTTTTGAAACTGCGTGGAAGTATCAACTTGCCGGCGGAGTCGCACTGCTGCTGTTCGGAATATTCATCGGCAATTATCTGAAAAAGGGAACAGAGCCAATGCACGACGACCGCATAGCCGAGCAGACAGATGCTGCTGTGCAGCAAACGGTCTCTGAGATCGAAGCATTGAATTATATCCAGCGGTCCAAAGTGCTGCTGCTCGGCTTGATGAACTTCGATCCAGCCACAGACGATGTTGAAACGATCAACCTCGAGCGGCAGAAAAAGATCTCAGGCGAACTTCTGACCAAAGCGGCAGAGATAAAGAGCGTCTTGCGCGAACCGTCGCAGCGGCAGTTAAAGAAATTAGTTTCCGACATCGAACTGATCCTGCTGCAGATCGCCAATCTCGATGCAAAGTACGATCTCACCGGTATCGAGATCATTCGGGAAGGGGTGAAATCGAAGGGGATCATACTGAAGATACACATCCAGGAGATGAAAAAAGAAGAGAAGAAATTAACTCCCGAAAATACCAACCTTAATAACGACACGAAAACTATTTAATCCGGAGAATTAACATGGGAAGAAAATTGAAAAATCTGTTTGCGATCGCCGCATGCTTTCTTTTCGCGGCTCACATTTCGGCATTCCGTGCCGCTGACAACCAGACGAACGTATTAACGAGCATGTTTTCATCCGCCGGCGCTGAATCAGAAAATGCGGAGCCGGACGCAGCCGCTTACAAAGAAGCGTACACATTCGTGCTGAATGAAAAATGGAACGATGCGGTAAAAGCGTTCGACGCCTTCATAAAGAAATTCCCGAAGAGCAACTGGAAGGACGATGCCGGCTTCTGGCATTGCTATTCAAAGGAAAAAGCGGGACACAATTCAGAAGAGGTATTCAAATGCTATCAGGATTTTGTATCAAATAACAAAGGGAGTGAGTGGGGAGACGAAGCAAAGTCGAACATGATCGTCGTGGGGCAAAAACTTGTGAAGCAGGGGAAAGCGGAATATCAAAGCATCATCGCCTCGTTGGAAAAGGAAGATGATGAAGAGATCAGCATCACTGCGCTCTATGCATTGCAGAACATCGGCGATGAAAAAGCGGTGAACGCGATCCTGAAATTGTACGACAAGACGAAAAGCGAAGAGTACCGCGGCAAGATCATCTATGCGCTCGGAAATCTCGAATCGCCCGCCGCGTTTACAAAGATCGTGGCGATAGCAACGACGGAACAGAGTGTGGAATTGAGGAAGAAAGCGGTCTACGCAATATCCAACAACGACAGTCCCGAAGCAGCCAAAGCGTTGAAAGAGGTGCTGGCAAAATCAAATTCGACCGAAGTGCGGAAAGCGGTCATCTATTCGCTCGGCAATACCGAATCGGGAGAGAATCTTTCGCTTCTCAAGAACATCGCTCTTACGGACAAGGATGAAGAACTCTCGAAAGCGGCGGTCTACGCGATCGGAAATTCAGACAGGAAAGAATCGATGAATGCGATGAAGGAGATCATCAAGTCTTCAAAGTCCGTCGAAGTGCGGAAAGCGGCGTTGTACTCTCTGGGAAATTCGAACGACTCCGGCGTGACAATGTTCCTTGCACAGATCGCGATCAACGATCCGGAGCAGGAACTGGCGAAAGCGGCGTTCTATGCGATCGGTAATTCTCGGGACAAGCAAGCGGTGGAAGCGGTGAAGAATGTTCTCAAGTCCGCAAAATCGGGCGAAGTGCGCAAAGCGGCGTTGTATTCGCTCGGCAACTCGGATCTCGCCGATGTCATTCCATTTCTTAAATCGTTCGCCCTCGCCGAATCGGATGATGAACTTGCGAAGGCGGCGATCTATTCGATCGGCAACAGCAGGAGCAAAGCCTCAACCGATGCGCTGAAAGAGATCCTGAAAAATGCAAAAAAGGTCGAAGTGCGCAAGGCGACACTCTACTCGCTCTCCAATTCAGATTCACCGGATGTCATCTCGTTCCTTTCTACCCTTGCAATGAACGAACCGGATGAAGAACTTGCGAAAGCGGCAGTCTACGCAATCGGGAATTTCGACAAGAAAGAATCGGTGGATGCATTAAAAGATATTTACAAGAATTCCAAATCGCCTGAAGTACGGAAGGCGGCGATCTACGCGCTCACCAATGCGGGTGAGGGGGGATCGAGCATCGCGGCGCTTGTCGAGATGTTGAAGAGCGAGAGTGACGTTGAGATCCGGAAAACGATCGTCTATCAATTGGGGAATGCGGATGAGAAGAATGCCGTTCCCGCGCTCGTGAAGATCATCCGGGAAGAGAAGAATCTCGAAGTTCGTAAAGCTGCTGTCTCCGCCCTGGGAAACATCGGCACACCCGAAGCGCAGGATGCATTGATCAATATCCTTGAAAAGTAAATGGCGAGAGACACTATGACAATCGTTCAAGAATCTGTTGCCACAACAAAAACCGGCGTCATTGCGAGCCACCCTGAGCGGAGTCGAAGGGTGGCGAAGCAATCTCCTCTGTATAACATAAATCAAGAGATTGCTTCAGTCGCTCGTCCTTATAGATCTTCACTCCCTCGCAACGAGAGACTTTTTTTGAAAATATTTCTTTCTCCAATCCTCTTTTTTATTCTGACGATCACTGCTCTGCCGGCACAGGCGCAGCAGATGGTCAAATTCGAAAAGTTCACCGGCGATGTTGCCCGTCAGTTTGAATCAATCCTTCAGAACGACCGTCCCGACGGAAATTTCTGGATCGGATACAGCATCGTGAGGAACGACGACAATCAATTCATCGTCGGCTCGTACTCGTTCGACAACGACAATGCGATCACGCTGCGCGACGTCATCACGAACAGCCCGAAATTCAAAGATCGTACTTCCAGCCGGGATAAATCAAAAAAAGGAAATATCTCGGGAAGAATGTTCGGGAGAGGGAAGGGGATTTCTATCTCGACGAACGGCACGGACAGGGAGACCGCGGTCTTGTTTCTGTACGATAAGAATACTAAGAACATCGATGACTTTTCGGAAGTATCCATTTGCAATCTCTCGCTCTCTGTTGAATTGAGCGATCATCCCCTTTTCTGGCTGGGGGAAGCGGGTACAAAAAAGAGCATAGACTTTTTATTTGCGACGTATAAAAAACTGAAAAAAGATGAATCAAAAGAAGATCTCGTTTCGGCGATCGGCATCCATACCGATCAACACGTCGTCACTTCATTTTTGATCGATGTCATCAACAGTAAAAGCGATGATGAGGTGCGGGAAAATTCTGTCTTCTGGCTCGGCTATCAGAACAACACCGACGCGTTCGCCGCACTGAAGAAGATCATCGCCAGCGATCCTTCATTCGAAATGCGGAAACACGCTGTCTGGAGCCTGAGTTATATGAACCTGCCGGCAGCGACCGACGAATTGATCGCGATCGCAAAAAAGAACGGCAATAACGAATTGCGCAAGCAGGCGGTGTACGGTCTCGGGAATAAAGCGGTTGCGAAAGCCGAAGAAACGCTGAAAGACATCGTCGAAGATGATCCCGATCTCGAAATTAAAAAGCATGCAGTGTATGCCCTCGCTAACACATCGGACGATATCGTGCCGTATCTGATCACTGTTGCAAGATCGCACCGCAGTCTTTCGATCCGCAAGTGCGCAATATGGAGCCTGGGTAATTCGCGGGATGAGCGGGCAGTTGATGCGTTGATCTTGCTGGCGGAAAATAAATAACGTTGCATTGCGGCGCTGCATGATATTCGAGTCGAACCAACTAAATAAAATAGTCATGCTGAGCGAGCGTAGCGAGTCGAAGCATGCTTATGATAACCGCTGTTTATGCGCCGCCGTGTCATGGTCATACTGAGCAAGCGAGTGCTTTTTTACGAGCGCGTCGAAGGATGCATGGTTCGTCTCGTTCCGACAAAATACGCCGGAACTCGCCTGTCCGCGAACGTCGTTCAGGCGGGCTCACCATGACTACTGCTTTAATAATGAGTCACCACTCAACTCCCGCCTTGCATCCTTAAATGACTACGTTTACATTGGCTGAAACAAAAAGTGCAGTTTAAGATGAAATAAACGCATCTGTCCGCCGAAGGAGGAATGCGTCTATCCACCCAATTGTAGAAGGATATACGCCATAGTGCTTGGTTACGGGAGTTGTGCGCAAGCCTTCAGGACAGATTGGAGCATACTTATGAGACTACTGACTATTTACATACTTTTGACGATTTACTCGACTGCAATAGGGCAGACTTCTCTGACAAGAAATTGGGTTGATTCTGAAGTTAAGTACACGGATTCTGCCGGGAAAGTTGTTATAATGCATAGTAGTTTGCCAAGGGGTGGAGGCAGGTACACTGATTCAATCGGAAAAAATTATAGCTATGTAATATTTTGGACTCGTGTAATTAATGAATCGACTACACCGTTAGAATTAGCGATTAAATTTCCGGCTGATTCACTTACAATTTTCCCCTCGCCCGACTCGTACATAAGAATATTTCTACCTCCGGACACAATGACTCTTGACAAAGTACCATTGGGTGACTATGGTCTGACCAATTTACAATCCTTTTTAGATGCTGGATTTAATAAACCAAGCATGTTACAAAGAACTATTAATTCTAAAGAGGAGTGTCTTTTCTATATCGCAGTGCTCATTTATCAGGCACGGGGTACCGCACGAGCAGGGCTTGTCTTAAAAGAACAAGACCTTTTTTATAGAATTAGCATAGATCCGCAGTCTGCATTAATACCTTGCGGACAAATTGTTTTTAAAAATTAAGACAGTAATTCACGTTAGACAATTTTTACCAGTGTCTATAATCTGTTAATGCTGACGCACAACAATGTGCATGTGACCATAGCGGGGGTTCAGTGTTGCATTGTAGTTTTTGTTTCTTAATTTAGTTCACCCACATGGATAGGTCGCCGCAGGTCGGTCTTGGCATCGCAGCATCACGAACGCCTAATCCAATACAGGTCAGGCTGAAGAGCCCCGTGACACACACCGTATTCGGAGTCGGCTTGTATGTATGTGCGCTCGGTGTAAGCTACGTGCTGCGAGTTCATGGCTGACATCATCCAGACGAAGCAAAGCGGCAGGGTTGATGCCGTCCGTTAAAAATGAATAAAACCCTGTCAAAATTGTTCGACATCTCTACGCCGGCAGTATCTCTTTCTTCCGCAGCAGCCCCGCGCTGATGAGCGTAATGAGAAGCCCGACCGGGAAAATTTCCATCAATGTCATTCCAAAGCGGATGAACGGGTTTTTGTACATCTCAGCCATAGAATTCATCTCCTCTCTTTTTTTATCGATCTCCACTTGTGATTTTCCCTCCTGCTCCATTTTCTTAAGCAGCTGGTCGGTGTACTTCTGCATGAACGTATCTTTTAAATCCGTGCTGTTGTAATAGATTTCCCATCCTCCCGCATAGAACAACGATGCGACCGCAGCGATTGAGATACCTACTTTGAATCCTTTTCCGAATGTCATGGCTCCGGTGTTGTGTTTGTCGCGGAACGACTTGACGCCGAAGAAGATCAACGACAGAACGACGATCATCGTTGAATAACCGAAGATCTCAGAGTTTGCGAACGTGAGGGTCCCCTGTTCCATCAGGTAAAAACTGACGATGAACATCGAGATCATCAACAATCCCGCAATACCGCCGTAGATCAGTACTATTTTACGCATTGAACCTCCTTAAATTTTAAAATTGAAAATGATTTGATACTGTCGTCGTTACGGGTTGCAAGATACTATATTCGGGGCGCGAAATGCATCATCCGAAAGTATGATTTCCGGATTTTCATCCGAAAGTCCGACAGTTATGGTGAGCGATCCCGCTTTAGCGGGTGAGTCGAACCATAGACCCTTCGACGCCTGCCTGCCGGCAGGCAGGCGTCCCGCATACAACGCGGGACTTGCTCAGGATGGGTATAATAATCATTTAGTGTTGCTGATTTTACCAGGGACTAAGTAAAAAAACCACCTGAAGTAAGCGTCACGATGGTGGACAGCAAGTCCACGATGGTAACGATAATGTTCTTTGAGACGACTAAAATAA
>JACPGG010000119.1 GCA_016182545.1 Ignavibacteriales bacterium
GCGTATCCCGTCGCGTGGGTCCGTGCGCATAAATTCTGGTCCCCTGTCGGGCGGGTGAACGACACGCACGGGGACAGACAGTTGATCTGCACCTGTCCGCCGGTGGAATCGTACGTGGAAGAAACTACTGCTTAAACCACAGAGGCATGGAGACACAGAGGATTTAAATGGACAACAGACTGGAAGATACTACTACTTAAACCACAGAGGCACGGAGACACAGAGGATTTAAATGGGAAACAGACTGGAAGAAACTACTGCTTAAACCACAGAGGCACGGAGACACAGAGGATTTAAATGGACTATAGACCAATAGATCCAGCGTTGAATGAAGTGACGGGAAAGATTATTGATGCTGCATATAATGTTCATTCAACACTCGGTGCAGGCTTGCTGGAATCTGTGTATCAAAAGTGCATGCTCTTGGAACTTGCCGAGAGAAAATTGTATGTACAAAGAGAATTGGTGGTTCCGATCCGATACAAAGGATACGATATTGACGCCAACTACCGTATCGATCTGTTGGTTGAAAATGAAGTTGTCGTTGAATTAAAATCCGTCGATCAAATGCTGCCCGTTTTTGAAGCACAACTGTTGACATATATGAAGCTTGCAAACAAGAGAATCGGACTGCTGATAAATTTCAACGTTCCTGTGATCAAAAAGGGAATCAAGCGGATCATTTTATAATATTCTCCGTGCCTCTGTGTCTCCGTGTTTAAAAAGTATGCTTACTAAAGACGAAGAATTAAAGAAACTTCTTACAGAGACAAAGACCATCGCCGTGGTCGGTGCGTCGCCGAAGCCGTGGCGGGACAGCGGGGAGATCTCGATGTTCCTTCAGCGGAAAGGGTACACCGTCTATCCTGTGAATCCGCGATACGACGAAGTGCACGGGATGAAATGTTATCCCGATCTGAAAAGCATTCCGGAGAAGATCGACATGGTCGATATCTTTAGAAATCCCGATGAAGTAGAACCGGTGATCGAAGAAGCGATCACAGTAGGCGCAAAATCGGTTTGGATGCAGCTCGGCGTGATCAACGAAGGGGCGGCACAGAAAGCGGAGAATGCGGGACTGGAAGTGGTGATGGACCGCTGCATTGCAGTGGATCATCGGGCGTTAATACAATAAAAGTCGTTGCTTTGTCCTAATAAACAACATTGGGACTCGCAATGACAACATTTTTTTTGTACCAGTAATACACCGGGCACGCAACGAGTCGTGCCTTTGCTTTTTTTCCATGTCATTCCCGAACGTTTTTATCGGGAATCTATCGCATGGATGCCCGCTAGCAGCATGCGGGCATGACAATATATTTTCTTATATTTCTTTGTGAAAAAAATCATTTCAGCAATATTATTTTCTATATCCTTCTCCTCCGCACAGGAGATCACCATTCCGAAATTCACGTTTCCCGATTCCACGTACCGCGTCGGGCAGGTGATCTACATCGGTAACGAGCTGACGAAGTACTACATCATTGAGCATGAGATGTCGCTGCAGAAAGATTCTCTCATCACGCATCAGGCGGTGCAGTACGACATCAACCGTATTTACGGGCTCCGACTCTTCACAAAAGTTTCGATCGATGTCGTACCAGATTCAGCCGACTATGCAACGGTCATCGTCAGGGTGAACGAGCGGTGGTACTTCTATCCGTTCCCCGTGCTCGGCGTAAAGGACAGGGAGTTTTCGAAAGTACTGGAAGGCGATTTTTCGAAAGTCTACTACGGCGCGGGAGTGATCCACAATAACTTCGCAGGACGGAACACGCAGATGTTCGGTTCGTTCGCGTTCGGGTACGATCCGTACGTCTCCATCGGATATCTCAATCCGCTGGTGGATATCGAGAACAAAATCTTTTTTTCATTCAGAGCATATTATACAGAGCAGCGGAATCGCAGTCTCGTCTCGCTGTCAAACTCACCGAACTTCGACGAGATCAGGTCGGGAGGATCGATCGGGATCGGGAAACGGTATTCTCTCTTCACGACCATTTCCATGTCGCTGGAGTTTTTGAATTTAAAAGTCTCCGACAACAAAGCGGGACGAACATTATCCCCGGGTGGAAGGGATGAATTCTACTCGTTGCATGCGGGATATGTGTATGATACGCGCGATCTCCGCGAATACCCGAGCGACGGCTCATTTGTTTCGTTCGGCGTGTCGAAGCATGGCGTGTTCGAGAACGATGTCGATTACCAGCGGTACAATCTTGATGTGAGGCAATATGTTCCCGCCGGAAACGACGTTGTCCTTGCCGGAAGAGCGTTTACCAGTCTTGCGAGCGGCGGCGCGGTGCCGAATTACGGACATGTCTTCTTTGGATATTTTGAACGGATCCGCGGTCATTTCAAGACAATACAGGAAGGAGAACAGATCATCGGCACGACGGTTGAAGCGCATTATCCGTTGATCTCACCACGTTATATCCGATTGGATTTTCTTCCGTTCGAACAGTTCCGTGATATTCGATATGCGATCTATTTTGCGGGCTTTGCCGATGCGGGAAATACATGGTACCGGAAAGATAATCTCTCGATCAACCAGTTCAAATCCGGGTACGGGTTCGGCATTCATTTCCATTTTGCGTACAGTGCGGTGGCGCGCGTGGAGTACGGAATTCCGTACGGCAATGCTTTTACCAAAGGTGAAATTATTTTAGATTTGGGAGCGGCGCTATGAAAGTAGTTGAGTATTTGAGTCGGTGAGTCGCTGAGAATATTGACGATTCGCCTTTCTCAAAATAGTACTCTCACATACTCAACTTCTCATCTACTCAACGACTTTAAACAAATGAACGAATTCTTCTACGTCCCTGCGGCACATATCATCGACCAGCATATTGCCATCACCGGCGATGAGGCGAAGCATATCATCCGCGTGCTGCGCAAACAGGTAGGGGATGCAGTGTGGATCGTTGACGGCGCAGGAAAAGCGTACGAGACCGAGATCAAACTGATCGCTTCCGATCTTGTGGAATGTGAAGTAAAGTTTGAACATCATCACCTGCACGAACCGGATATCGACGTGACGCTTGCCGTCGCGCAGTTGAAGAATCCGTCCCGTATGGATTGGTTGATCGAAAAAGGGACGGAACTCGGTGTGCGGACATTCATTCCGCTGCAGACCTCCCGCACGATAGCCCGGTCATTGAAAGAAGAGCGCTGGAACAACATCGCGATCGCAGCGATGAAGCAGTCCGGCAGATGCATCCTTCCGAAAATTTTTCCGCCGATGACGTACGACGAGTTGATGGAAAATTCCTCCGGCTACGATATGAAATTGCTCCCGTATGAACGGACAGATCACGTTCTCTTCATTTCTGAAGCGCTCAAACACCGCAAGCCGCCCCGTTCCGTATTAATTGTCATTGGACCGGAAGGAGGATTCACAGACGAGGAAGTGACGCTGGCAGATCAAAAAGGGTTCATGCAGGTATCGCTGGGACGGAGACGATTCAGAACGGAAACCGCCGCAATTATGGCTGCGGGATGGGTGATAGGGAATGAATAGATTACGTAGAGCGACTCTCCAGAGTCGCTCTGTGATAACGACAGATGCAACTGTTCAGTTGCTATGAAGCATACCAAACACGGATCGTTTTACAGAAGAAAACTTCCGCACATCCACCCGGACGCCGCACAGTATTTTATAACGTTTCGTCTTGCGAACAGTCTCCCGAAAATTGTTGTTGAAAGAATGCGATCGGAATTCAAAGATTTGCTTTCAAAAAATAAATCTGCAGGCAGTGAAATAAAAGAAAAATTTGGGCAACAATACTTTCTAAAATTTGATCAGGTATTGGATTCTTCCAAGTCCGGTGCGTTATGGCTTGTCAAACCCGATATCGGTGACTGTATCTATAATGCGATTCAGTATTACGACAGGCGTTCATACGAATTGGTATGTTTTACAGTGATGCCAAATCATGTTCATCTTTTATGTGAACATTCGTATGAATTTTCGGGTGTTCGAATAATTGATATTCTGGAATCGATCAAGAAATATTCCGCTCGGCGTGCCAATGCATTGTTGAAAAGAACGGGAAAACAGTTTTGGCAGAGTGAAAGTTACGACCATCTAATCCGAACTGAGCCTGAATTAGAAAATACGATCCGTTATATTCTCTATAATCCTGTAAAAGCAGGTTTGTGCAAGGATTGGTTTGACTGGAAATGGACGTATATAAAAAATGAATTTAAAGAACACTTTTTATAGATGGCGAATCTTTTTTCTTGTACAGAAACAAAAATCGCGGCTCTGGAGAGCCGCGATACTTTTCAACCTCATGCTTTCGTACTAAACTAGCTACGCCGACTTTCTCTCTTCCAGCACGTAGATCGGTTCCTTCTTCTTCTCGACCGTATCTTTTGTTATGATCGTCTTCGTAACATTCGCCTTGGACGGCAGCTCGTACATGATGTCCCGCATGATGTCTTCCACCACGGAACGGAGGGCGCGCGCACCGGTTCCGCGCGACATCGCTTTTTGCACGATCTGTTTCAATGCGACCTCTTCAAAATCCAGTTCAACACCTTCGTACTTGAAGAGCTTCTTGAACTGTTTCACGATCGCGTTGCGTGGTTCGGTAAGAATGTTCATCAATGCGCTCTCGTCGAGCGAGTGGAGCGTGGAGAGGACGGGCAGGCGCCCGATAAATTCCGGGATCAATCCGAATTTGAGCAGATCATCCGGCTCGACGCGTCGGAGATATTCGTCGAGCGATTGTTCTTTCTTCCCTTTGATATCGGCGCCGAATCCGACTGCATTCTGATGCACACGGCGGGCGATGATCTTTTCCAATCCTTCGAATGCGCCGCCGCAAATGAAGAGGATATTCTTCGTATTGATGTTGATAAGACTTTGCTCGGGATGCTTGCGTCCTCCTTTGGGGGGAACACCGGCAACGGTCCCTTCAAGAATTTTCAACAGCGCCTGTTGCACACCTTCGCCTGAAACATCGCGCGTGATCGATGCACTGTCGCTTTTGCGCGCGATCTTGTCGATCTCGTCGATGTAGACGATGCCGCGTTCCGCCCGTTCAACATTGTACTCTGCATTTTGAAGCAGGTGAACGAGAACGGTCTCGACATCGTCTCCCACATAACCCGCCTCGGTCAATGTGGTTGCATCGGCGATAGCGAACGGCACATCGAGAATGCGTGCGAGCGTTTGTGCCAGCAGCGTCTTTCCTGTTCCGGTAGAACCGATCAGCAGGATGTTGCTCTTTTCTATCTCGACATTCTCCGGATCGCTGAACTGTTCCTGCGTGTCGATCCGTTTGTAATGATTGTACACAGCAACGGCGAGTGTCTTCTTCGCCTGCTCCTGCCCGATCACATATTCATCCAATGCGGATTTCAATTGCGTCGGTGTGAGGAGCCCTTTGTTCTTGATCCGCTTTGTGCGTGCCGAAGAAAGGTTGTTACGGATGATATCCATCGATGTGGAGACGCACATGTCGCAGATATAGACATCCGGACCTGCAATGATGCTGGTGACCTCTTCGGGACGACGTCCGCAGAACGAACAGCGTACTTTATCTTCAGTTTTTTGCTTGCTCATAAAAACTCATATCGTCATGCTGAGCAAGTGCCGCGCTGTTACGTGTTCATCCTTCGACGCGTTCGTCCCGATTTCATCGGGACTTGCTTGCTCAGGATGACTATCGACGCGGCACGCGCCGAAGCATGTTTAAAAATTATTTTTCTTTCTTGCCGTCAGTCGGCCGCTTTACCAGCACTTTGTCGATCAACCCGTACTCCAGTGCCTGTTGCGACGACATGTAATTGTCTCTGTCCGTATCTTTTTCCACATCCGAAACAGATTTGCCTGTGTGGTTGGCGATGATCTCATTCAGACGTTTCTTCGTCTTCAAAATTTCTTCTGCCTGGATGCTGATGTCGGACGCAGTTCCCTGTACGCCGCCCCACGGCTGGTGGATCATGATGCGCGCATTCGGCAATGCCTGGCGTTTTCCTTTTTCACCCGCCAGCAGCAGGATCGCTCCCATGCTCGCCGCCATGCCGACGCATATCGTACCCACCTGAGGTCGTATATACTGCATAGTGTCATAAATTGCAAGTCCTGCAGTCACCGAACCCCCCGGGGAATTTATATACACACTGATATCCTTCTCCGGATCTTCCGCTTCAAGGTGAAGCATCTGTGCAATGGCAAGGCTTGCAATGTAATCGTCGATCGGTGTGCCGATAAAAACGATTCTCTCCTTTAAAAGACGGGAAAAAATATCGTATGCCCGTTCGCCGCGGGTGGTCTGTTCAACAACCATCGGGACGAGTTGATTGAATAATTCGTACGGCTTTGAAGCAGGTGTCGGAACGTGAATCATAACAATCCTTTCAATAATGTGATGTTTGCGTCATTCCATTTAGACGCATGAAAGGGTGAAAAATTGCAAGAAATAAACAGCCATCCGATTGCTTTAAGCAGTCGGATGGCTTGCATTAATTTACTGCAAACTTGCTGTAATCGTCAGTCTCAACTTCTTTAATTTTGATATTTTGCTTCAGAATGTCAATCAGGCGGTTGTATTTCAAACGTTCCAGCGCGTTTTCGGATGTCTTGTAGAAATTCAGCAGCCGTGCTTTATCGATATTGAGTTTAGTCGATTCTTCTTCCGCGATCTTTTCAATCTCGGCGTCGGAAATCTCGATCTTTTCTTTTGTTATGAATTGTTCTTTGATCAACAGCCACTTTGCCTGCCAGACCGCGGTTCCGCGGGCGGAATCGCGGTATTTTTTCTCGTCGAATCCTTTCGGCAATTGGCGGTTCGGCTGCTGGCTCTTTGCATCATCGATATATGTATCGATCACACTTTGTACGAGAGATTCGGGCACTGCAAAATCGTACTGCTTTACGATCTCGTTCAACAGGTCGGATTCAAAACGCCGTTCGCTTCTGTCTGCCCAGAACTCATTGAGATCCTTCGTAATGTTCTGCTTCAATTCCTCGATCGTCTGGAATTTATCGTTGCTCACTTTTTTTGCAAGTGCGTCATCGGCAGAGGGAAGGATCACTTTTTCGATCTTCTTCACCGTGATCTGCAGATGCACTTTGTGCGTATGGTCTCCGTGCTGATGTTCGAATTGTACTTCTTTCACATCACCCACGGCAACGCCCTGCAGCGCATCCTTGATCTCCTGTTCGGTCTGTTTCTCTTTTAAACTGATCCGCATCCCGTTTCGTTTTGACGAGGCGAGCAGTTTCCCTTGTTCGTCATAATCGATCATATCGACCGTGACGGCAAAATTGTCGCCGTCAACCTTTGGCGCATCTTCATTCGCTGCGTTGATCTGCTGCAAGCGTTCGATCTCGCTCTGGATCTCGGTCTCGTTGGCTTTGTGCACGTACTTTTCGACTGCGATTGATCTGTAATCTTTCAATTCAAAATCGGGTTTCACCTCGTATTTCACCTTGAACGACAGTGGCGTTCCCGGCTTGAAATCTATATTGATGATGGTGGGTGTCCCGATCGGATTGATGTTTCGGGTTTCGATCTCCTTGCGGAATGTGTCGTTGGTGATCTCTTCGATGGTCTGGTATTCAATACTGGCACCGAACATCTTTTTGATGATATGCATCGGCACTTTTCCCTTGCGGAATCCCTTGATCTCAAGGTTCGGTGCCGCTTCACGGTATGCTTTTTCGAAATGGGGCTGCAATTCGTCCTGAGTCATATTCACGAGCATCTCACGGTCGCAATCGCTCACTGTGTTGATGGTAACTTCCACTACAATCTCCTTACTGTTCGTCAAATGAAAAAAAATCCCGATTCATCGGGATAGTAAATACGCTTAAAAATACGAAAAATTGCCAAAATTCCCAAACGGATTATTGCGTCTCTTTACCAAACAGACTATATTGTCCGAAGGTTCACCCGCCTTTGCTTTCGTTCAAAATTGGAAAATCCAAATCATCCATTCACATCATTTTAGAGGAGGCTCCATGAAATATGTTGTTACGGTTGCAGCAGCTTTGGTGATTTTTATTTCCACGGCAAATGCTGATGTGTTTGCGTCGCGTTTCAAAGTGACGAATCCCGACGGAAGTGCATTTGACGGCAGTTTTACGGACGGTACCGCTGCAAAGATCTGGTACATGCTGAACGACACTGCAACTGCGGTTGCTGTCAAAGTTATCAACGCATCGAATGGGAGCGTTGTTGCTACGATCAACGCCACGAACCAGGGGCGTTCTATGAATCCGAATTCGGTAACGTGGGATGGTACCGGGACTTCGCCGGGAGGAAAATATTACATCACGGTGACAACGACTGGACCCGTCTATTCCGATACAAAATTTTATCCCTTTTACTTTCAGAACACAGCGGATGTTCCCCCCCTTGTTGCTCGAGGCATTTATACACGGGGTGTCGACATCAACAACAACATGAACCTCCCCGGATTTGGCTACTGGTATGCAAGTAATTCAGATCCCGGGAACAATGATGGATATAAGCAGGGAACGTTGCGGTACAATCCCGACGGCACATTCGAAGGGACGGAACCAAATCATCCGCTGCTGACACAAACATTGAGCACGGGCAACGGCGGAACGTATGACTGGGGAGCGGCACCCACGCCATGGACCGCGCTTGTTGATGACAAAGGGCGCATCTACCAGGTCAGTAACGGCGGCGGTTTTGTCACACGGATGGATAACGACAGCGCATTGCCAAAAATCATCATTCGCAACATAAAAAATCCTCGCGGAATGTATATGGTAGGAGAAGGAGCAGCCAGGAAACTCTATATTGCAGCGGATACCGTTGTGTGGAGAGCAAATATCGGCAATGACGACACACTTATGACTCCCCTTGAACTCGTCGGTGCGTTCGGTTTGTATGCGCGTGATGTTGTGATCGACGACGCCGGCGGAATGACGGTCACTCTCCGCACAGGCGAGTTGACACATCCGGGATTTATCGAACGATACGATATATCCGGTGGACTTCCCAAAAAACGTTCAGATGCAACGTTCTCCATTGAATCGACGCTTGGTCTGCCGGTCTGTTTTGAAATAAAACGAGGCACTGATCTCAACAGCGCATCCGACGATACGCTCTATTTTGCCGTGCGCCGTTCGACCGGCAGCGACACAACGACGTTCGGCATCCACCAATTGACAAATATTGATGGATTCTTCCCGGAGGTAAAACAAGTCTACAAAAACAGCGACCATCCTTCCTCGGCAGGAGGTAATAACCGTCAGGATGCCGATATTGCGTTGGATTGGGCAGGAAACATCATCTGGTTTGAGAACGGCAACGAAGAGATCGTGATGATCGCAGTTCCGCGTACCGGAAGCTCGGTAACATTGACGACAAAAAGTGCCGATACGATTACGGTTTCAGGATCCGTTGGGAATTATCCGAATCCTTTCAACCCAACAACAACGATCAGTTATCAACTTCCAAAGGATGCCCACGCGACTGTGGTAGTGTACGATCTGTTAGGGAACATTGTAAAAGAATTGTTCAGCGGTGCCGCAAGCGGTGGATACAACGCCGTTGTTTGGAATGCAACGAACAACGCAGGAACGAAAGTCTCCAGCGGCATGTACCTGTACCGCGTTACGGCGCAGCTAAGCGACGGCAGGACATTCACCGACGTGAAACGGATGTTGATGTTGAAATAAAAAAATATTCAGAGCCACTTAAGCGCTCTCGTTCCAACAGTCGGTTCTTGCATTCCCGAAACAACGCGTTTCGGGAATGCTTTTTTTGGTCAGATCAAATATGATGATGAAGTCCGGTTTTCTCTTTCTTATAATCTTGATACTTCCGTTGTACGGTCAGAGTATACCGTTTGCAGATCAATCCGCACAACTGACCATACCATCATGGAATTACGGCAACCATGGTGTGTCGGTCGTTGACTATAATACCGACGGGTGGGATGATATCTTTTTTGCAAATCTCTCCCAGCATACTTCCGGCGACACATCGTACTGCGTGCTCTTGAAGAACAATCAGGACGGTACATTCACGGATGTTACCGGTCCTGCCAGGTTGAAGGTGTACGGGAGCCACAAGAGCGGTATCTGGGGAGATATCAACAACGACGGATATCCCGATCTCTTTCTGGCTGAAGCGTACGGGAACGGAAGGTGCCATCTTTTTCTAAACTTGAAAAACGGATCGTTCAATGATCTCCCCGCAGGATGCGGTATCAATTTTTCCGCGCCGGTTGCAACAGCTGCATTCGGCGATTATGACAACGACGGTAAGCTGGATCTCTTTCTCGCCACCGAATATCCGGAATACGATTTCCTCTATCGAAACACTTCCGACAATGATACGATCACGTTTGAAAATGTCTCCTTCTCCGCAGGAGTTGCGGGTTTCACCAGTGCGACGCCGATGCAGGTGACATTCATCGACTATGATCACGACGGCGATCAGGACATTTATGCGGTGCACGACGGATTCATGCCGAGCAGTCTGTTCAGCAATAACGGCGACGGCACGTTTTCCGACAAATCGATCCCGACAGGGCTGTACGACTACGGTGTCGGGAATTCTATGGGAGTATACTGGAAGGATTTTGATAATGACGGATGGGAAGAAGTCTACGTCACAAGAATAGCGAAAGGCGGTTTGTACAAAAAACAGCCGGACGGAACCTACATGAATATTGCCGATTCGCTTGGTGCCGAACACAACGGGATGACATGGGGAATTGTGTGGGAGGATTTCGACAACGACATGGATGATGATATATTCCTCGTGAACACGTACGGATATGACGGCACGAAAAGTATCTACTACGAGAATATCAACGGCAAGTATTTCGACAGAGCGTCCGAGTACGGTATCGATTTTCCCTTTGCATTGTACGGACTGGCGTACGGCGATTTCAATAATGACGGATATCTCGATCTCGTCGCATCGGCAACAGACGGAAACGACAAACTCCTTTTGAACACGAAACAAAAAAGCGGGAACTGGCTGAAGATCTCTCTGCGCGGTACATCCGTCAACCGGATGGGGATTGGAGCGAAAGTGCGGATTGTTGCAGGGAATAAATCCCAGACACGGACTGTTACCGCAGGGCACAGCTACGCCTCTCAATCTGCTTCTTATGTACATTTTGGAACAGGGGTAAATAAAATGGCAGACACCGTGGAGATTCGATGGGGAAAGGACAACATGCAGAAATTTACAAACGTCTCGGTGAACACTTATTATCAATTGACGGAGGGGGGTTCTCTTGTGACACGTGTTTTATCGGAAGAAGATAGTCACATTCCCACTCGTCCGTCGCTTCGGCAGAATTTTCCCAATCCGTTCAATCCGTTTACGACGATCGAGTACGACATCGAACAGACCGGAATGACACGGTTGACCATCTACGACATGCTCGGAAGAGTAGTCCAGACACATATCAATGAAGTGCAGGAGCCGGGGCATTATTCACTGAGAATCGACGCTTCACAGTTTTCAACCGGCACATATTTTTACCGGCTGCGGTCAGGAACGTTCGTTGAGACGAAAAAAATGACTGTCATAAGATGAAATTATCGACGAGGTGAGATGTATATGAAAAGACCATTCCTACTCATGCTGCCGATGATGCTTCTGTTCGGTATCGCTGATGTCAGTCAGGCACAACATTCCGTCGCTCGTGAATGGAACGAGCAGATGATGAAGACGATCAGGAAAGACCTTGCGCGTCCCCCCGTTCAAGCGAGGAATCTCTTCCATGTGTCATTGGCGATGTACGATGCATGGGCGGCTTTCGATTCCGTTGCCGAAACATTTTTACTCGGCAGAACCGTCGGAGGTTTTGTGTGTCCCTTCAACGGGATTATGAAACCGGCGGACATCTCCGCCGCGCGCAACGAAGCAGTCAGTTATGCCGCGTACCGTCTTCTGAAACAGAGGTACAAGTTGGCGCCGAATGCAAAAGATGCAATGGCGCGATTCGATTCGCTGTTGATCGCGCTCGGCTACGATACATTGATGACGTCGACCGATTATTCGAGCGGTTCTCCGGCGGCACTCGGTAATTACATCGCCAAGAAGATCATCGAATTCGGGCAGCAGGATGGCGCGAACGAACTGTTTGACTACGGCAACGCATTTTATCGGCCGGTCAATCCTCCGATCGACCCGATAAAATTCGGTGACTCAAGTATTGTCGATCCGAACCGCTGGCAGCCGATCACGGTCGGCACATTCATCGATCAGAACGGAAATATCATTCCG
>JACPGG010000120.1 GCA_016182545.1 Ignavibacteriales bacterium
CGGGTTTGAATTGATCGAAGACAAAAAGGGAAAAATGGTGGAGGAGGTTAAAAAAGCAATCATCGATCTTGTCCATCATTCCAACAGTCTTGAGGAATTAAAGGAAAATTATTCAGACTACCTTGCCAAACAGCTGAAGCAGGATTACCACTCACTCAGTAAACTATTTTCTTCCGTTACAAGCACCACAATTGAAAAATATCTCATTGCACAAAAAATAGAACGGGTAAAAGAACTGCTCGTGTACGGCGAACTGACATTGAGCGAAATATCGTACAAGCTCGGTTACAGCAGTGTACAGCATCTTTCCAATCAATTTAAACAGATCACCGGGTTTACACCGAGCTATTTCAGGGAAATCGGAGAAAACAGAAGATTATCCATCGATAAGGTGAGGTAAAAACCTGTAAGAGAATTTCGATAAAGTATAACACTCGAGAGGCAACTCTCCGTATCATTACCGCAGCATAACCGCTGTGGTTTTGCATTTTATGAAAGGAGAGAAACATGAAAACATACCAACTAAACATCGCCGGCATGACATGCGGACATTGCGTGATGTCGGTAAAAAAAGAGTTGTCAAAAATTCCCGCATTGAATATTAAGGATGTGAAGATCGGTTCTGCTGTCGTTGAAGCGGATGAATCGACGATTGTGAAAGAGAAACTCTTACAAGCGGTAGAAGAGGCGGGATATACGGTAACATCTATTCAATGAATAAATCTGGATGTGCGACTCATTTTTAAGGTGAGTCGCACATGAGAAAGAAACTATGGAAACTAAAATTCAAACAATGACACTTCCCGTTGAAGGGATGACGTGCGCCAGTTGTGTCGCGAGGGTTGAAAAAACTCTCTCCCGGATTCCCGGAGTGAATACCGCCGCGGTGAATCTTGCGACGGAAAAAGTAACGGTCAAATTCAATCCGGCACTGGTATCGGCTGAAGTGATGGCAAAAGCGGTGGAAGAATCCGGCTATAAACTGGTAATTCCTGACGCCATAAAACCATCCGGTGGCTCGGAGCCATCGGATAGTTATACAAAATTAAAAAAGGAATTTACACTCAGTGTAATATTTGCGTTGCCGGTAATTATTCTCAGTATGATCTCGATGACAGACTTGTCCGCCTTCTTTTTGGCGGATTGGTTCATGGGAGTGTCGCCGTTGAATATGGATGATCTCAATAAAGTACTCTTTCTCGGAACGACAATCGTGATGGCAGTATCGGGGAAAAGATTTTTTTCTATTGCATGGCGGCTTGCAAAACGATTTGAAGCAGATATGAACACTCTTGTCGCTGTTGGGACCGGGGTCGCATATGTGTATAGTTCTATCGTTGTTCTCTTTCCTGATTGGCTGCCGGAATCGGTAAATGTGATGGATGTGTACTTTGATACTGCGGCGGCAATCATAACACTGATACTGCTCGGGAAAGTTCTGGAAGCGAAAGCGAAACAACGTGCATCGGATGCAATGAAGAAGTTGATGTCGATACAACCGAAAACGGCACGCGTGAATCGTGCAGGCGAATTCAGAGATATTGAGATCGATGATGTGGTCGTTGGCGATGTTATATTAGTTCGTCCGGGTGAAAAAATTCCCGTTGACGGTCTTATTATACGCGGTGAGACATCAATCGACGAGTCGATGATGACAGGGGAAAGTATTCCTGTATACAAAAAGACAGGTGAAAAAGTGATCGGCGGAACGATCAATACCAACGGAAGTATCGAATTTCGTGCAACAGCGGTCGGACGCGATACGATGCTTGCACAAGTAGTGCGGCTTGTTGAAGAAGCGCAAGGTTCCAAAGCGCCGATCCAATCGCTGGCGGATAAAATTGCATCGGTATTTGTCCCAATCGTCATCGGAATTTCCCTTTTAACATTTTTATTGGGTTTTGTTGTTTGGGATTTGGAAATTGTTCAAGCGATGATCCATGCAATTGCCGTACTCATCATCGCATGTCCCTGCGCACTCGGACTCGCAACACCGACCGCGATCATGGTCGGTACAGGTCGTGGCGCAACGCTCGGCGTGCTGATAAAAAATGCCGAGAGTCTCGAACGGGCAGGTTCCGTTACGACTGTCGTGTTCGATAAGACCGGAACGATCACGGAAGGGAAGCCTTCAGTCACGAATGTTGTGACGTTCAACGATTTCACTGAGAACGAATTGCTGCAACTATCGGCATCGGTCGAGCACAAATCTGAACATCCGCTTTCAAAGGCAATTGTTGAATATGCGGAACAAAAAAGTATTACAATACAGCCCGTCACATCATTCCTTGCCAATCCCGGTTTTGGGATTACCGGAAAAGTGAACGAAAAGAATATTGTGATCGGCAAAGAGACGTTTATGCGGGAATCATTGATCACTATTTTTTCAGCAGAAGAGACGGTTGCGCAATTTCAAAAAGAAGGTAAGACTGTGGTGTATGTCGGTATTCAACGGAAACTTGCAGGTATCATTGCAATCGCCGACACTCTGCGTTCGACATCGAAAGATGCAATCCGAAAATTGCATTCGATGAACATCACGGTTGCGTTGTTGACCGGGGACAATAAAACGACCGCGGAAGCAATTGCGCGGGAGGTCGGAGTGGACACCGTTGTTGCGAATGTACTTCCGAAAGAGAAAGCGGAATTCATCAAGCGACTTCAGGCAAAAGGGGAGATCGTTGCAATGGTCGGTGACGGGATCAACGATGCTCCTGCACTTGCACAAGCGAATGTGAGTCTTGCAATGGCGTCGGGAACCGATGTTGCGATGGAAACTGCCGATGTTGCGCTCATGCGTCATGATTTGACCGCGGTTGTCCGCGCAATAACCTTATCGCGTCGAACGATCAGCACGATCAAGCAAAATCTATTCTGGGCGTTTGTTTATAATGTCATCGGTATTCCCCTCGCCGCATTCGGAATGTTGAGTCCGACATTTGCTGCCGGAGCGATGGCATTCAGTTCCGTGAGTGTGGTCAGCAATTCGTTGAGGTTGAGAAAGGCAAAAATGTAGATTGAGATTTTCCAAATCTTTAAGATTTGGAAAATCTTTGAATTACCGTGTCTGCAACGCTCGTTTGATAAGTTCTTCAACTGAAATGATTTTCCCATTTACTTCATTCAGCACATTCCGCAATGAATGCTCTGCTTTCTCCCGCGAAAATCCGAGCGAGACAAGTGCGGTCAAGGCTTCATTCCGAATAGAGGAGGAGGATGTGGGAAGATCGATGATCTTTTCGGTTCCTTCGATCTTTGCAACCTTGTCTTTTAATTCAACGATGAGCCGTTCTGCAGTTTTCCTGCCGATACCCGGAATCGCCGTCAACGCCGAAAGTGCGCTGTGCGAAATTGTTCGGATCAATTCATCTGGTCGAACGCCAGAAAGGATCGTCTGTGCCATCTTTGGTCCGATGCCCGACACACTGATCAGCAGTTTGAACATCTCCCGTTCACTCTCATTGATAAACCCGTACAGCAATTGTGCGTCTTCACGGATATGGTGATGATCAAAGCAACACAGCAAATATCATTTTTTCTTAAACTGAATTACTTTGCTTGGATTTGACTCAATATACGATTTCCAATCATTACTTGTCCGTCGTTTTTTTTGTGGAAATGGCGAGCGGAGAGTAGAAATCTTGAATGCGTGGCAGACTGCAACAGCCAGCGCATCGGTGGAATCGAAATGCTTCGGTTTTGCCCTCAGTTTCAGGAGTGACATCATCATATACTGCACCTGTTCTTTTGATGCTGCACCTTTACCTGTCACTGCCTTTTTAATTTCGCGCGGTGAATATTCGGTGACCGGAATTTCATAATTCACTCCCGCAAGGATCGAAACGCCGCGTGCCTGGCCTATCTTTAATGCCGACTGAGCATTCTTGGAATAAAACGCTGTCTCAATCGCAAATTCATCCGGATGAAATCGTTCGATCACTGATGTGATCACCGAATAAATTTTTTTGAGACGTAACGGCATTGAAATTTTGGGATCATTCTTAATGACGCCAACATCAAGCAATGAAACGATTGTTCCGGATCGCTCGATGACGCCGAAGCCGGCGATCAATGTTCCGGGATCAATGCCGAGAATGATCATTTGAGGTCTTTTATTTTCAGTTGGGTTAACGCAACTCCTGTAAAATCGCTTTCGTCGATTGAAAAAACAACATCTAATCCATTCAACTTCCCCTTTACCTTCTCCAGCAGACTTCACAATCCGAATCCAATGCAAAGCGAAGGTGATCCTTCCCGACAATTCTTGGCAGTCCTATCACCTGCACCTGTTTTGCAAGAAATGTCGGCCTCATATTCTGCGGACCGAACGGGGCAAATTGTTTCAACACGCGGAGATATTTCGGTGTCAATTCTGCAAGGTCGATCTCCGTGTCGATATGGATTTCAGGCGTCAACAGATCTTCTGTCAACACCTCCCGTATCGCAGCATTGAATGCATCCCTGAATTCGTCGATGCGGTCAAGATCGACGCTGACACCGGCGGCGTACTTGTGTCCGCCGAATTGCAGGAGTTTGTCTTCAACAGATTTTAACGCTTGATGGATATTCACCCCGGAGATGCTTCGCGCCGAACCTTTGGCAACTCCTTCAACAGTCGTGAGCATGATTGCCGGGCGGTAATATTTCTCCACCATACGTGAAGCCACGATGCCCACGACACCTGGATGCCATTGTTCCTGATGCATGACGATCGCTCCGTCGCCATGTTTAGCAAAGTACTCTTCAACAAGATTTTGTGCCTCTTCAAAAACCCCTTCATCAATCTTACGTCTGTTGAGATTTTCCTGTTCAAGAACACGGGCAAATTGAATCGAACTTTCATAGTCATCGCTGATCAGCAACTCCACTGCGCGTTTCGCATCGCCTAATCGTCCCACTGCATTGATGCGCGGCGCCATTGCGAACACTACCTGTCCCGTCGTCATGTGGCCGATCTTTAATCCAGCACTTTCAAGCAACGCACGGATTCCCGGACGCGGGGATGCGTTGATCCGCTCCAGTCCGAGTCTTACAAAGACTCTATTTTCGTCAACTAAAGGAACGATATCCGCAGTTGACGCAAGTGCGACAAAGTCGACATACTTTTCAACGAGATGCTCGTGGTTAAGTGTGCGCGCAATTGCTTGAACGAATTTATATCCAACACCGGTCCCGCAAAGACTTTTGAACGGATAGCGGCAGTTCGGTTTCAACGGATCAAGAATTGCAACTGCGTTCGGAAGTTCTTCTGCAGGTTCGTGGTGGTCGCAGATGACGACATCGACCCCAAGTTGCCGTGCATATTCAACCTGGGCGAGTGCCGTGATGCCGCAATCGATTGCAACGAGAAGAGTATATCCCTCTTTCTTTGCGTATTCAACACCCGGTTGCGAAATGCCGTATCCTTCGGTAAGCCGGTCAGGAATATAGTATGCCGCTTCGCATCCGATCTCTTTGAAATAGAGATACAACATACTCGCGCCGTTCGTACCATCGACGTCGTAATCGCCGTACACGAGAATTTTCTCTTTCTTGTCGCGTGCACGGAGCAATCGCTCGACAGCGATATACATTCCATCCATAAGGAACGGATCGTGAAGGTGATCGATCGACGGGCGAAAATATGTTTTTGCTTTGTCAAACGAGTCGACGCCGCGGTTGATCAGAATGGAAACAAGGGAAGTTGAAAGAGTCAACTCCTCGGACAGTTTCTTGACGAGATCTTCAGGAGGGGATGGAGCGATCGTCCACCGGTATTCTTTTTTGGTTGTCAATGCACTTCTCCGATGCGATGATGAATTGAAGGTTCACCACCCTATGGGAAAATGCATCTTTCATTCTCACTGCAGCCGATTCATTCCGAGAATGAATCTTCGCTACAAGCAGGGGCTTGCCGATAAGCCGAATTCTGTCATCCGCCGACGGCGGAGCAGCAATCATTTATCTGGGCGGTGCATTACTGCACCGCTCGTGCGACCTACCCGTTTCGTCTCCCGGAGGAATTGAGCGGGCATCTCTCTATCCGTAAACACGGATAACGAAACATACACGGTCTTGCTCTCAGTGGGGTTTGTCATGACCGCCGCTATTACTAACGACGCGGTGCGCTCTTACATTAAGGACGCTTGATCGCATCCCGCACCTTTTCACCCTTATCCCGATACAGAATATCGGGACGGTATGTTTTCTGTGACACTTTCCGTACGATTACTCGCCCCGGATGTTATCCGGCACTGTGCCCATCCCGAGCCGTTTGAACGGCACAAGATAGAGTTCGGACTTTCCTCCATAATTCGTGAATGAATTACAGCGATTGCCTGGCATGCCCCAACACTTGTCCGCCAGAGGCGGACTTGTTCGAAGAAAATCTCCGGCGTTGGTTGTGCACAACGACCTGCTGATGAGAATGAATAGATGATGAATTAAACACATGTGTCACCCGTTCGAACGAGCGAAAGGTGATATACATCGTTATGATGTAGAGAATTTCAATCATGATGCTTTTGTGTCGATTGCTTCATTCGCCAACGCATCCGCTTCGCTATTCTGCGAGCGGGGGACATGAAGTATCGAAAATGTAAATGAAACCGGTTGCAACAGTAATTTCACCTTTTGGTACAACAATTTCAAGCCCGGGTCCTTTACTTTATATTCGCCGTTGATTTGGCGCGCCATCAGTTCGCTGTCCGTAAGGACAACAAGTTCTGTACATTGTAAAGTTTCATTTGTCCGGAGGAATTCCAATAACGTTACTAACGCTGTGTATTCTGCAACGTTATTGGTCGCTTTCCCGATATATTTTTTCAGGGTTTGAATCACCGCACCCCGATCGTCTTTGATGACGATCCCGATGCCGGCGTCACCCGGATTGCCTCTCGCTGCGCCATCGGTGAACGCCGTCAACCTCATTGAGTGGCGACTGCCTTTGCGAGATCATCGGAGACGACAATTCTTCCGCAATGCTGGCAAACGTACATCTTGTCGTTGCGGCGGATCTCAATAATGTGCTGGGGAGGTATCC
>JACPGG010000112.1 GCA_016182545.1 Ignavibacteriales bacterium
CCGACGACTACAATGTGAAGACAGCAAACAGCGGCGAGGATGGCATCGCCATTCTCAAATCGGAACCAATTGATTTGATCCTTCTAGATTACCATATCGGAACAATGACAGGCTTGCAAGTTCTGCAGTGGATGAATGAACAGAAAATGGAAACGCCTGTCATTATGCTTACCGCAGCCGGCACCGAAGAAGTTGCCGTAAATGCCATGAAACTTGGGGCATATGATTATGCCCGTAAAGAAAGATTGGAATTGCATCATCTTCCGGTGTTGATCAATGGGGTGTACGAACGATATCTGTTCCGAAAAGAAATGAAGCAGAGAGAATTGGAGAAACTGGAAGAGGAAAAACATAAAGCGGCAGTGCAGATGTTCCAAACGACAGTCCGCACAATTGCACACCATGTGAACAACGCTCTTGCTGTTATCATGCTTCGCTCCTCCGCGTATGAACGGAACGTCCGTCGCAATATGGATCCGACTATGGCGAATGATATTGTTTCGCTTATTTCAGATCTCAAGGGACAGGCAAGTGTCATTGAAGCGGTTGTCCGATCACTTGTGGACCTTTCGAACGTTGTCTACACAAATTACGTTACTGATCAAAACATCATCGATATTCGCAAAGAGTTGGAAATTAATTTACAACAAATGCAGGAACAGCAAAAAATCGCAGTCTAAATTCCGCAGTTTGCATTGAAAATACACTTTTCTCTTGTATCACCCTTCCTTGACATCCGTCAGAACTATTCGTATTTTTTAAAAAATTAAGCAATTTTTCGTCATTTCTCAGAAGTGTGTATGAACGAACTGAACGACAGAGAAAGAACGATTCTCCATAATATAGTCTACAGTTATATCCAGACTGCGATCCCGATCGGTTCCCGGTACATTTCTAAACGGAAAGAGATCGGCTTGAGCCCTGCGACTATTCGCAATGTTATGTCCGACCTGGAATACTGGGGATACCTCGGCCATCCGCATACATCGGCGGGACGTGTTCCGACAGACAAAGGGTACAGATTCTATGTGGATGAATTGATGGAGATCGATCGCCTGTCGGACAAGGATCAAACTGTCATTCACTCACAATTGCAAGGAAGTGTACAGACGGATGAAGTCCTCAAGATCGCATCGAAGATCCTGGGCACAATCTCTCGCCAACTCAGTGTCGTCACGGCGCCGCAAATGACCACCGGTATCTTCGAGAAATTGGAATTGATCCAACTCTCAAGCACACGACTGCTTGTCATTATTTCAATCCGATCCGGGCTGGTGAAGACTTTGATGATGGAGATCCAATCTGAAATTCTGCGCACAAGACTCGACCAGGTAACACAGTTCCTGAACGAGCGATTGAGCGGATTGACATTGAAAGAGATCCGCGATTCATTCATCGACAGGGTGCGCGATTTCCAGAATGAAGAATCCGGACTCATTCGATTGTTCATCGAATCGGTCGATAAGCTGTTCGATGAAGACAAGAAAGAGAAGATCCACATCAGCGGTACAAAGAGCATGCTCTCGCAGCCGGAATTTGAGAGCACTAAAAATTTTAAAAGTGTCATCGAACTGATGGATAATGAAGATATCATTATCCATGTTCTGGAGAATAAGGACGCCAAAACCGGTTTAACCACCGTGACCATCGGCGAAGAGAATAAGATCACTGATCTGAAAGATTTCAGCCTGATCACATCGACATACACGGTCGGTGATCTGACAGGGACGATCGGTGTGCTGGGTCCGAAACGAATGGCATACTCGAAGATGATCCCGTTGGTAGATTATGTCGCAAAAACGATCTCCGGTTTATTCCAACAATCAAAACAGTAGATAAGGAACTATGGAAGAGAAGAACCTCGAACATAATGAAACGCAACAACCGAACGAACAAGAACAGCCTTCGCACGCCGACCAATCTGCACCGGTTCAGAAATCTGAACTTGAACTGTTGTCCGACAAGATCTCAGATGCAGAAAAACAGGCTGCCATGTATAAAGACCAATTACTCCGCAAAGCTGCCGAATTTGATAACTATAAACGGCGCACAGAAGCGGATGCGCTCAGTATTGCAAAGTTTGCCGGGGAAAATATCATCGCTCAGCTGATCCCAATACTCGACGATCTTTCACGCTCATTGAAAAGCAGAAAAGACCTCCCCGCCGACGATCGGGCGGGAAAACTTGATTCCGATCCGTTCTATAAAGGTGTTGAATTGATCTATGCCAAATTCATGAAAGTACTGGAATCGCAAGGTCTGAAGGCAATGGAAACGGTCGGAAAAGAATTCAATGTTGAATACCATGATGCATTGATGCTGGTTCCAAAGTCGGACGTTCCGCCGCACACCATCATTGAAGAGATCGAGAAAGGATACATGCTGTTCGACAAGATCATCCGCCACGCAAAGGTGATCGTCTCGTCGCCGGTTGAGGAGGAAGTGAAGAACTGATGACAGCCAAACGCGATTACTATGAAGTGCTTGGCGTTCAACGCTCTTCATCCACCGATGAAATAAAAAAAGCGTATCGCAAACTCGCACTTCAATATCATCCTGATAGAAATCCCAATAACAAAGAGTCGGAAGAGAAGTTCAAAGAAGCGACCGAAGCGTACGAAGTGCTCTCCGATCAGCAGAAGCGGCAGCGCTACGACCAATTCGGGCATCAAGGATTGCGCGGCGGGTCGGATTACCACACGTATACGAACTTCAATGATATCTTTTCTCAGTTCGGCGATATTTTCGGCGGCGGCATTTTCGAAGAGATGTTCGGCGGCGGACAGTCGCGGCGCGGTCCGCGGTCAACAGGCGAACAAGGTTCCGATCTCCGCATCCGGCTGAAACTGACCCTTGAAGAGATCGCCGCCGGCGTTGAAAAGAAAATTAAGATCAAAAAATGGAAAACATGCGGCACATGCAGCGGCAGCGGCGCAAAACCCGGCTCGTCAAAATCAACATGCCCGCAATGCAACGGCACCGGCGAACTCCGCCAGGTTTCCCGTTCAATGTTCGGACAATTTGTGAACATCTCCACCTGTGCATACTGTGGCGGAACAGGACAGATCATCCGTGAAAAATGCCCCACCTGCGACGGTGAAGGACGTGAACAGGGAGAAACAACGGTGAAGATCAATGTCCCTGCCGGAGTTTCCGAAGGTCAATATATGACATTGCAGGGACAGGGGAATGCGGGACGTCGCGGCGGATACCCCGGCGACGTGATGGTCGAATTTATTGAAGAGAAGCATGAACATTTCGCCCGCAACGGAGACGATATTATTTACAATGCAATGATCAGCTATCCGGATGCCGTTCTGGGAACCGATCTCGAAGTTCCGACGCTGACCGGGAAAGCAAAAATTAAAATCGAATCCGGTACCATGCCCGGTAAAATGCTCCGATTGAAAGATAAGGGTATCCCCCGCTTGAACAGTTACGGTCGCGGCGATCAATTGATCAGGATACAGATCTGGGTGCCGCCGAAAGTAAATTCGCGCGAGAAAGAGTTGCTGAAAGAGCTGGGAAACAGCGAGCATATCAACCCGACGGAAGAGGAAAAACGAAAGACTTTTTTCGATAAAATGAAGAATGTATTCTCGTAATTTTACTACGGTAGAATGAATTTTTTCAATCGCCTGAACGAGTATTTCGCTTTCACGAAGAATGAACAGAAGGTCTTTCTTTTTCTCTCTGCGGTATTCCTTTCGGGCGTTGCAATTAAGGTATATAAGACTTACGTTATACCGCAGGCAGTTCAGCAATTCGATTATTCGGCATCTGATTCTGTGTTCAACGAACGGTCCCGCCTGCTTATCGAAGATACTTTGACAGCATCGTCAAAAGGTGTACTGCGAAAAATAAATATCAACACCGCCACAAAAACAGAACTGATGACATTGCCCGGTATCGGTGAAGCGACTGCCGAACGGATCATGCTGTATCGCGAAGAAAAAGGATCATTCAAACAGATCAATGAAATGAGAAAAGTGAAAGGGATCGGAGAAAAGAAGTTCGAAAAACTGAAACCCCACATCGAGGTCAAATGAAAGGCACCGAACGGTACCTCGCTTTTATCATCGAACGATCGCACATCACCGCAGTGGAGGTCGCACACAGTCCAAAAGGAAAGACGCTGACAGCTGCCGGATCGTTCGATTCAAGCATCAATTTTGATGACCCTGAAGTCTATGCCGAAACAGGGATGGCGAATCGTGAACGGACATTCGTCAAAGAGATCCAGGCATTCATGAAAAAGATCGCCGCCGGCGCACATTACTTCTCGTTCGGACTGAACAGCAAAATGGCGATGGTACAATCCATTCCCATCGAGCAATCGCTGACCGACGAGGAATTTGAGATCCATCTCCAGTGGGAACTGCAAAACTTCTATCCCGATGCCACTCCCGAACAATACGTCGTTATGCCGTATGCGCTGGTGAACGACGAGGGAAAACCGGGCGATCACGCAATGATCATCTCGGTCAGAAAATCGTTCCTGAACTTCCTCAGCAATGTTTCGGAAAAGATGCACGGTTCATTACATGTCGTGGATATCGACCACTTTTGCGCCGAGAGTTGTCTCACCTTCAGTTTCCCTCACATTGCCACCAAGCGGACGGTTGTCATCGGTGTCGATGAAGAAACACTCGATGCCAGTCTGCTGGTGATGGGTAAGAACGCACACATCCAAACGATCAAATGGAACGGAAGCGATTACTCGATCATCGACAAGTACGCCCGTGATCAGAATGCAGAAGTGATCTACCTGCATGGCAGGATCGTTACCCCGTTGATGGTGGAACAATTGAAACAATTTACTCCTTATCCGGTTGAGTTGACCGATCCGTTCAGAAAAGTTGCTCTTCCCGCAACACTCACGAATGTGGAGGAGATCAAAGCAAAGCGTCAGGAATATACTGCCGCTGTTGGGCTGGCGGTCCGCGAAGAATGAGAGTGATCGCGGGAAAATATAAAGGAAGGATCCTCAAAACCGTTCCTGATAATACGGTACGCCCGGCAACGGATAAAGTAAAAGGGGCAATCTTTAATATCATGCAATCCCGCATCGATTGGTCGGAATCGATCGTGCTCGATCTGTTTGCCGGTAGCGGCAGTGTCGGCATCGAAGCGTTGAGCCGCGGCGCAAAGAAAGTGATCTTTGTTGAGAACAACCGTCCGGCACTTCAATTTTTGAAATTGAATCTGGAATCGATCGGTGCAAACGGGGACTCGCAGGTGGTTCAAGGGGATGTTTTCCAATTTTTGAAATCTGCGTACAGGAAGTATGACGTGGTATTTGCCGACCCGCCCTATGCACTGGAATCATTACCGGAGTTGCCGAACAGAATTTTTGACAGCGCCGTCGTCTCGGATAACGGATTTCTGATCATCGAACATCCGACCCGTTTCGAGTTTCATCCCGATTCTCGTTGGGAAATTGCGACACAAAAGAGTTACGGGCGCACCAGCGTATCGTTCTTCCAATACCAAAAAACCGAACTATGAAAATTGCAATCTATCCCGGCACATTCGATCCGATCACAAACGGGCATCTCGACATTATAGCACGCGCAGCGCAGATGTTCGACAGAGTGATCGTCACGGTAGCGGTGAATTCGTCGAAAACACCGATGTTCACGGCGGAGGAACGCATTGCAATGGTGCGTGCCGCGGTTCACGAAAAAAAAATCAAGAATGTATCCGCCGAACAATTCAGCGGTTTACTGGTCAATTTCGCCCGCAAGAACAAAGCGACGGCATTGATCCGCGGTCTGCGCGCCGTCTCGGACTTCGAATACGAATTCCAGATGGCGTTGATGAACCGCAAACTGGCACCGACGATCACCACAGTGTTCCTGATGCCGCACGAGAAGTACCAACTCCAGCATCATCCGCGAAGTCGCACGGCTCGGTGGTGATGTGCAGGAGATGGTTCCAAAAGCAGTGCAGCAAGCATTGCAGAAAAAATTGAAAAAACAGTAACCACTCATTCTCCCTTTCGCATTTTTTTTGTGTTCGGGGATTTTTGTGGTATTCTTTGTATGAAAGGAAAATCTCACAGTGAAATCGTTATCGAAAAAAGTAGCTCAAGCCGAAGCGTCGCAGACCCTTGCGCTCACCGCTTTGGCAAAAAAATTAAAAGCGGAAGGAGTGGATGTCATCAGTCTCACCGCCGGTGAACCGGACTTTCCGACCCCGCGGCATATCAAAGATGCGGCGATCAAAGCAATCGAAGAAAATTTTACAAAATACACCATCAACGCCGGTATCCCTGAACTTCGCACAGCCATCGCAAACAAATTACAACGGGACAATAATGTCTCGGTCGAACCGTCACAAATTCTGGTCTCCAACGGGGCAAAACATTCCGTCTACAATGCGCTGCAGGCGATTTGCAATAAAGGGGATGAAGTGATCGTCCCCGCTCCATACTGGGTCAGTTATCCCGAAATGGTGAAACTGGTCGATGCGGTACCGGCGATCATTAAGACGACCGAGAAAACCGACTTCAAGATTTCTCCCGCTCAATTGAAGAAAGCGGTCACCAAAAAAACAAAAGCGATCATCCTCTGCTCCCCGTCCAATCCGACCGGCTCAGTCTATTCGCCGGAAGAGTTGAAGGCGCTGGCTGAAGTTGTGAAAAAAACCGGCATCTATGTTA
>JACPGG010000113.1 GCA_016182545.1 Ignavibacteriales bacterium
CAATCGCCGTTGTTATCGGCATCGAAGATTATCAGAATGTCCCATCCGCGCCGTACGCTGCAAACGATGCGGAGATCATGAAACGGTATTTTGAGAACCGGTTCGGCATCAGCAGGGACAGGATCCTTCTCTATACGAATAATCAGGTACAGGGAATATTTTTCAAGAAACTTTTTGATCCGGAAAAAGGGACTCTTGCAACATATGTGAAACCGAAAGAGACGGATGTGTACGTTTTCTATTCGGGACACGGTATGCCGAACAAAGCTGCAGATCAGACATTTCTCTTCCCCGTTGACGGCGACAAAGAATTTCTCGAGGAGTCGGGATATCCGATCCAGCGATTCTATGAAAATCTGAACAAGTTGAATGCGAAAAGTGTCACCGTCATTCTTGACGCCTGCTTCAGCGGCGCTTCACGGGCTTCTGCCCAGATCAAAGAACAGAATTTGATCGCCGCGAAGGGGATCAAATTGAAAGTGACCAAGCCGTGGATCACGTACAAAAATTTTACCGTGATCAATTCATCCACGGGCGAAGAGACCTCGCTCGGTTTCGACGAATCGGAAACGGGTCTGTTCACATATTTTCTTGCAGCCGGTTTGCGAGGCGAAGCTGATAAAGACAAGAACAAAGAGATCACGCTCGGCGAGCTCAAAGAATATGTTACATCCAACGTTACCGCAGTTTCACGAAGGATCAGCGGTACACAGACGCCGGAATTCGACGGCGATCCGAACAGGATCATGGTCAAGTATTGATATGATCAGAGCGCTTCTATCTATCTGTCTCATCGCTGCTTCTCTCTCCGCTCAAGAACAGGGAAGATGGGTAAAGGGGAAAGCATCTTCCTTTGGCACCGATCTTAAGAGGATGCAAGCTGAAGCTGTCAAACGTGCCCGCGCAGATGCTCTCAATCAAGCGGGCATCATCGTTTCCGCGTCCTCCTTTCGCGTGCAGACCGAATCGAATACGAAGATGAATGATTACTACAGCCAGTTCACCGAGGCGACATCGCGCGGTATCATTACGCAAGAGCGGAATGTGAAGATCTCCGATCCTGTGAGGATCACAAAAGCGTCTTCCAAAGAGGAGATGCAGTACCAACTGGATGCGGAACTGGAAGCATCAAAACGGACCACGTACCGTGAAGCGGATCCTGTTGAATTGGAGATCACATCCACAAAAGAGGGATACGTGACGATCTTTCATGTGAAGAACGATACGATCCAGATCGCATTTCCGAACGGTTTGAGCAGGAATAATAAAGTGCAGGCGAAGAAAAAATTTGTCTTCCCCAGAGATTATGAGCTGTATCTGACCGTAGACGACAACGAAAAAACATCGAATGAAGAATTCATTGTTGTGGTGACCAGCGTGGAAATTCCTGCGGCTGATGTCGGTGATGCAAAGATCGTCGGTGACGAGCTCGTATTGCCGAAATTGTCGTTAACGGAAATGTCTCAATGGCTCTTTACAATTCCGCTTCATCAGCGAGCCGTCGATCATGTTGTTCTGACAGTTGTGAAATAAGTACTGTCGAAAAATTAATCTACCGGGATATCCTATGAAAAAGTGTATTCTTGCATTGCTGACGATCTTGATCCTGCAACCGAAAGCGGCAGCCCTTATGCTTCTTCAAAGCGGGAACGGAAAAATTATTCTGGAGCGTACATTTGTCGTCAAAGAAGCGGCTCGAAATGAAGCGTATGAGTTGAAGCAAGGCATTCTGGAAAACACCATTATAGATAAAACTGGTAACGATCAATCTGCGGACAGATCATCACGCGCTCTTGAATCTTCTTTGCCACAAGACCGACAGCAGTTGAACGAAGCAGCTGCGGTCAATCTAACATTCTATGGTCCTACGGGGTGGAGCGCCCCCCTTGTTATCTCGAATACATCTACTGCAACGGTAAGTTCGGCATCGGATGCGACGACGATCCTGAATACGCAGGATGTTTTTGTGAGTTTTGCCATTTACAATAACGGCGCAGATCCATCACCGGCGACGCTGTTCTACACCTACATTTATGTTGACGATGTGTTGAAATTCCAGGGCACGGTCGATTTTGCGCTCTCCACCAATTATGCATATTGGATCAACCGGAATATCGGGCAGTACACGGCAGGGTCGCACACATTCAAAATGGTAGTCGATGCAACGAATATCATTACCGAATCGAACGAAAGCGACAATACATACCAACGGTCAAAGACAATATCCAGTGCTACGCTCCCGTCGATCACATCATTCAGTCCTTCTGTCGGTTCTTTCGGAACATCGGTAACAATAAGCGGAAGCAATTTCGGAGCAACACAAGGGGCTGGTGGGGTGCAATTCGGTACAACAAGTGCCGGGATAACGAGCTGGAGCAATACTCAGATCATAGCAACGGTTCCAAACCTTACTTCGGGGAATTATACGATTACGGTGCTGACCGGAAACGGTAATATAAGTTCTTCAACTCAGTTCACCGTTCTGTCTTCAACATCCACGCTCGATCCCCTGCCGTCACTTTATCGGGTCACACTCTCTTCAGCTATCACGACCGGCAAAATAAATTATTTTACGGAGAAATTCGGTGCGGTGTGGATCGCCGGGGACAACGGATTGGTTGCAAAAACCAGTTCAGCGATCACCGCAGGTTCGCCTATCTTGTGGACACGAATGAGTACCGGCATACCGACCACCGAACATATTTATGCACTTGAGTTTGCAACCTCAACATTGGGATTTGCCGGAACCGGGACAGGGAAGATTTACAGAACTACCGATGGAGGTTCCTCATGGACCGTGGCGTATAACATCCCGTCCGTCACAGGTTTTATCAACTATATAAAATTTGACAACAGCACAACGGGAATTGCAGTAGGGGATGGAAAAGATACCGTGAGTTCAATGGCGTTTTTATATACCTCTGACGGTGGGGTGAGTTGGTCAAACAATAACACATATCTGATCGGCTACACAACCCCTTCTCAGGTATTTTTCCCCACCGCCAATCTAGGCTATCTTGCAGGAACTTTAAGTACCGGTACGTCAAAAGTCCGCGGCGTCTTTAAGACAACCAATGCCGGAGCATCGTGGAATTTTTATTCCGTTGCAAAAAATGCATTTGATTCATCCATTTTCAGTGTTGGTCTCGTTTTTCGGAACTCCTTACAGGGTATCGCTGTGAAAAACGATTCGACATTGTGGAGAACGTTGGACGGCGGCGTTACATGGAACAAGATTGGGCAATTGCCTCATTGGGGATACGGGTTAGCGTATCTGAACTCTACGACCGCTCTTGTCGTGGGATCTCACGGTATGGTTGCACAAGCCAATTTGAGTACGAATGGTATCTATTCAATATCTGTTGATATTAATAAATTTCTAGAAAGTCCTCTTATTACTTCAACCTCACCCGGAATATTTATCAATGTCTATAATCAGAATGGAACCTTCTTCACAACATTCTATCCATCGATACCTTTAACAATTCCGAGCATTCTCAGCCCATCCAACGGTTCACCGGTAACGAGTACAAATGTCTCACTCTCGTGGTCTTCGATATCCGGTGCTACATCGTACGACGTTGAAGTGGGAACAATTATTTCGTCCAGCATCAGGGGAAAAATTTATACTACTTCAACTACACTATTTTCAATTCCCGATCTTGCGCCCGGTACAACGTACCAGTGGAGAGTGCGCGCGCGCTCCCTGACGAATTCGAGCGGATGGTCTTCGTTGTTCAATTTTATCACCCCGTCCCAACAGGTAATATCGAATGTCGTCTCTGCTTCGTTCCCCGCGACACCGAAAAATTCGACTGATTACCGGTTGATCACGATCCCGACCTCCACGCCGATGACTGTCAGCGGGTTGATAAAAGGAAGTACGCCGAATGATTTCAGGATCTACAAGGATAATGGCGGAATACCGCCGAATCATCTGAGCGAGATGGATGGAAGTTCAACCGTGCAATTCGGTGTCGGGTACTGGCTCATCAAGAAGAATGATTTTGTCATCGATGGTACATTTGATCTCCCTACCCCTGCGAACGGTTTTGTCATGCTCAGCATGACCGGCTTCAACTGGAATATCATCGGCAATCCATATTCTGTTCCGGTCAAATGGAGCGATGTGATCACAGCCAACAGTCTTGCGGCGAACAGTGTGTTGTATGCATATAAAGGGGAATCCGGTTTTGTCTCTTCGAATGTGATGGAGCCTTTTGCCGGGTATTACTATTTCAGCAATAGCGGTTCGCTCAACATCCCTTTTCCTTTTTCGTCAACCACGAGCGAAACGGCGCCTGAACCACATTTGAAATTTTCACTCACGTACTCGTCGTCAATGAATAATGACCGGACATCATTTTTCGGTATAGATCCCTCTGCACAATCAGGCATCGATCAGTTTGAGACAAGGAAACCGCCGATCTTTTCGGATCAAGGATCTGTGTGGTTTGACCGACCGGAGTGGGATCCGAAACATTCCCGCTTTGCCAGCGACATTCGCCCCTTCCTTGCTGATGGGCAGACGTGGGATTTTGTTGTCCGGCATCCTCTCAAAGAATCTGCGAAGATTCGTGTCGATAATATGGATCAATTACCTGACGGTTATTCAGCGGTCGTATTGAACAGATCGACCGGAGTCACGACAAAAGTGGATAACAAGGGTGAGATCAATCTATCTCTTCCGAACGATGAAACGGCGCTGACGTTGATCGTCGGCAAAACTAATTACATACGGTCGAAAACGGAAGAGTTCATTCCCGCGCAATTTGAACTGTATCAGAACTATCCCAATCCATTCAACCCGACCACATCGATACGGTTCGGTCTGGCAGAGGATGCACTTGTTCAAATAAAAATTTACGACCTGCTCGGCAGAGAGATACAAACGCTCACGCACGATATGCAGAGTGCAGGCAATCATGAGTATCCGTTCGATGCGCACTCCTTCGCTTCCGGTACGTACCTCTACTCCTTGAAAGCTGTTTCGTTACACAGTGGGAAATTATTATACACTGCAACAAAGAAAATGATGCTGCTAAAATAGGAAGTGATTTTGCCCGGTAGTGATTCAAAATCCCGCAGTTAGCGGGATTTTTTATTTTCACCGGGCATCAGCATTGTTCCACACGGAGCAACGGATCTCCGCTATTGTGCTGCCAAAGAAATCTTCTGTTGACTTTTACTTATTTGAAAATTAAATTTATATAAGTGTTCCATCCCGCTATTGCATGTGTACAGATTGATGAGAAGAGAAGGAAATGCACCGATGACATTCTTACCGACAAAATCCGTGCTGAAATAATTTGCATTCTTGCTGTCAGCGATCGCTTCAATGAGAAGAAGTTCTTCCATATCGTTTTTCAGTCAGTGATCAGATCGAATTGAATCTGATTAGAAAACAATAATGAGTCTGTCACTCATAGTCTGTGGATATTGAAATCATTAATGATGACTTTCATCCACCAACGTATGAAAGATACTACTCCTATACTACAGCATTTCGGTTTAGTTGTGAAAGAACTTCGCCGGGAAAAACTTTTGTCGCAGGAAGAACTTGCGAACAGGTGCGGCTTGCACCGTACGTACATCACCGATATTGAACACGGCACACGGAATGTTTCGTTGAAAAATATTTCGAAGATCGCCAGAGCCGTTGAAGTGCCGCTGCACGATTTGTTCGGACGAGTCGAGCGGCACTCGAACAACGGAGTAAAAGTGTCTGACCGGCTATCGCGGTTGCAAAATATCAAACGTTCGCCCGTTGAGATCGTACTTGTAGACGATGATCAGGAGTATGTTGAATTGATCCTGCATGAGATGCAAAAAAGAAATATCGGGAATACGGTCCACGCTGTACGGAGCGGTGAAGAGGCAC
>JACPGG010000123.1 GCA_016182545.1 Ignavibacteriales bacterium
TTCTATATATGGGGATAACAGCCGCGTAGACTATACTGCACAGACATCAAATCCGTTCTTTGTAAAACTCGAGCTGAACCGTTCGTATGTTTTATTCGGCGATTTCAACACATCATTCTCACAAAACGAACTTGCACGGTACGATCGTACATTCACAGGTGTGAACGGTCACTATGAAACACGCTCAGAGAAAGTTGACATGTTTGCCACACTGACAGACAGAAAAGTCGTTCAGGACGAGATACGCGGACAAGGTATTTCCGGTTACTATTTCCTCGGTTCAAGCAATGTTGTCTCCGGTTCCGAAAAAGTACGTGTTGAAACGCGCGATAAACGACATAACGAGGTCATCATCAGCCGAATTGAAAAAGGTCGTTTTGGCGACTATGAAATTGACTATGTGCAGGGAACGCTCTATTTCAAGCAACCTGTTCCGAGCATCGATCAAAACGGCAATCCCATCTATATTGTAGTGTCGTACGAGTCTCAAGGTGGATTTGCAAATAGTTATGTTGCCGGTGCTCAAGGCGAGAAACGAATTATTGATGGTTTAACTGTCGGTGCTTCTGCAGTCACGGAAGAACGTAAACCGACGAATTACTCCTTGTTTGGATTCAATACCCGGTACACTCTCGGCAATACGTTGATGGCAAATGCCGAACTCGCACATGGATCGGATGTTGCAAACAGCGGTTCAGCGTGGAAATTGGAATTAGGCGGCTCCCCGGTGGAAAGAATGCAATTGAAATCATATTTCCGTAAAGTGGAAAGCGGCTTTGTCAATCAAACAGCCGGTGCAGGGGGAAGTGCTGAGATCGGATCGACAAAATACGGCGTCGGCGGTTCATACGACGGATTGTATGAGACAAAATTGGTAGCGGATTTCTACAGAACAGAACAATCGAGCGGTAATGCCGATGTCTTCGTCAATTCGATTACCGGTGGTGCAGAACGAAAGATCACGGAGTTTGCGTCGCTGGCATTCCGCGTTGAGAACCTTCAATATGTCAGCGAACGAAAAGATTCAATGGTAACAGGAAAGCCGTTGACCGACGAACGTCAATCGACATTGTTGAACGCAAAAACAACAGTACGTGCAAGCAGCCGCATCAATGTAACGGGGGAATTCGAACACAGTATCAGCAATTCAGCAAAAGAAGAAGTGAAACCGTCGAGCGGTGCTGTTGGCGTTGAATACAGGATGTTTGACAATGTTACACTCTCGGCTCAACAACGTTTCTATTTGAACAATGGCAGCACATCGGTATTTGGAATCGGCTCGGACGTCGGCTACGGAACGACAGTGACGGGACGATACGAGATTGGAAATGGCATCAGCGGACGACGCAATCAGGCGAGCATCGGATTGAAGAATACAACCAAACTGTCTGAAGAACTGACATCGAACCTTCAATTTGAACGCACCCGCGCGCTGGATCGCAACGTTGCCGAAGCGGCAACGAACGACAATGATGCGTTGTCACTCGGTTTTGAATACTTGCCGAAACAATCATACAAGGCATCGATCAAAGGTGAAGTTGGAAAGAACACTCAATCGCTCCGGCGCAATCTTGTGTTCGGCGGCGATATCCGCATCGCAAATGATTTTACATTGATCGACAAATTCTCATACTATGAAGAGAACCGGGTCCAGCCGCAGGTAGCAAACCAATCGTTTGCGGATGGAACGCTCTCTGCGAATCAAATTGGTTCGGGCATCGGCAGCGGATTGATAAAAAAATTGGATAACGCGATCGGAGTCGCGTATCGTCCTGTTGATTTCGATTGGCTCAATGCGATTGGGAAGTTCCAAAAGAAAGTAGAATTCAACGGATTGGTCGCTCCGCAACGAGCCGATCATCGGTCTTGAGATTGGAACGAAATATGCGTTGAAATTGGCACAGGAAGAAGCGTTCGGATTGACTGCATCCACCGTGACAGATTTCTATCTCGTCCGCGCAGAGTACGATCTTCGCTGGAATAACTTCGATGTTGCTGCGGAATATCGTATTTTGAATTCGAGAATTTCGAATCAGGCGAATTCTAACTCAATTAAGAACGGCTACAGTGCTGAAGTTGGGTATGTTGCATTTGAAAATATCCATGTTGGGGTCGGATACAATTTTGTCGGTACGGAAGAACGAGATCTCGTTGGTAAAGATTACTGGTCAGCCGGACCGTTCGTGTCATTCCGTATGAAGTTCACGGAAAAGATCTTGAATTATTTCAACAAATAATATTTCTTAGATTCCAAAAAGTTATGAAGAGACAAATCCAACATAGTACCACCGCAGCGAGAGCCTTCATTGCCTTGACGGTAGTGCTTCTTTTTGTGGTATCGCCGCTTTGGGCACAGACATTGGCGCGTTATGCAGCCACGCGTACAACGGGGATCACGTACACAGGAATCAATACGTCAGGAAATTCATTCCCTTCATGGCGCAACAGCACCGGCGGCAATTACAACGAAGATGATAACCGCAGTTATCCCGTCGATATCGGATTTGACTTTTGGTATAACGGTGTTCGGTACACACAATTTTCAGTCTCCACAAACGGATTCATCGATTTCTCATCATCTGCGGATGATGGCGGTCCGTTGACACATCAATACGGTCCTTATGATGACGATATGAGCGAGGATGCCGCAGCGGAAGTAACCACATTGGTTGTTGCGCCGTTCTATCTTGATTTAACGACATACGGAACGACTGATCCGCTTGGTGAAAGCATCCATTACGAAGTATCTGGTACGACAGGAAACCGCGTATTGACCGTCGAATGGTACAGAGTTGAACCGTGGGTTTCGGGCGGAGGCGGCAATCCGGATTTCACGTTCCAGGTGAAGTTGTATGAATCGTCCGGCGTCATTGAATTTGTCTACGGTGCTATGAACATGAATGGCTTTGTGTTTGCGAACCAGACAGTGAATGTTGCGAAAGGGTATACTTCAGGAATGAACGGTTCCACTATGAGCGCTTCACCTACAGCAGCACAATTGTACTTACAGCAATCGCCGAATTCGACGACGTTCAATAATTTGAATGCTACGGGAGGTGAACTCAATACTCCGCACACGTTGCAAACCGAGCCGACAACCAATTCAAAAATTGCTATCGCTCCTCCGTCGATGAACGCTCCGTATAATTTGACGTTTACCGCCGTAACACAAACCTCCATGCAATTGAATTGGGTCGATACTTTGTGGAACGAAATTGGATTTGTCATTTACAGATCAGACGACGGCGGCGCCAATTATAACTTTATTACACAGACAGCCGCAAATGCAACATCGTATTCAATGACCGGGTTGCTTGCAGGGACAACGTACTACTACAGAGTATACGCGGTGAACGAAGGTAGGTTAAGCACCGCATTATCTGGAAATCAATTCACTGCGTCTCCGGGCGCTCCCACAACAGTTGCATCCGGTTCATGGAAGAATCCTTTGACCTGGTCTACGGCTGCAGTACCGGGAATTTCAGACAATGCCACGATTGCAGACGGACATACCATCTATATAGATACAACAGTTACCGTCAACA
>JACPGG010000002.1 GCA_016182545.1 Ignavibacteriales bacterium
GGCACGGCGAATCTCGGCTCGGTATCGCTCACGACAACGGAGAATTTTGATGCTGCTGTCGATCTGACCTCAACTGCGATTGCCGTCGCTCCAAACACCCTCCCTTCCGGATATTCAAGTATTATTGGAAATACGTATTTTGTCGTCACTACATTCGGAACTCCCGGAACATTCACCGCGGATATGTCGATAAATTTCGGCGCGGATGTTTTGGATTCGCGCGCAGAAATTTATCCTGCGGGAGTGAAACTCTTCAAGAGGAATTCCACCAGCGACGGAGCGTGGACAGAGGTCGGCAACGCAGTGAGCGCTAATTCTGCGACAGGAGTCGTGACGTGGAGCGGCATTACATCCTTCAGTCAGTTTGCCGCTGTCTACGAAGAATCGGCTCTTCCGGTTGAACTTGTTTCGTTCACAGCAACTTCGCAGCGGTTGAACACTCACTTGGAATGGAACACGGCGAGCGAGGTAAATAATTACGGTTTTGAAATTGAAAGAACAGAAGCCAGAAGCCAGAAGTCAGAAAACAGTGGTCATTCTGAGCGTAGTGAAGAATCCAGTGTGTGGATTCGCGCGGGATTTGTGGAAGGAAACGGAACGACGAATGCCCCGAACAAATATTCATTTACCGATAAAAACCTTTCTGCCGGAAAGTATTTGTACCGTCTGAAACAGATCGACCGTGATGGGAAATTCTCGTACTCGCAGGAAGTGGAAGTAACGGTTGGAAATGTTCCGAAAGTGTTTGCCCTTGAACAGAACTATCCCAATCCGTTCAACCCCACGACAACAATCGGCTTCACGCTGGAAAAATCGGGAATGACCACGCTGAAAATCTATGATGCAATCGGAAGGGAAATAGCAACGCTGGTGAATGAGTTCCTTGAAGCGGGTGTGTATCACCAGAGAACATTTTCCGCCTCCGGCGGAGATGCGTCGAAACTTGCAAGCGGGATTTATTTCGCGAAATTGTCATTGGAAGGGAAATCACAAATAAAGAAATTAATGTTGGTGAGATAAGGATCCTTGTAGTATTGTTGAAATCGTTACCGCGCCCGACGACAATCGGGCGTTTTTATTTTCTGCAATTGCATCTCTTTTGTGAGCTGCTTACTTTAATGTAAGATCGTCTGATTTTTGATCTGCCGTTGCACCTTTTATATTGCCGTTTGATGACATGCTATTCTTTACAGCGACGCATATGAGAAAAATATTTGATGTTCTGCAACTGACAAGAAAAAGACTCGAGCGTTACTCAATCTGGGAACACCTAAAAGGTATCTGGTTCTCCCGACATTTTGCTGAACACGGGATTATTGTCGTGACAGGGCGGGGTATGTTTCCGAAGGTCTTCAATAACGGCGGGAAAATGTACGCAGAGAATTGTCAATTTTATGAAGGTGTCCGGCTGGAGATCGGGAAAGGAGCAGTGCTGCGAATCGGCAACGGAACTTACTTGAACCGGAACACACTGATCGTTGCTGAGACATCTATTGTGATCGGAAAAAACTGCCGTATAGCATGGGATGTTGTTATTATGGATTCCGACCTGCATCCTATCCCGGGAAAAGTGATGGAGATTAAGCCGGTGGTTCTGGAAGACGATGTATGGATAGGATGCCGCTCTATAATTCTCAAAGGTGTTCACATCGGAAGCGGAGCGATCATTGGAGCAGGATCAGTCGTCACAAAAGATGTTCCTGCAAACGCAATAATTGGCGGTGTTCCCGCCCAGGTTATCTCTTTCCGTAAATGATCTTTTCTAAAAAATTCTGATGAGGAAGAACGCTTCCGGATATTTCAAGATGATATGATTTGTGGTTTTAAGAGATATTTTATGGATAATCCCGTCAAATAATATGTGTCTGAAAAAAATGGTGCTGATGAAATGATGAGCCTTGTTTAGTACAAGGAAAGAATACTTCATTGCGGAATTTTTATTATGAAGAACGTACGTCCGGACGACGTGACATATCTTTACCGTTCTACTTTGCAAACAGCAGTTTCCGAACGAATACTCGACTGCTTGCTGTCGTGAGTGAATAAAAATATACTCCGCTTGGGACAATGGTTCCGGCGTCATTTTTCCCGTCCCATCGTAGCGTGTGAGAGCCGCGCTGCTGCGTCCCGTCTACGAGTCTCTTTATCTCCTGCCCGATAATATTATAGACCGTTACTTGCACTGTCGTTTCTTCCGGCAGGTCAAATTGTATCGATGTTGAGTAGTTAAATGGATTCGGTGAGTTCTGCCGCACTTCATATCTCAATGGAGATTGTTCCGATGAATCTACTTCTGCCGGAAGGGCGGGATTTGTCGATCTGATTTTATTCCGCATTAATTGTCCTGATTCGGTAAGCACTGATACAGACCAGCCTCCGGTACTGCTTGCGCCGGACTGTAATGCTGAAGCGGTCGTTCCCCGATCTTCTATTGCCCAATTGCACCAGCTGATGTTGTGATCATCCATTAACTTGAACCACGCATCCAATTCGTCATAATCTATCCCGACAGTTCCCGTGTAATCACCCCCGCCGAACTCGCTCACAAAAAGAGTCAAACCTCTGTTCAATGCAACCATCGCTCTGTCCCGCAACTCCTGTTTGTGTGATGCGGCATAAAAGTGAAGTGCGTACGCAAGATTGCTGTACGGAAGAGGATTTTCGGATGCCTCATCGACATATTGGGACCACCACGGCGTACCGACAATGATAAGATTATCCGGATCGATCGCACGGATACGGGAAATGACCTCGTCGGCGTACGATCGGACCGTTTCCCAGTCCGTCGTTTCCGGTTCGCTATAAATTTCGTAGATCACATTCGGACTGTTGCCGTACAGTGTCGCAATCTCTTCGAAGAAAGCAATGGCTTCATCCTTGTGCTGCTCCGCATGAAAGTCATGCCAATTGACGATGACGTAGATCCCGAGCGAGAGACAGGCATCAATCACCGTTTTGATCTTCGCTTTTTCCCTTGATGGATTGGCAAGATATCCATCTTCTTCGATTCCCATCGCCGTTCGGATGACAGTACATTTCCAATCATCTCTCAGCCATCGGATACAATCGTAGTTGTAAAACTCCGGCTCCCACTGGGAAAAAAATAAACTCATTCCGCGCAGTGTCACTGCCGTACCGGATTTATCGACGATGGAGCCCCCTTTGGTGCCGAGTTGTCCGAACTGTTGCACGATTGTTGTGTGTTGCGCAAAAAGTGAATGGTTTGTATTCAGAATCAGTACGACAATCATCATCCATACGTGCAACGCGAGAATTATTTTGGACCGGCGCATAGTTCCTCCGTATTGATTTTTTGATACAGTACGAAAACAGGTTTTTTTGTCCGAAGCGGTAAAATTTATTTCGCGAGGATCATTCTCCGTATGAATGTGCGGGTATCGTCCGTGACGAGTTTGCAGAAGTAAACGCTGCTCGGAAGGATTTTTCCCTCTGTATCCGTTCCATCCCAATGGATCGTATGCCGCCCGGTAGTGAGCGTCCCCTCAAAAAGTCTTTTCACTTCCTGTCCTAGCAGATTATAGATCGAGATGCGCAGAGAAGTCTCATCGGAAAGTTCAAATGGAATGGCGGTGGAGAGATTGAACGGATTGGGATAATTGATGCCTAATGAAACGGAACGAGCAAGGGGATGTTCTGAAAGAATGCCTTTTACTTCTTCCGTCAGCCCAACAATGACCGTGAATGTTGTTGTGTCATGTAAAGGGAGAAAGCGATATGTCTGCATCGAAAGAAGGTTGATGTACGTTCCCTGTCCATTGCACAAAAGATAACTTTCATATTGGGATGGAATATTTTCAATCCCTTTAAAAGAAATTTCTGCAGCCCTACCGACTGCCGCCCGGACTGTGAAATTCCACTGTTCTATATTTTTAATGGCGGGACGGATATCGGCAGCAAAGGATGGATATGCTTCGTCCCATGCAGGACGGAAGAAGAAAGTGACCGGCGAAGAATTGAATCCCCTCGGCTTATGGAAATCATAATCATCAACATCTGTCAACGCATCGTGCGAAGAACCAAACCACAGCACATTGTCGATTGAGGAACCGCTGTGCAGAATTACATTGATTCGCCAATCGCCGGCACTTGGTGTATATCCGTACTTCGGTACAGATACATCTGACGTTGGATTGTTCTTAGACGGAATGCGGAGTACGTTAAGGGATTCTGCGTTGAAAAAATAATATCCGGTAAATGGTTTGATTGAATCAGATAGGACAAAGTTTCCACGGTCGTACACAAAAATCTGTTCACCGGTTGCGTTGATTGACTGCACAGTGCTCCACGCGATCGGTGTCAAGAACGGATCCGTGATCAGGTTCCATCCTTTGTGAAGCGGCACTTCGGTTTCAGCGGAATCATTAAGAACCGGAGGAGCAACATCGGCGTTGATGATCCAATTTCCCCGTTTGATCATCCAGAATGCTTTCCCTGTTGAAAATATGAATTCACTTCTTCCGTTGTACGGAACTAAATAATTCTCTGTCTCACCGTTGTCCCAATACATCTCCCAATCCTGCGACGGGATACCGTGCAGAAACGTTGTGACCGGCTCGTTGCTGGCGCCGGGGAGTCCGACAAGTTTATAATCCTTCTCGGTATAATTATTCTCGGGAAATTGTATTGTTGTCCTCAACGCAAGGGCGGGAGATGTTGCAGATTCTGCAGTTGTAAAACTCCATGGAGCGGTCCAGTCGCTGATACCTGTTGAATTGCGAGCACTGACCCGCCAGTAGTACTGCGTATTTGAAAGAATTCCGGAAACTGACTTCGATGTGTTTGATAACAAAGAGTCATCGATAATTTGAGCAGTAAAGGATTGCGAGGTGGAAATTTGCACTCTATATGATTGCGCTGTCGGGACCGGTGCCCAATACAGCGTCACTGTTGTCGGCTGATCAACAGATTGATTCGGAGGGGACAGTAACACAGGAATGTCGAGAGATTCTTTTGAAGTTGTGAAACTCCAGATAGTCGACCAGGGACTTGTGCCGGCGTCATTTCGCGCACTAACCCGCCAGAAATACTGCGTGTTTGGCGAAAGATTCCCGGACTGCAGCGAAGTTCCTGTAATTGAAGAATCGTCAAACACCGTTGTAGAGAATGATGGGCTGGTCGAAACTTGCAGTCTGCAGAACTGCGAACCGGTAGGGGAATTCCATCTGAACGATACTGTTGTCGGTTGGTCGGTCGCTCCGTCCGCAGGACTGATAAGTGTCGGTGCAGAAAGTGATTGCTGTTGCGTTCCGAAACTCCAAACCGACGACCATGCACTGCTATCGCGTAGGTCTATTCCTCTCACACGCCAATAATATGTCGTCCCAAATTCAAGTCCGCTCACGGATGCAGAGGTTGCAGTGATCGCTGCTTGATCGACCACTGTCGTTTGGAAAGCGGTATTCGTAGAAACCTGAATGTGATACGAGGTTGCGCCGGCTGTTCCTGTTGACCCGTTCTTCGGTGAAGCAAGCGTCGGATCGGATGGACCGGCGCCCGCAAAACGGAAATTATCAATATACAATGTCTTTGTCGAGCCGCTGAATTCCTGGATAAAAATCCGATTGATCATGCGACCGTTCGGATTCAATTCGCTCATGGGAACGGACACAAGAGTCCACGTCTGTGCAGTAAATGTTCCTCGCGGAATTTTTGGAAACGATTCCCCTTTGTCATTCTCCAAAAATACCGCAACGGATGTTGCAGCGCTTGTCGGATAGATTGCAAAGACAACGTTCTCGTACGGCGTCGGACTGAATCCCTGCGTATTCCACGGTCCGTAATGCATACTCACCCAGCCCCAGGAAGAGGCAGTTACTTTCATCGCATACGTCCCATCGAATACCTGCTCGGTACTTTTAAATGTTACCATTGCATCGTTGACAATGTGGAACCACGGCGCTTGCAGGTCTTCATCATAGATGACGATATCTGCAGCCGATGCAGCGCCGTTCGTACCGTCCGATTGCGAAAAAGAAAATGGCGATATTGCATGCATTGCGGCGAAGAAGAAAAAATATTTGAGTGCATGATGCATCTGTTTATTCACAGGAAATATGCTCAAAAATTGTTATCCTCACAAATTGTTCTTCAGTGTATCGGTAAATAAAAAAATAAAGAGTATCAATCGTGAAGAGAAAGTATTTTTGTCCTACAGTTCATCCTGTAAGTACTGTGTGCCTGACGAAATGCAATACCTGGAAAATATTTTCCCTATCTGAATTTGAGATGATCAACGAATGGTTGACGGTACGATTGTTGTTTGGATTAAAAAATATTCATAATGCTTGTATTAGCACTGGTCGACCAGTATACTGTTCTACATGCTGTCGCCGTTAAGAGTGCGTTCCAGATATTCTGTGCGCATCATTTTCTCAACCGTTGAAACGGAGGAATGAACGATCATATTTTTGTGACGGTCCACAATAACATAATGTCAAACGAGTATGCGAGGGTGTTATGACAAAGACCGTCTTTCTTTCTGCCACGTTATGTCTGCATTGTATTTTGCAGATCACGTCTGCTCAGTCACGCATCCCCTTCAATAACCAACAACTCTTCTTAAGCGGCTCCAATATTGCCTGGGTCAGGTTCGCGGGCGATCTGGGACCCGGCACGCTTGATACAGCACGATTCAGAAATGTGTTCGATGCGATCAGTGCAAACGGAGGGAATTGTATGCGGCTGTGGCTGCATACCGACGGCACGCAGACGCCGGAATTCGACGCGAACGGAAGAGTGACCGGTCCGGGATTGAAGGCAGTGACACATCTCAAGAAAATTCTCGATATGTCGTGGGAACGAAAGATCGGACTTATTTTGTGCCTCTGGTCGTTCGATATGCATCGCTGGTCGCTCGACTCGGCGACGCTGCAAAGGAATACGCTGCTGCTGACCGATCCGCAGTACACCCGATCGTACATCGACAATGCATTGATCCCTTTGGTAAGCGGTGTAAAAGGACATCCGGCGATCGTTGCGTGGGAAGTGTTCAACGAAGCGGAAGGGATGACCGATGAATTCGGCTGGTATGGTATCAAACTGGTGCCGATCTCGAACATTCAACGATTCGTCAATCTCGCTGCAGGTGCAATTCACAGAACAGACCCCTCCGCGCAGGTTACAACCGGCACATGGGCGATGACGGTGTCAACCGACGTCAATCTCCTGCCAAATCAGGATGATCCGTTACAGAGGCGCGTATCCATAACTGAACAGGAAAAAGAAGCGATAGAACGTGAATTTACATTGCGGCACAATGTGTCAATGCCTGCAGAGGAGATACTTTCACGGCTGTCAGCTGAAAACTTCAATTATTATCGAGATGATCGTTTGATCACGGCAGGAGGCGATCCGGACGGGACGCTCGATTTCTATTCCAATCATTATTACGCATATCAGGGGATCGTACTGTCGCCATTCCATGTACCGTGCTCGTATTGGGAATTGACAAAACCTCTGGTGATCGCGGAATTCTTTCCGGAGAATATTCTCGGGCTTCCATTCGGTAATTTGTATCGCACGCTGTACAACAACGGATATGCCGGTGCACTATCGTGGGGATGGAACCAAAGTACATGGCGTTCAAATACGTTGGCACTTGTGAAAGACATTTTCAATCAATATCCTCACGCGATAGCGATAGTATTCCAAACCGGAACAATCATTGCATTTACCTCACTCCCTTCTGTGATTGAAAAAGGCAAATCCGCAAAACTTTTTTGGGCTACCTCCATTGGCTCATCCGTAACGCTCGACGGGAGGTCAGTGGACGAAACAGATTCTACAGTTGTTACTCCTTCTTCAACAACAACCTATACACTTGTTGCCCGTGGCAACATAGAAAGTACGAAAGAGACAACCGTTGAAGTGCTGCCGACCGGGACAATTGTTTTCCTGAAAGCAGATCCGATCGTCATCGGACGCGGGGAATCAAGCATCCTCAGCTGGCATAGCGTAGAAGGTTCATCTGGCACTCTGAACGGTAAATCTGTGCTGTCAAGCGATTCAACAACTGTGACGCTGCAGAATGACAGCACCTTTACACTGATTGCAACGGGAGAGACTTCGGATACCGCTTCAATAACGATCCGGGCAGACGATCCGGCATTGGTCAACCGGGCGCTGCTTCGTCCGGCTAGTGCATCATCGGGAGACCAAGGGACTAATTTTGAAAATCCCGGTTTGGCGGTCGACGGGAATATAAGCACGCGATGGAGCAGCGAATATTCGGATGATCAATGGATCCTCCTCGATCTGGGGAAACAATTCGAGATTCATCGAGTTGTGCTGCGGTGGGAAACGGCGTACGGCAGAAGTTATTCGATTGAAACGTCTGCCGATGCGACGAACTGGCGTGAGATTTTCGGTACAAGTTCCGGTGATGGAGGCGTTGATGACATGGCAGGTCTTTCCGGAACCGGGAGATATGTGCGCATGCGCGGGAGAGACCGGGCTACCGAATGGGGATATTCATTGTGGGAGAATCCGTTCAATCCTTCAACAGAGATCAGGTATCAGATTTCAGAAGTCGGTCACGTATCAATGAAAGTATTTGACGCACTGGGAAGAGAGGTTGCGGCGCTCGTAGACGAAGTGCAGGAAGCGGGAATTCACAAAGTGAAATTCACCGCTTCAAATTTATCAGGAGGAATATATCTTACGCGATTGCAAAGCGGAAAGAATGTGCAGATGAAAAAAATGGTGTTCGTCAAATAATCTCAATACCTCATTTTTCAAAAAGGCGCCCTTTCTTAACAGGGTGTCTTTTCCTCCTACACATCATTGTGGATTTGTTCCTACATAGTATTACTGCGCAGAAAATTACAGATTTCTTACGATTGATTTAATTCACTCCATTCTGTTTTTTTCAAGTAATTACATATAGGGATGTGCCGCATAGCAGGCAACTGTGCATCCTCTGCCTACGATAACATTTACAATAAGGAGGATGCGTCATGCGTATCTTTACGTGGCTTCTTGCAGTGTCACTAATTTGCCCCTTTGTTCTTCCCGCTCAAACTTCTTCTGATCTTGTCATCTATAATGACGATGCACTGCAATCGCCCTGGATTAATAATTCATGGAGCGCAAATCTTACATTCAACAGTAGCGAGCAAGTGCACGACGGTGTTTCATCGATAAAAGTTGAACTCACTTCCGCTTGGGGCGCGTTGAGTTTGCATTACGGAAACTGGGGGACAGCGGGAATAGATCCTGTTCCGTACCAAAGTTTTGATTTTGTGGTGCACGGCGGAATGTCAGGCACGTTGTTGAGTATCTTTTTTGAGAATGACGCGGGGCAGTCGTTTCCGTCAGTGAACAATGCAATCACTGCGAATCAATGGACAACAATTTCCATTCCGATGAGTCAGTTGAATCCGAACAATCAAACGATCAACCGTATTTCAATTCAGGATATCAGCGGCTCAGCAAATACATTCTTTGTTGATAATATGAATTTTGCTGGAACGTCAACCGGTGCGCCGCCTGACACGCCGACACTTGTGTCGCCAGCAAACGGAACGAGCGGAGTTACCACGGCGCCGCAATTGGTTTGGAATGTTCCCAATGGCGCAGAAACGTATCGGCTGCAGCTTTCAGATGATTCAAGTTTTGCTACGCAGGTGATCGATCAAAGTGGAATTTCGGATACATTTTATACAACAAGCAGTGCCCTTCAAAACAATACAACATATTTTTGGAAAGTGAATGCAACGAACAGCGTTGGTACGAGCGGTTGGTCGAGTTTATATCAGTTCACAACTGCATCAGCAACCCCTCCTTCTTCCGGAATTTCTCGCTGGATGGTGCAATCAAGCAAGATTGGTGCAAGAGGTGATTGGCTGAACGCTGTCTATTTTACAGATCGAAATACAGGAACTGCAGTCGGCGGTGCGTGGGGACTCATTCTGCGTACAACCAACGGCGGTCGCACATGGACTCCACAGCAAAGCGGCGTGTCGGATTATATGGAGTCGGTTCATTTTCTAGATGCGAACAGAGGTGCAGTCGGAATGTCGAGCGGAGGTGTTTTGATGACGAGCGACGGAGGAACGACATGGGTGCGGCATCAAGTCGGTGCTTTTAATTTGTTTCACTGGGGCATCGCCTATCTTGATGCGAACACTATCGTAACTGTCGGACTGTTCGGACAAATCTGGCGCACATCAGACGGCGGTACCACATGGACTCAACGGCGGAATGAATCAGGCGGTTCGCGGCTGTACGGCGTTTCATTTTCCGATTTCAACAACGGGACAGCAGTTGGATGGTATGGAAGGATTGTGCGCACAACTGATGGCGGAGTTACCTGGACAAACCAAACAAGCGGCACAAGCAACCATCTCTCCGGTGTGTCATTCACCGACGCAAACACAGGAACAATTGTCGGCGCAGGAGGAACAATTCTGCGGACGACAAACGGCGGCGCAACATGGACTGCGCAATCAAGCGGAACGACTGCAGGGGTTACTGGTGTGAAATTTCTCGACGCCAACAGAGGCGTTGCTGTGGGAGGGAATGGTTTGATTTTGGAAACTTCAGATGGGGGTGCGACGTGGAGACGGAATCAAAACACAGTAAACTCTAATAATCTCTCAAGCGTTTCACTTGTCGATGAAAATAGCGGATGGGCTGTGGGGAACGGAGGACGGATTCTCAGCACTTCGATCGGCAATTTAATTATGTACGACGATGCACTTGTCTTTCCGTGGACCCACACGTCCTGGGATGCAACAATCACTTTTGGAAGTGCAGAACAATCATACAACGGCAGCGCCAACTCCATCAAAGTAGTACCATCAAGAGAGTGGGGAGCGTTGCGACTGCGATACGGTAACTGGAACTCTGCCGGAACGATTGATCTGAACAATTTGGATAATCTTGAATTTGCAGTCTATGTGACGGTTCCCACCGAACTGTATGTTGCATTGGAGAATGATCAGGGATATTCATTCCAGAGTTTTAGCACAGGACCGGTCACTCCAAATACATGGGTTTCTGTTTCCATTCCATTGAGTCAGATGAATCCGGACAGCCAGATCGTTCACGGCATTTATTTTCAATCATCGGCGGCAGGCATTTTTTATGTTGATGAGATCCATGCCGTTGGCGGCGAGCAGTCGCCGTCTGCTTCTCGTTCAATTGCCGCAAGAAAAGTTGACACGAAAAAAATCGTGCCGCGTGAATTTGCACTTGAGCAGAACTATCCCAATCCCTTCAACCCAACAACAACAATCGGTTTCACGCTTCAGGTTTCAGGAATGACGACGCTGAAAATTTATGATGCGATCGGAAGGGAAGTTGCGACGCTTGTGAATGAGAACCTGGAAGCAGGGGTGTATCATCAAAAAACATTTGATGCGTCAAACCTGGCGAGCGGGATGTATTTTGCGAAACTTTCTTCTGATAAAAAACATCAACTAAAGAAATTGATGCTTGTAAAGTAGTTGATGCGTGCGATCATTTTCTTTAAGGTGAAATGCCTATCCGGGCATTCACGAGTATGCGTGCACGATGGTTGATGGGAAAGAAGGGAGTAATTTCGATTCCGGCATTCACTTTGTTGGTAATGTTCCACTTGTACATCCGGTCGAATGCCCGCACCACGTCGAACATGACAGAGATCGCAAAACCGCCCCCTTTGCTCGAGACATCGATCGGCGTGCTGACGCCGAATGTTCCGATACCGACATTGAACGGATATGGTTCTCCCGTTTCACCATCCAGGTAACTGAACCGTACCATGGCGCTTGCGTTGCCGTACGTAATGGTATCGTTCTTCTCGGAATCGTACAGTACTTTCGGGATGCCGAGGAAGAATGAACTTTCGAATCTGTTTCCAGTGGTTCGGAAAAACCAGGTTTGCCGCGTCAGAGATCTCCGTTCGTACTTCGTGAATTCCTCATCCGGCGTCACGTTCACTTCCACTACCGACCAGCCGGGGAGCGAGTCGAGATGCACATCGATCGTATCGATCTTGCGCCGATTCGTGAAATTGTACGTCATGATCCGTTCTGAGATCGTCCTCATCAGCAGAATATCGTCTTTCGGGGAGGGTTGAAGGGGGAATGTGAATGCGTACTGGGTTGTTCTGTTGTAGAGTGAGCCGTCGCGCTTGTATACAGATGTCGTTACTTTGATAAATTGCGGTCCATGCATCGGCAGGATCTTGCTTCTGTCAAATCCGATCTTGATCGTATGCAGTGCTTGCGATGAATATGGAGCCGCATCACTCACCGTCCGTCCGCCGGCATGGGAAATGCTCACGTACTCTTCCAGCGGGAGAAGATGACGCTCAAATGCAATCGTGTCGGATTGTCCCCTCACGATCGACGAAACAAGCATCAGGAATGCGAGGCATCGAACAGTTGTCCCCATGATCTCCGAACGATTGTGCGGCGGTATGATACCGTTATCCGTCTAGAGATGCAAGAACTTCATACAGGAGTGATGTCGGTACATTTTTTTGCCAAACATGATCCGGTACATTCGCAGATTATGTAACGAACCGCAGCATGTGTGTTGACATCGACTGTTCTGAGTATTACATTGCATCAACCTTCATCCGGTTTCCGCAACGGAACACCGCGCATCCCACGGGATAACCGGGAATGGGTGAGGGCAAATATCTTTGGCGCAGCGGGTAACACCGTCTGCGCTTTTTTATTGCACAGTGCTGTCCAATGAATCGTTCGCTCTCAGCGAACGGTTCATTGGGTATTAGATGTTTTCCTCGTCACACCGGGTAAAATGCACCGTGCGAATAAACTATTGTTTTTCTATATTTTGTCAGGGGAGGATCGACAACACAACGAAAGGCATGTATGAAGTATTCCGTTACCCTGTTCATTCTCTCTGCAACGCTTCTCCACGCACAGCAAGAGCAATTCAAATCGCCTCACCAGGAGGAATGGGAATTCTACCGCGATCATCCTGAACTTGTCGGCACATCTCTTCCGCTTCCATCGTTGGCAAAGCGCACCGATCTGTCCGAAGTGCAGACGCTGAACACTATTGTCTATGGGTTCCATCCGTACTGGATCGCCGCCGGAATGGAGAACAATTATTATTTCAGCCTGCTCACACATGTTGCGTACTTCAGTGCGGATATCAATCCTGCAACGGGTGGTTTTTCCTCCACGCACAGTTGGGCTTCGGCAAATGTCGTGTCCGTGGCACAGCAGCACGGCAAGAAGGTCCATTTGACCCTTGTCCTTTTCTCCGACCATGCGACCTTGTTGAACAGCACGGCGAACAAGAACGCACTTATCCAGAACACGATTGCGCAATTGAAAGTACGGAACGCCGATGGTGTAAATATCGATTTCGAAAGCATGTCCGAGACGGTGCGCGTGCCGTTCCGTGATTTTATGAAACAGTTCGGCGATACGTTGAAAGCGCATGGATATGAATTTGTGATCGAACTTCCTGCCGTGGATTGGTCGACGGGAACAGACGGCATCGGGATCTTTGACGCGGCATTTTTTTCAACGGTGAATCCGGTGACCGATTATTATTTCACGATGCTCTATGCCTATTGGTATTCCGGCAGTACGACAGCCGGACCGAATGCGCCGCTGCAATCGTCTGCGGTGACAAGCTCGTGGCACGTTCTGCGCAGTATCAACACGATCCTTGCGAGAGGATGCCCGTCGAACAAACTGATCGCCGGATTTCCGAACTACGGGAACGATTGGCCCGTGGTGAGCAATGCGCGGATGGCTGCGACGACAGGCACAGGATCGTCGCGCACGTACACGGTGGTGAAGAACAATTACATCGATACGATCGCAGCATCAAATAAATTCTTCGATGCAACGTAC